>JBKJSN010000014.1:0-3659 GCA_046595815.1 Mycobacteriales bacterium
CGAGCGCGGCCTCGGGACCGGGGCAGCTCACCTCGAGCGAGCTCGAGCGACCGGGCTCGGTGAGCGAGCCGTGGGCTAGGAACGCACCACGCCAAGCCGCCGCCGCGTCGCAGATGCCGCCGCTGACCACCGACGGCGGAAGGCCGCGCACCGGACGGCCGTAACTGTCGACCAGACCGGTCTGCCTGGCCAGGCCCTCGCCGTCCTTGCTGACACGCACGACCCAGCGATTGCCCTTGCGGAGCCCCCCGGGTGCCACGACGTGAACGTCGCTGGCATGGCCGTAGATCTCGGCGATCTCCTTGCGTAGTCGGCGCGCTGAGCTGCCGGCGTCGAGGTCTGCCTCGACGACGATGCTCCCCGCCACCAGGTGTAGACCCCCAGCGAAGCGCAGCAACGCCGCCATCTCTGCCTTGCGGCAGCACGGCTTGGTCACCGTCAGCCGGGACAGCTCGTCCTTGACGGCCGCTGTCATCGCCATGCCAACCCACTCTCCATGCCCATGATCTGTGCGTAGACCGCCGCCAGCCGCGTCGGATCGTGCCGCGCGGTCCCGTCCCCCAAAGCGACGGGGGCAAGAACGAGCCTGCCTCCCGACGACTGCACGAGTGACATCA
The DNA here is from genome assembly GCA_046595815.1 of Mycobacteriales bacterium. Taxonomy (GTDB): domain Bacteria; phylum Actinomycetota; class Actinomycetes; order Mycobacteriales; family SCTD01; genus RYN-111. The sequence goes on from JBKJSN010000014.1 coordinate 618, forward strand.
GACCATGCGTGTCCAGCACCATGGCGCTGTCTCCCAGGACCACGTCGGGGACCAGCTCTGGGGCGTGCGAGGCGAGCGCCTCCAGATGCGACTCCGGCGAGAAGCCGTCGGTCTCCCCTGCCTGCGGTTCGAGGTTGAGCGTGATGACGCGCGACGCCGCGGTCTTGACGAGCGCGTCGCGCAGGTCCGGGATCAGCAGGTGGGGCATCACGCTGGTGAACCACGAGCCCGGGCCGAGGACGACGAAGTCTGCCTCCATCACGGCCTGAACGGCCTCGGCGCAGGCGGGCGGATCATCAGGGCGCAGGCTGATGGCGCACACCGCACCCTGCGTGGTGGCGACGGCGACCTGGCCGACCACCTCGGTGACGAGGCCGGGCTCCTCGAGGTCGAGCCCGACGACATGCGCCACGATCTCCAGCGGCTCGCAGCTCGCGGGCAGCACCCGCCCGCGCGCGCCGACCAGCCGACCGACCACGTCAAGAGCGGGCACGATGCCGCCCTCGAGCTCCGCGAGCGCAGTGAGCAGCAGGTTCCCCACGGCGTGACCCGACAGCGCCCCCTGCCCTGGGAAACGGTGTTGCAGCAACCGCTGCCAGGTGTGGCACCAGTCGTCGTCGTCCGCGAGAGCGGCCAGCGCCATGCGCAGATCCCCCGGCGGCAGGACCCCGAGCTCGCGGCGAAGGCGCCCGCTGGACCCGCCGTCATCGGCGACCGTGACGACCGCCGTGAGGTCTACCTCCAACTGGGCCAGGGCCCTGAGAGAAGCAGCGAGGCCGTGGCCACCGCCGAGGGCGACGACCTTGGGCGCGGCGGCGCTCACTCGCGCCCCAGGTCGCGGTGCTGCACCTGCACGTCAAGCCCGGGGCTTGAGAGCCGACGGGCGAGCTCCTCGGTCATGGCCACGCTGCGGTGCTTGCCGCCCGTGCACCCGACGGCGAGCAGCACGTAGCGCTTGCCCTCCCGCTCGTACCCCTCCAGAAGCAGACGCATGAGCCCCTCGTAGCGCTCGAGAAACTCCCCTGCGGAGGGCTGGCCCAGAACGTACGCCCGGACGTTCGCGTCCTGACCGGTGTGGGGCCGCAGCTCCTCCACCCAATGGGGATTCGGCAGGAAGCGACAGTCCACGACGAGGTCCGCGTCCACGGGCAGGCCGTACTTGTAGCCGAACGACATCAGGGTCAGCGAGACCTGGGTCGAGGTCCCCTCCTCCCCGAACGCGGCCCCGATCTTGCGTCGCAGCTCGTGGACATTCAGAACGCTGGTGTCCAGGACGAGGTCGGCCTCGCCACGGAGGTCACGAAGCAGCACCCGCTCCGCCTCGATGCCGTCGATGAGGCGCCTGTCGTCCTGGAGCGGGTGCGGGCGGCGGTTGCTCTCGAAGCGACGCACCAGTGCCTCGTCCGAGGCCTCGAGGAAGATCACCCGCACCCCAGCGTCTCGGTCGTCAAGCCCGGCGAGGGCGGCTTGAAGGTCGGAAGAGAAGGCACGCGACCGCACGTCGGCCACCACCGCGATGCGCGGAACCTGGCCCTGCGACCGCTCCCCCAGGTCGACCATCGTCCCGAGAAGCGCGGGCGGCAGATTGTCCACGACGAACCAGCCGAGGTCCTCCAGACACTTCGCGGTCGTTGAGCGCCCAGCACCCGACATCCCTGTCACGACAACGAGATCGACCGTCATGCGAGCACTTCCCCGGTCGTCGGATCGAAAGCAGGTGCCACCGGTTCGGAGGTCCTCAGCGCAGCCACGACCGACTCGGCAGTTCGGCGACCCACCCCTGGCACCTGCATGACCTCCTCCACGGTCGCGGCCTTGAGCCGCTTCAGCGATCCGAAGTGTCGCAGCAAAGCCGTGCGGCGCGCCTCCCCCAACCCAGCCACCCCGTCGAGGGAACTGGTCGTCATCGCCCGCGACCGCTTCTGGCGGTGATAGGCGATCGCGAAGCGGTGAGCTTCATCCCGCACACGCTGCAGCAGGTACAGCCCCTCGGAGGTCCTGGGCAGGATCACCGGATCGGCCTCACCTGGCAGCCAGACCTCCTCGAGCCGCTTGGCCAGCCCGCACAGCGCCACGTCGACCACCCCGAGCTCGTCGAGGGCTCGTTGGGCAGCCGCGACCTGCGGCCCACCGCCGTCGACGACCACCAGGTTCGGTGGGTAGGCGAAGCGGCGTGGACGCCCGGTCTCGTCATCCAGCGGCCCGGCTTCACCCGTCGCGTCCTGGAGATGACGGCTGAACCGCCGGGTCAGGACCTCGTGCATAGACGCCGTGTCGTCCTGCCCGTCCACGCCCCGGACGGAGAAGCGGCGGTACTCACTCTTGCGGGCGAGGCCGTCCTCGAAGACGACCATCGACGCCACCACGCTCGTCCCCTGCAGATTGGAGACGTCGAAGCACTCGATGCGCAGCGGGGCGTCCTCCAGCCCGAGCGCCTCCTGGATCTCCCCGAGCGCCTTGGACCTGGCCGTCAAGTCGCTGGCCCGCTTCGTCTTGTGCAGGGCGAAGGCCTGGTGCGCGTTGCGCTCGACCGTCTCCATCAGCGAGCGCTTGTCCCCCCGCTGCGGGATCCGAAGTCTGACGTTCGTCCCCCGCAAGCGGCACAACCACTCCTCGAGGAGTTGGGCGTCCTCCGGCAACTCGGGGACCAGCACCTCACGCGGTACGTCGGGGTTGGACTCCGACGAGGGGCTGCCGTACTCGTCCTCGTCATCGCCGTACACCTGCGCGAGGAACTGCCCGATGAGTTCGCCGGTCGTGACGTCCTCGACCTTGTCCACGACGTACCCGTGCTGCCCCCGCACGCGGCCACCGCGCACGTGAAACACCTGCAGCGCGGCCTCCAACGCGTCCTGGGCCACCCCGATCACGTCGGCATCGGTGCCTTCGGGCAGCACTACTGCCTGCTTCTCCAGGGCTCGCTTCATCGCGGCGACGTCGTCGCGCAGCCGAGCCGCCCGTTCGTACTCCTGCCCCTGGGCGGCCTCGGCCATCTGCTTCTCGAGGCGCTTGACGAACGCAGTCGAGGAACCGGCCATGAAG
>JBKJSN010000049.1:0-12165 GCA_046595815.1 Mycobacteriales bacterium
TGGCGGCGCTGCTGCACGACATCGGCAAGCCTGCCACCCGACGGCTCGAAGCCGGTGGTGGCGTGTCGTTCCACCACCACGAGGTCAAGGGCGCGCACCTCGCGCGCAAGCGGCTGAAGGCGCTGACGTTCGGCAAGGAGGTCGTCGAGGCGGTCTTCCTGCTCACCGAGATGCACCTGCGCTTCCACGGGTACGGCCAGCACAAGGACTCGCCCTGGACCGACGCGGCGGTCCGCCGGTACGTCCATGACGCCGGCGAGCAGCTGGATCGGCTCCACAAGCTCACGCGGTCGGACTGCACGACCCGCAACAAGCGCCGGGCGGCCTCGCTGTCGGCCGCCTACGACGACCTGGAGCGCCGCATCGCCGTGCTCGCCGAGCAGGAGGAGCTCAAGGCCATCCGGCCCGACCTCGACGGCGACCAGATCATGTCGATCCTGGGCCTCCCGCCCGGCCGCGCGGTCGGGGACGCGTACAAGCACCTGCTCGCGCTCCGCATGGAGGAGGGACCGAAGACGCCGGAAGCGGCGGAGCTGGCGCTGCGGGCCTGGTGGGCCAATCACGATCACTAGTCCTTTTGGACCATGGTGCGAGGGTTTCGGTATGCCGATGATGTGGACGTGACGGACAACTCGGGCGTTCTCGCGGTCGGTGCCGCGGCGTTGTCCGTCCTCGCGACCGCCACCGTCGTGGTGCTGGCCCACAGCCCCGACCCCGCCTCGGCCGACACCTACGTCACCTCGGTGCGCAACGCGGTGGTCCGGCTCGTGGACGGCAGCGAGGTGACGGCGTCGGTCGGTCAGCGGCTCCCCCAGGGCGCGCAGGTCCGCACCGGCCAGGACGGCGGTGCCTCGCTCAGCACGTCGGGCCGCACCGTCTACCTCGGCGCGCTGTCCACGATCGACGTTCTTGACGGCGTCCGCCAGAGCCTGGGCCGCGGTCAGGTCATGGTCGACAGCCGCAAGGGGCCCCGGCTGGCGCTGAAGACCCTCGCCGGCACGGTCGCCGCCGGTGCCGGGTCCCTCGCCCGCGTCGAGACCGCCGCCGTGCTCCGCCTCGGTGTCTTCGAGGGCAGCGCCGCCATCACCGCGACCGGTCGGCACGCCAGCACTGCCGTCGGCGCGCTGCACCAGGTCCAGGTGCCGTACCGCTACCTCCCCGGCCAGGTCACCACCCTCGCGCTCACCGACGACCGATGGGAGGTCCGGCTCGCCGGCACCCTGGTCAGCGCCGACCAGGACCTCGGCCACCTCGCCACCAGCCTCAACGGCACCGAGGGCGTCACGCTGCTGAACGCTGCGCCGGCCGCGTTGCGCGCCGGGCTGTCCGTCCCCGGTCGCGGCGAGCAGGCACTCAGCGTGGCGCTCGCGCAGGCGGGCCACGCCGGCACCCCGACCGACAACCTCGGCTTCGTGCAGACCGCCCGTCGGGACGGTGGCTCGTGGGGGGTCATCGCGGCCCTCCTCCAGGCCCGGGTGTCCGCGGTCAGCGCACTGCTCGACGGGGCGCTGGCGCCCGGGGACGGCCGAGCGGTCCAGGCGCTTCCGCAGGTGACCTCGCTGCCGGGCCTGCTCGGTGGTCCGACGCCGAGCCCGACCGGTGCTCCGAAGCCGACCCGGTCGGTGCCGCAGGTGACGCCGACCACGCCGCCCCCCACGCACGTCGACCCGACGCCCTCGACGCTGGTGGACAGCCTGGTGAACACCGTGATCGGCCTCATCAACCCGCCGGTCCCGTCGGCCGGCACGGTCAGCCCGACCCCGTCGCCGACGTCGCTGCTCCCCTCCCTCCCCCTCACGCTCGGCAAGTAGCCCGGCCGCCGCACCTCACGGGTGCGCCGAGCCAGGCTCACGCCTGGGACACCCCGAGCTCAGCGCGCCCCCCGGTACACCGCCCGCGCGTACAGCAGGGCCGTCGCCGCGTAGCCGGCGGAGATCAGCACCAGCACCGGGTAGCTCCGGCCGTCGTCCGGCAGCAGCACCGCCCCGAGCGCCGCCGCGGCCACGAAGCTCACGTTGAACAAGGTGTCGTACACGCTGAACACCCGCCCTCGGTAGTCGTCGTCGATGGCCTCCTGCACCAGCGTGTCGACGCAGATCTTGGCGGCCTGCGCCGAGAACCCGAGCCCGAAGGCCGCGACGAGCAGCGCCGGGTGCGTGTAGAAGGCGCCGACCAGCCCCAGGACGGCTGCGGCCATGAGCACGACCACGATCCAGCGCTGGGTGCCGAGCCGGCGGGTGACCCGGGGCGTGACGAGCGCCGCGAGCAGCCCGCCGGCGATCGCGGCGGTGACGACCTGCCCCAGCCCTGCCAGGCCCCGGTGCACGGCGCCGTGCTCGGTGTAGAGCAGCAGCGCGCCCAGGAAGGTGAGCCCGTAGAAGAACCGGTGACAGCTGATCGCAGCCAGCGCGCGAGCGGCCGGCGGGTGCTGCCGCAGGTGCCGCGCCCCTTCGCCCAGCCCGCGGAGCACGACGCCCGCGGCGTCCCGGAAGGCCGCGCGCGCGAGCAGGTGCGGCCCGAGCAGGTCCCGCGCCATCCGGGTCGCCAGCAGTCCCGCGAGGGCATAGACCCCGACCGCGACCAGCGCGATCTCGGCCGCCCCGTCGTCGGAGCGCCCGAACAGGTCTCGCAGCCCCAAGCTCGTGACGCCCCCGACGGCCGCCGCGCCCGAGCCGAGCGTGGTGGTGAACGCGTTGGCGGTCACCAGCCGACGTGAGGTCACCACGTGCGGCAGCGCCGCCGACAGCCCCGACAGCACGAACCGGTTCAGGCTCACCACGACCAGCGCCAGCCCGACCGTCACCGCGCTGGTCGCGCCGGTCTGCGCGAGGCCGGCCGCCAGCAGCGTCAGCAGCAGCGCTCGGGTCAGGTTGGCGAGCACCAGCACCCGCTGCCGCGACCACCGGTCCAAGAACACCCCCGCGAACGGCCCCACCAGGCTGTACGGCAGCAGCAACGTCGCGAAGGCCGCCGCCGCCGCCGGCGCGCTGGTGGCCTTCTCGGGGTTGAAGAACGCCGCCCCGAACAGCGCGCCCTGGAACAGCCCGTCGCCGCACTGACCCGCAAGCCGGACCCGCAGCAGCCGTCGGAAGCTCAGCTCGCGAAGGAGCCCTCGTACCGCGCCCGCTTCCACCCCGCCCACCCTAGGTCGCGGACCCGGGGTGGGCGGCGTGGACGGCCAGCGGGGTCGGTCTAGAAGACGCCGCCCTGGTCGACCGGGACCGCCAGGTCCGTCAGGTGCGGCTTGATCGTCAGCGTTCCGCCGTTGCCGACGAAGTTGGTGGTGGCCGCGCCGGTGGCAAGGTTGATCTCGTAGATCGTGGTCACGCCCTTGTCGAACAGCGAGACGAACGCCCAGTTCTGCTTCGCCCCGCTGTCTCGGGTGTAGATGTCGAAGCCGGTCTTGCCGGCCTTGGTCGCACCGGGCAACGCGCCGCGGGTGGTGAGCGTGCCGGCGTTCGGCGGAGCCTGGAGCGCGAGCGTGTCGAGGGTGGCGTCGAGGTCGAACAGCTCGGTCGCCGTTGCGGGGTCGGTGTCGCTGTTGGTGTAGGCGACGCCGGCGACGGCGGGCACGGCCCCGGCGTTCACGTCGGTCGCGCCGTAGGCCAGGGCGGTGTCGGTCGCGGCGAGCGCGCCGGTGTCAGGGTTGATCCGGACGTTGCTGCCGTCGCTGCTGACCACGCGCAGCCGGTCCACCGTCGGGTTGAAGTCGATGCTCAGGTCGCCGGCCAGGGCGTACGTCGTGGTGCCGACGCGGGTGGCCGCGCCCGTGGCCGGGCTGATGACGTACAGGCGGGCGCCGTCGAGACCGGTCGCGAGGCCGTACAGGCCACCGCCGTTCGGCCGGTAGTCGAGGGCGACGAGGTCGTCGTCACCGAGGCCGGTCACCTTGACGTCGCGGGTGATCCCGGAGGTCGTGTCGGCCAGGAAGGTGACCAGGTGGTCGTTGGCGGTGAGCCCGGTGACGGTGAGCTTCTCGTGGACCGCTTGCGCCGGCGACGTGGTGGCGAGCGTGCCGAGCGTGGCGGTGACGGTCAGGGCGAGCAGGGTGCGAACGGTCTGAGGTGTAGGCATCGGTGTCCTCGGGGTCGGGGAGGGCAGCGGGCTTGCTGCTCGTAGGTAGTACGCCGAACGGCCCAGTTCAGTTCCCGTCTTGGACGCTTCTGTCCTGAATCGGGGCGGGAACGCAGGAAGGCCCGCCCCACGAGGGGACGGGCCTTCCAGCGGGTACGGGACTTACTTCGCGTTGATCCAGGCCTCGAGCTCGGGGCCGGCGACGTCGTCGCGCACCTGGCGCGGCGGGGACTTCATGAAGTAGGTCGAGGCCGGGTGCACGGGTCCACCCTCGCCGCGGTCCATGGCGATCTTGGCGCAGCGCAGCGCGTCGATGATGACGCCGGCGCTGTTCGGGGAGTCCCAGACCTCGAGCTTGTACTCCAGGTTGAGCGGGACGTCACCGAAGGCGCGGCCCTCGAGGCGGACATAGGCCCACTTGCGGTCGTCGAGCCACTGCACGTAGTCGGACGGGCCGATGTGCACGTTGCGGGCACCCAGCTCGTGCTCGAGGTTGCTGGTGACGGCCTGGGTCTTGGAGATCTTCTTGGACTCCAGGCGGTCCCGCTCGAGCATGTTCTTGAAGTCCATGTTGCCGCCGACGTTCAGCTGGTACGTGCGGTCCAGGATGACGCCCCGGTCCTCGAACAGCTTCGCCATCACGCGGTGCGTGATCGTGGCGCCGACCTGCGACTTGATGTCGTCACCGACGATCGGGACGCCGGCGTCGACGAACTTCTGGGCCCACTCCGGCGTACCGGCGATGAAGACCGGGAGCGCGTTGACGAAGGCGACCTTGGCGTCGATGGCGCACTGCGCGTAGAACTTCGCAGCCTCCTCCGAACCCACCGGCAAGTAGCAGATGAGGACGTCGGCGCGGGAGTCCTTGAGCGCCTGGGTGACGTCGACGGGGGTCTCGTCGGACTCGTCGATGGTCATCCGGTAGTACTTGCCGAGGCCGTCGAGCGTCGGGCCGCGCTGGACGGTGATGTCCATCGGGGGGACGTCGGCGATCTTGATCGTGTTGTTCTCCGACGCCACGATCGCCTCGGAGAGGTCGCGGCCGACCTTCTTGGCGTCCACGTCGAACGCCGCCACGAACTCGATATCACGCACGTGGTAGTCGCCGAGCTGGACGTGCATCAGGCCGGGGACGCGCCCGGCGGGGTCGGCGTCGCGGTAGTACTCGACGCCCTGGACGAGCGACGCGGCGCAGTTGCCGACGCCGACGATGGCTACGCGGACCGAACCCATTGCGGGGATCTCCTGTTTCTTTTAACGGATGATGTTCTTGCGCTCGGTCTCGATGAGCTCAGAGAGCCACCGGACCTCGCGGTCGACGGACTCCAGGCCGTGTTCCTGGAGCTGAAGGGTGTAGCTGTCCAGACGCGCACGTGTGCGTGCGAGCCCGGCACGGACGCCCTCTCGCCGTTCTTCAAGGCGCGAGCGACGGCCCTCGAGGATGCGCACGCGCACCTCAGGGTCGGTCTTGCCGAAGAAGGCGAAGTGAACGCCGAACTGCTCGTCCTCCCAGGAGGACGGGCCCGCCTCGGCCAGGAGCTCTGTGAAGCGCTCCTTGCCCTCGGCGGTGAGCTTGTAGACGACCTTGCCGCGGCGGCCGGTCAGCGCGGGTGCGCCGGCCACGACCTCGGCGTCGCCCTCGTCCTCCGCGATCCAGCCGGCGTCCTTCATCCGGCGGAGCGTGGGGTAGAGCGAGCCGTACGAGAAGGCCCGGAAGCTCCCGAGCGTGGCCTTGAGCCGCTGACGCAGCTCGTAGCCGTGCAAGGGGCTCTCGTGCAGAAGGCCGAGGACGGCGAGTTCAAGCATGTCGTCCCCTCCTTCGTTCGTGCTGGTGCTGGACTGTTAGTGCTGACCTGTTAGTGCTGTTACTGCTAGTGCTGTTACTGCTAGTGCGATGTATCGCAGTGATACATCGCAGTGCTAGGAAAGACCGTACGTCATCGCCCACCTCAGGGCAACACCGGGTGAACGATCCATGGCGTGACGGCTACCACAAGGTCGCGGGCGGTGAACGGGGCTGTGACGGGGAAGGATGCAGGCGTGAACCTCTGGCGTGGCGAGTCCTGGAAGAAGCGCACCGCGGTCGTCGCCGCCGGATCGTCGCTCGTGCTGTTCGCGGGAGTCGGGATCGGCTACGCCGTGACCGACGTCCCGCCCCCGAGTGAGTTCACCACCCAGCAGGCCTTGCAGCTGACCTACGCCGACGGCAGCCCGATGGCACGTTTCGGCACCAACCGCGTCCTGGTCCCCCTGGACAAGGTCTCCAAGGTCGCTCAGCAGGCGGTGCTCGCGGCGGAGAACCGCGACTTCTACTCCGAGCCGGGCATCAGCCCTAAGGGCATCGCCCGCGCCCTGTTCACCAACGTCAAGGGTGGCGGCGTCTCCCAGGGCGGGTCCACGATCACCCAGCAGTACGCCAAGAACGCCTTCCTGACGCAGGAGCGCACCTTCAGCCGCAAGATCAAAGAGGTCTTCATCGCGCTGAAGATGAGCCGCACCGTCAGCAAGGACCAGATCCTCGAGGACTACCTCAACACGATCTACTTCGGCCGGGGCGCCTTCGGCATCGAGGCCGCGGCGAACACCTACTTCGGTCGGTCCGCGGCCGACCTCACCCTTGCCCAGGCAGCCGTGCTCGCCAGCAGCATCCGTTCGCCCGCCGGCTACGACCCGGAGAAGCACGCCGAGCGCGCGCAGGACCGGTGGGCGTACGTCCTGGACGGCATGGTCAAGATGCGCTGGATCAACCAGGAGCAGCGGGCCGGTGCGCGCTACCCGAAGGTGCTCGCTCGCAAGACCGAGAAGTCACTCCCGGCTGACCTCGAGCACATCCGCGACCAGGTCATCGCCGACCTCGAGCGCAACGGCTTCGCCGAGGATGCCCTTGCCGGCGGCGGCCTCGTCGTGACGACCACGATCGAGAAGAACGCGCAGCGGGCGGCCCGAGCTGCCGTGCTCGACCTGGTGCCCAAGGCCAAGCTGGCCGACGACCCAGTGGCGGCACTGGTCGCCGTACAGCCAGGGACCGGGCGCGTCATCGCCTACTACGGCGGCAGCAAGCCCGGTGGGTTCGACTTCGCCTCCGGCGGCAAGGGCGTGGAGCCCGGGTCGTCGATGAAGCCGTACGTGCTGGCCGCCGCGCTCGAGAACGGCAAGAAGCTCTCCGACCGGTACGACGGGAGCTCCCCCCAGGAGGTCTGTGGCGACAAGGTCACCAACGACGAGGGCGATCCGCCGTTCGGGCAGATTGACCTTGCGACTGCCATGGCGCACTCGGTGAACACCGTCTACACCCGGCTGGCCTGCGACGTCGGCCCGAAGAAGATCGTCGACCTCGCGCACAAGGCGGGCATCACGACTCCCCTCGACGGCGAAGGGAGCCTGTCGCAGCAGGTCGCGCTGGGTTCCGGTGGCTATCAGGTCAAGCCGATCGACCAGGCCAACGGGTACGCCACCATCGCGGCCAAGGGAGTGCACGCCGTGCCGTACTTCGTGCTGCGCGTCAAGGACAGCCACAACAACGTGATCTACAAGGCAAAGGAGGAGACCTCGCCGGTCTTCTCCGAGGATGTCGCCGCGGACACCACCTTCGCGATGCAGAAGGTCGTCTCCTCCGGCACCGGCAAGCGGGCCAAGATCCCTGGCCGCCCGACGGCCGGCAAGACCGGCACGACGACGGGCAATAAGAACGCCTGGTTCTGCGGGTTCACCCCGCAGCTGTCCACGGCCGTGTGGGTCGGTCGGCCGAGCGGAAAGCCCTTGAAGATCAAGGGCTATCCCGGCGGCGTGTACGGCGGGACCATCCCCGCGATGATCTTCAAGACGTTCATGAGTGACGCCCTGGAGGGGGAGCCGGTGGAGCAGTTCCCGAAGAGCTCTGGCGCTGAGGCCTTCGCGACGCCGACCGCCACTCCGACGCCGACCGCCACACCCACGCCTACGCCCACCTTCACGGTCAGCCCCGGAGTGAGCCTGCCTCCCGTCGTACCGACGAAGAACCCCGGTGGCGGCAAGCCCACCCCGTCGCCGACACAGAGCCCCACCCCGCCGCCAGCCACCACCGCGCCGAGCCCCGCCGCTTCCCCGGCAGCTCCTGCCCCCTGACCGCTGCCCCCCGCTCGCTGCGGGTCGGTCTGGCAGGCTGTGGCGCTGTGACTTTCCTCGTGACCGCTCCGCTGGTGCTGCCCTCCTCGGATGACCCTGTCGTGGCTGGCGCGGTCACCTCGATCGGGGGCCCTCCGGGTCGCCACGCCCGGATCGGCGATCGGCGCTTCTGGACTCCGGTGCGGGTGCTCCTTGCGCTGACCCTGCTCACCTGTCTGGCGGGCTGGATGCAGAAGGCGCCTTGCCGAGACGGCAGCCGCTGGGTCGAGGAGTACCAGTACACCCGGGCCTGCTACACCGACGTCGTCGCGCTCTACTCCGCGGAGGGGCTGAGCAACGGCAAAACGCCGTACTACGAGCACCCGGTGGAGTACCCCGTCGTACTCGGCGGTGTCATGCACGTCAGTGCCCAGCTCGCGGACCTGCTCACCGGCACCAGCCAGGGACAGAACGCGGCGTACGTCGACGCGATCAACCGGGGCAAGCGCTTCTTCGACATCACGTGGGCGCTGCTCACCCTCTGCGCCTTGGTCGTGGTCGTCACCACCGCCCGGCTGGCAGGCCGGCGGCCGTGGGACGCGGCGATGTTCGCGCTCGCCCCGTCGCTGGCCCTGCACGGCACGACCAACTGGGACCTGCTCGCCGTGGCGCTCGCCGGGATGGCCCTGTGCGCCTGGGCGGCCAAGCGGCCGGTGGCGGCGGGTGTGCTGCTCGGGCTGGCGACGGCGACCAAGCTCTACCCGGTCCTGTTCCTGCTGCCCCTGGTGCTGCTGTGCTGGCGGGCAGCTCGGATGCGTCAGGCGGTCGCGGTCACCCTGGTCACGTTGGTGACCGCCGCTGGGGTGACCCTGCCCGTCTACCTGACTGCTCCGGCGTACTCCGATGTCGCTGGCACGCAGACCAAGGTGCTCGAATCCCCTCTGGCGCGCCTCGGCGAACAGGGGCTGACGGCGTTGCGGCCGACCCGTTGCGTGGTGATGACGGCGACGCCGCCAGAGGTGGTCCTGGGCGGCGCCTGCACCGAGCCTGCCGCGGCGGGCACCAAGCAGGTCACGGCGACGAACGCGGTGTACCGGTTCTTCGAGCTCAACACCACGCGCCCGGCGGACTGGGACTCGCTCTACCTGCAGCTGCAGCACCTGCGCACCGATACGGGCGCGCTCAAGGGCCCACGCAACGCCATCGCCGATCTCGTCACCGACCACACCCCCACCCCGAAGCGGCTCAACCTGCTGGTGGCGGTGCTGGAGCTGGCGCTGGTCCTCGGACTGGTGCTGCTCGTCGCGCGGGCCCCGCGCCGGCCGCGGCTGCCGCAGCTGCTGTTCCTCATGACGGCCGGCTTCCTGCTGGTGAACAAGGTGAACAGCCCGCAGTACGTCCTGTGGCTGGTGCCGCTGGCGATCCTGGCCCGCCCGCGCTGGCGCCCGTTCCTGGCGTGGCAGGCGGCTGAGGTACTCGTGCTGTTCAGCCGCTTCTACTTCTTCATCGCCAACGACAAGCCGGGTCAGGGCATCGACATCGGTTGGTTCTTCGCCGCGGTGCTGCTGCGCGATGCGCTCCTCGTCGCGATCATGGCGCTGGTCGTGCGCGACGTGCTGAACCCGTCGCGGGACATCGTGCGCCGCGATGGCGTCGACGACCCGGCGGGTGGGGTGCTCGACGGCGCACGTTCGTGACGCCGCTGCGGGTCTGGATCGCCTCCAGGGTCGGCCTTGCACTGCTCGTCATCGCTGCGGCGCACGGCACGGCAGGCTTCCTCGCCGGCTGGGACAGCTGGGACGCCACCATCCTGATCGAGATCGCGCAGTTCGGGTACGACGGGTTCCCTGAGCACTACGCCGACGAGGACGTCGCGGCCTTCTTCCCCGGCTTTCCCTTGGTACTACGGGCTTTTCACCTGCTGATCCCGTCATGGGCGGCGGCCGGGCTCGTGGTGTCCCTGGTCGCGGGCGCGGTGGCCTGTGTCTACCTGGCCCGGCTCTCCTCGCTGGATGACATCGACGGCGGTTGGGTGGTCGTCGGCCTCGTGCTCTCGCCGTACGCGGTGTTCCTGGCCGCGGGGTACAGCGAGGCGCTGTTCCTCGCGCTGGCGCTCCCCGGGTGGTGGGCGGCGCGCAACGGGCGGTGGGCGGCGGCTTCGCTGCTGATCGCCGGGGCCTGCACCGTGAGGATCAGCGGGCTGTTCCTGGCGGTGGCCCTGGTGGTGCAGTGGGCGATGGGCTCTCGTCCGCGCCGGGCCTTGCCGTGGTTGGCGGTGCCGTTCCTCGCACTGTTGGCGTACTCGACGTACCTGCGCTGGCTGAGCGGGGACTGGCTGCGCTGGCTGCACGCCCAGCAACACGGCTGGAACCGCTCGCTGGCCTGGCCGTGGGAGTCGCTGCGGACGACGTGGGACGCGGCGTTCTCGGGGACCTATCCGGCGGAGTACGCGTGGTCGTTCCGCGCCGAGATCGTGGCGGTGCTGGTGGGCGTGGTCGTCACTGCGGTGCTGATGCGGCGGCGGGAGTGGGGCGAGGCGACCTACGTCGGGCTGTCGGTGGCGGCGCTGGCGACCTCGTCGTTCTACCTGTCCGTGGCGCGGGCGACGCTGCTGTGGTTCCCGCTGTGGCTGCTGCTCGGGTCAGTGCTGCAGCGGCGGCCGGCGGTGCGCTGGGCGTATGTCGCCGTGTCGACTCCCCTGATGGCGGCCGGCGTGCTCACCTTCCACGCGGGCCGCTGGGTCGGCTGACCCCCGCCCCCCGCCCCCGCCCCCGAGCCGGGCGGTTTTGTCGGTGTGTCAGGCCACGGCATGCCGACGAAAAGTGCCCAACCCTCGGCGCTCGGGCGACACCTGCGGCCAGGGGGTTCGCGCGGGCATTAGGGGCCCGCGCCCGAGGACCAGCAGGCCTTCAGGCTCCGGCGTACTCAAGGAGGCCCTCTCCGCGACGAGCCCGCGCAGCGCGGCGACGTGACCCAGCGGATCCCGACCGAATCGTGCGGGTGTCACGTGGGCCAGCAGGAGCCCGTGCCCGCGGAACCGCTCGTGGCGCAGCAGGGTGGCGTCGAGTTCCTGCTCACCCTCATGCCATCGGCGGCTGTCAACCTCATCACCTAGCCCAAGTCCCACCACCCACAGGTCCGGCGACCCCACGAACACGCCGTCGACGTACACATCAGGGTTCAGCAGGTACGGCGGGAAGGTGCCCTGTCGTGCTGCCCTGAAGAAGACGTCGTGGAGGTCGCCTTCCGCGGGAGAGCGCACGCCATCCTCGAGGTCCCTGACCACCTGACTCAGATGCTTCGATTTCGGGACTGGTCGTGACGCCTCGGCGCGGAACAGGTCCCAGTCCAGCTCTCGCGCCGCTGCGCAGGCTCGTGCCCGCCCGTCGCCGAGGTCGCTGGCGGCCCTGACCGCATCGGCGACTGCGCGTTCGGCCGGGGCCAAAGGAAGGCCCCCGATCAGGTCCGCGACCGGAAGCTCGTCGGTCCTGACAAGGTGGCACCAGTCGTTGCTGATACGGCGATAGGTGCGGGGCACTAGCAGCGTCACGCTGGGATCGTCGGAGTCAGCGCCGGCGATACCTCGCAGGACGCAGGCCGCGTTGCCGGACAGGACGGCGCGGCGTCCCCCGTGCAAGGCGGCCGCGTGGCAGCGCTGCAGCAGGGTCGGCTCGTCCGGGCTCGTGAGGTAGACGCCGGGGAGGAGTACCTGCCAACGGCCGTTCTTGATCTCGCGTGAGGGAAGTTCGTGGTCAAAGCCCGCTCGGACCAGCAGCTGTCGGCTGATCACCCCCTCTCGGACGCGGGCGAGTTCGTGGACGGCGGCGAAGGGTGCAGGGCGCATTGCCGCAGTTGGCCGCGTTTCGGCGAGCCGCGGACCTGACCAGCGACCCCCTGTGGAACCGCGTCACCCACCTCCCTCCCCCTGAGCTGGGCGGTTTTGTCGGGGAGTCGAGCTCCGGCACGCCGACAAAACCGCCCAGCCTCGGGGGGGAGGGGGAGGCGGGG
>JBKJSN010000181.1:0-11051 GCA_046595815.1 Mycobacteriales bacterium
GGCTGATGGAGCCGTTCCTCACGGGCACCGACTACTTCGCCCACGGCTACACCTTCGGCGGGCACCCGGTGTCGGCCGCGGTGGCGATGGCCAACCTCGACGTCTTCGACCGCGAGGGGCTCAACCGCCACGTGCTCGACAACGAGAAGGGCTTCCGCACCACGCTGGAGCGCCTGCTCGACCTGCCGATCGTGGGCGACGTCCGCGGCGACGGCTACTTCTACGGGATCGAACTGGTGAAGGACCAGAAGACCAGGGAGACCTTCACCGCCGAGGACACCGGGTGGCCGCCGAAGGTGTACCCGTGGGCGAAGTAGGTCGTGCCGTCGAGGAACGGCTCCATGAGCCGGTCGCTGGCGATCATCGCGCCGATGGGGGAGTAGCCCGAGGTCATCCCCTTGGCGCAGGTGATCATGTCCGGGACGAAGTCCATCTTCTCGCAGGCGAAGGTCGTCCCCAGCCGGCCGAACGCGCAGATCACCTCGTCACTGACCAGCAGTACGTCGTGCCGGTCGCAGATCTCGCGCAGCCGGGCGAAGTAGCCGGGCGGCGGCGGGAAGCAGCCGCCGGAGTTCTGCACCGGCTCGACGAAGACCGCCGCGACGGTGTCCGGTCCCTCCATCTCGATGGCGAACTCGATCTGGTCGGCGGCCCAGCGCCCGAAGGCCTCAAGGTCGTCGCCGTGCTCGGGCGCGCGGTAGAAGTTGGTGTTCGCCGCCTTGTGCGCGCCAGGCACGAGCGGCTCGAAGTACATCTTCGCCTCGGGGATGCCGGTGATCGACAACGCGCCCTGAGGGGTGCCGTGGTAGGCGATGGCTCGGCTGATCACCTTGTGCTTCATCGGCTTGCCGGTCAGCTTGAAGTACTGCTTGGCCAGCTTCCAAGCGCTCTCGACCGCCTCGCCACCTCCCGTGGTGAAGAAGACCCGGTTGAGGTCGCCCGGGGTCAGGGAGGCGAGTCGTTCGGCGAGCTGGATCGCCTCGGGGTGCGCGTAGGACCACAGCGGGAAGAAGGCCAGCTCGGTGGCCTGCTTGGCTGCCGCCTCGGCCAGCTCGACCCGGCCGTGGCCCGCTTGCACGACGAACAGCCCGGACAGGCCATCGAGGTAGCGCTTGCCTGAGCTGTCCCAGATGTGCGCCCCCTCGCCCTTCACGATGACGGGCACCTCGCCACCGGACTGGTAGCTCGAGTGCCGGGTGAAGTGCATCCACAGGTGGTCGCGGGCGGACGCGGCAAGGGCCGCATCGTCCAGGCGCTGCCAGGTGCGTACGGCGCTGGTCACGTCGTTCTCCTCAGGGTCGGTCGCGACGCGCGGTGGGCGCCGCCGGCGCCATCAGCGCCTTGTCGGAGCGGAAGAAGGCGGGACGGGAGAGTTCCATCGCTGCCATCAGCAAGACCCCCAGCACCAGCGCGCCGATGCCCAGGAGGAAGACCCCGCCGACACCTTGGAACGAGGTACTCCCGTAGTCGGCAGCGGTCATGTCCTTGGCGCTCTTGATCAAGCACAGGGTCAAGATGACGGCACCTGTCAGCGGGAGCAGCCCCTTGGTGACCAGGTCACGGCCACCGCGAGCGATCTCCCGCCGGAAGTGCCAGGCGCAGGCATACCCGGTCAGGCCGTAGTAGAACGCGATGAGCAGCCCCAAGGCGGCAATGGAGTCGCCGAGCACGTCGCCACTGATGATGACCAATCCGACGTAGAAGCCCACCGAAGCGGCGCCCATGGCGATGGTCGAGGTGCTCGGGGTCTGGTACTGCGGGTGCATCCGGGTGAACGCCTGAGGCAGCGCCTTGTGAGCGGCCATCGACAAGGTCACCCGCGCGGTCGGCAGGATCGTGGTCTGAGTCGAAGCCGCTGCCGAGGTGAGGACGGCGAGGATGAGGAGCTTGCCGAACGTGCTGCCGAGCACCTCGTTGCCGAGTACGGCGAGCACATCGTCTTGGTCGGCCAGGGTGTCCGGGCCGCTGAAGGCCAGTGCCGCGACCGTGACGAGCACGTAGATCACCAGCAGGGTGACGGTCGACAGCAGCGCCGCGCGCCCGGGTGTGTGGGCGCTGTCCTCGGTCTCCTCGTTGATCGACACCGCGGTGTCCCAGCCCCAGTAGATGAAGACCGCCAGCAAGATTCCTGCTGACAGGGCGCTGAACGACGGGATGTCGAAGGGGTTGAACCAGTTCAAGGAGGGCCGCACAGATCCCTCCGCCGCGTCTCCGGCGTACACCTTGACCAGGGCCACGAGGGCGAAGATGGCGAGCGCCGCGAGCTCGACGGCGAGCAGCACGAACTGAAGTCGTGCCGACAGCTCGATGCCGCGGTAACAGACGTAGGTGAGCGCGACGATCCAGGCGCAGCCGACGGCAGTCGTCCAGAACGTGCTCGCGGCCAGGCCGTCGGCCTCGAACAGCAAGAAGCCGTACTGCCCTGCGATCTGGGCGAGGTTCGCCATCACGACGACGTCAGCGACGATGATCCCCCAGCCGCCCATCCAGCCGGTCCGCGGGCCGAAGGCCCGAGTCGCCCAGGTGAACGTCGTGCCGCAGTCCGGGTCGCTCTCGTTGAGCTCGCGGTAGGCGTAGGCGATGCAGAACATCGGGATGAAGGCGAGCAGGATGATGGCCGGTGACTGCAGGGTCACGGCGGTCACCACGAACCCGAGGGTGGCGGCGAGGCTGTACCCCGGCGCGGTGGAGCTGACCCCGATCACGACACTGGACAGCAGTCCGAGCGCCCCGGACTTGAGCCCCTTGTCTTGCTCGTACTGCTTGGTCTCGGTCAACGAAATCTCCCCACGTCCCGATGCCTCACCACGGTTGTCGCAGACATCGCGTAGCTTGACAAGGGTTTTCGTCGCGTTCTTTCTGAATGGGCACTTGATCAGTGGGCCCTGGAGACGCAAGATGCGACCCATGGCACTCGACGACACGGGTCGGGCGATCCTGCGCCAACTGCAGCAGGACGGCCGCCGCTCCTACACCGCGATCGCGGCCGCAGTGGGTCTGTCGGAGGCAGCCGTCCGGCAACGGGTCCGGACTCTGCTCGATAGCGGGGTGCTGCAGATCGTTGCGGTCGCCGACCCGCTGACCTTGGGTTTCGGCGTGATGGCGAGCGTCGGGGTGACGTGCAGCGGCGATGCCCGTGCCCTCGCCGACGCCCTGTCCACGATCGAGGAGGTCGATTACTGCGTGCTCACCACCGGCCGTTTCGACGTGCAACTTGAGCTGGTCTGTCGCGACAACGAGCACCTGCTATCGGTGATCAACGACCAGATCCGCAGCGTCGAGGGGGTCCGGGAGACCGAGACCTCGATGTACCTGCGGGTGCACAAGCAGACCTACAGCTATGGGAGCTGGTGATGGGCGCACTCTTGCACCCCTTCGCGAAGCCGGCGGCGACGAGCTTCGTCCGGATGGTTCGCGGAGAGGGGGCGATCGTCTGGGACGACAAGGGCAAAAGGTACGTCGATGGGCTGGCCTCGCTCTGGTACTGCAACGTCGGCCATGGACGGGCGCAGATCGCGGAGGCGGTTGCCGCCCAGATGCGGCAGCTGGAGACCTACCACTGCTTCGAGCGGTTCTCGAACGCACCGGCCGAGGAGCTCGCGGAGCGGTTGGTCGCCCTCGCGCCAGTGAAGGGCAGCCGGGTGTTCCTGACCAGTGGTGGGTCGGAGGCCGTCGACACCGCGCTGAAGCTGTCCCGCATCGCGCACGCCCAAGCCGGGCACCCAGAACGCACGATCGTGATCAGTCGCACCCCGAGCTACCACGGGGTGACCTACGGCGCGATGTCGCTGACCGGGCTTCCCCTGAACCGCAAGGACTTTGGTCCCGGAGTCGGGGACGTCGAGCACGTCGACAAAGACGATCTCGACGCCGTACGACAGGTGATGGTGGCCAACCCTGGTCGGGTGGCCGCGGTCTTCGCCGAGCCCGTGGTCGGTGCTGGTGGGGTCTGGCCACCGGCCGCCGGTTACCTGCAGGGGTTGCGGGCGTTGTGCGACGAGCACGGCGCCCACCTCGTGCTCGACGAAGTGATCTGCGGATTCGGACGGCTCGGCACCCTGTTCGCCGGCACCCACTACGGGGTCGCCGCCGATCTCACGACCTTCGCCAAGGGCGTCACCAGCGGCTATCTCCCGCTGGGTGGAGTGCTGCTCGCGCCCAGCGTCCATGAGGCGCTCAGCGCCGACCCCACCTTCTTGCTCCGTCACGGTTACACCTACTCCGGGCACGCGGCGGCCGCGGTAGCTGCGCTGACCTGCCTCGACCTCACCGAGCGCGAGGGTCTGGTGGCCCGCGCCTCGCTCGTGGGCGAGCGGCTCGCACCCTCCCTCCGTGCGCTGCTCGACGAGGGCCTGGTCGCCGATGTCCGAGGAGTCGGCGCCCTGTGGGGCGTGAGCCTGCTGGAGGGCGCCGACCCGATCGCCGTACGCGACGCGATGCTGGACCTGGGCGTGATCGTGCGTCCGATCGCCCCGACCACGCTGGCGATCTGCCCGCCGCTGGTCATCGAGGATTCAGACCTCGACGCGATCCCGGCTGCGCTGCGGACCGCCATCACGTGAGTGCGAGCGACCTGAGCCTGTGGCACGACCAGCTGCCGGCGAGGGTGCCCCGCCCCGCGCTCACGGGTGACGTGCAGGTCGACCTCGCGATCGTCGGCGGCGGCTACACCGGGCTGTGGACGGCCTACCACGCGAAGCGAGCCGAGCCGTCCCTGCGGATCGCCGTCGTGGAGCGTGAGGTGGTCGGCTTCGGTGCCTCGGGCCGGAACGGTGGGTGGTGCTCGGCGTTGTTCCCCACGTCTTGGCGCCGGCTGTCACGGGACGCAGGCCGTGCCGACGTGCAGGCCATGCAGCGGCACCTCGAGGAGGCCGTTCGGCAGGTCGGGGACAGCGGGATCGACTGTGGGTTCCACCTAGGCGGCATGGTGTCCCTCGCCCGCAACGCCGCCCAGCTCGCCCGAGCCCGGAGTGCGGTGGACGAGGCGCGGTTCTGGGGCTTCGGCCCTGCGACGCTGGACCTGCTGAGCGCCCAGGACGCGCACAGGCGGGTACACGGCACCCGGGTCCTGGGCGCGCTCACCACCGACCACTGCGCGACACTCCACCCGGGTCGGCTGGTCCAGGGCCTGGCCTCCGCCGTCGAGGCCCTCGGGGTCACGCTGTACGAGCGGACACCCGCCCTCTCGGTGCAGCCAGGGAAGGTCGTCACCCCCCACGGCACGATCGGCGCCGACGTGGTGCTGCTCGCCACCGAGGGCTACACCGCCCAGCTCCCGGGCCACAGGCGAGACCTGACGCCGGTCTACTCGCTGATGCTGGCCACCGAGCCGCTGCCCTCGTCGATGTGGGACACGATCGGGCTGGCGGATCGCCCGACCTTCGCCGACAAACGGCACCTGACCGTCTACGGCCAGCGGACGCAGGACGGCCGGATCGCCTTCGGGGGCAGGGGAGCGCGGTATCACTTCGGGTCACGAGTGGACCCGACCTACGACCGGGTCCCGGCCGTGCACGCGGCGTTGCACGCGGCCCTGGTGGACCTGTTCCCCGTGCTCGAGGACGTCGCGGTCACCCACCGTTGGGGTGGGGCCCTGGGGGTCCCTCGGGACTGGTTCCCCTCGGTCGGGCTCGATCGCCGTACCGGCCTGGCCTGGGCCGGCGGCTACGTCGGTGACGGGGTCGCCTCGGCCCACCTGGCCGGTCAGACGCTTGCGGACCTGCTGCTGGAACGTGACACCGAGCGCACCCGCCTGCCCTGGGTGCGGCGTCGCACCCGGCGGTGGGAGCCAGAGCCGCTGCGCTGGCTCGGAGTGAACGCCGTGACAGTGCTCATGGCGCACGCGGACCGCACCGAGGCCGCGACAGGCCGCCCGTCACGGGCCGCCGCGGCCTTCTGGAAGAGCCTGGGTCACTAGGCCATCCATGGGCTAGGGGTGACGGATCTCCGCTGCGAGCAGTGCTGCCTGGGTCCTGCGCTGCATCCCCAACTTCGCCAGCACGTTGCTGACGTAGTTCTTGACGGTCTTCTCCGCCAGCGACATGCGGTCCGCGATCTCGCGGTTGCTGAGCCCCTCACCGATGAGGGCGAAGATCCGGCGCTCCTGCTCGGACAGCTCATCGAGCGGGTCGACTGACTTCGGCGAGCGCAGCCGATCCAGCAGCACGCTCACCGCGTGCGGGTCGAGCAGCGAGCCGCCCGCCGCGACGGTCAGCACCGCCTCGACGAGGTCGTTGCCTCGGACGTCCTTGAGGACGTACCCGGCGGCCCCGGCGATCACGGCGTTGAGCATCGCCTCGTCATCACCGAAGGAGGTCAGCATCAGGCAGACCAGCGCGGGGTTGTCCTGTTTGAGCTCGCGGCAGAGGCTGACGCCGTCGCCGTCGGGGAGGCGGACGTCCAGGACAGCCACATCAGGGGCGGACGCAGGGATGCGGGCGAGTGCCTCGCGCACCGATCCGGCCTCGCCGACGATGGTGATTTCAGGGTGGGCGTCGAGAAGCTCGGCGACGCCGCGCCGGACCACCTCATGGTCATCGACCAGAAAAACTCTCACCACGCGTCTGAGCCTGCCATGGGAGGTGCGGTCCTGTCCCTGACATGCCGAAGGTCCCTGGTGGAAAGAGGCTCTGGACCCTGGATCGTCCCCCTCGCCGGGGACACCGTGTAGCCATGCGGACAACCGGCTTTCAACGCGCCTCGGAGGTGCCTTCCCCGTTGGGCCGCCAGGACGCTCTGGAGCTGCTGGCCCGATGCGCGTCTGCCTCCCTGGCGTGCACGGTCAACGCGCTGCCGACGGTGGTGCCCGTGACGGTGCACGTGAGCAAGGGTGGCCTTCGGGTCGCCGTGCCGCGTGGGACCGACGGTCACCGGCTCGCGGGACAGATCGTCGCGCTCGGGGCCGCCGTCCCCGCGACACCGCACTCTGAGGGCTGGTGGGTCATTGCGCGGGGGGAGCTGCGTCCTGCGGGAGGGGACGGAGCGGTGCTGGCGCTCGAGGTGAACGACCTCGACGGGCGCTCGCTCCCGACCGCGCCGAGAGGGGGGTGGTGGCGGTGCTGACCGCCTCGCTCGCCGAGCACCTGGCGCTGATGGCGACCCGTGCCCCGAGTGTGCACAACACCCAACCGTGGCGCCTCGCGGTCACCGAGGCAGGCCTGGAGGTGTACGCCGATCGATCCCGTCAGCTCGACGTGATCGACCCGCTCGGACGACAGGTGTTCGTGTCGTGTGGCTCGCTGGTGCACCACCTCGTGGTGGCGGCGCGGGCCCTCGGCCTCGAGGCGACCGTCACGGTGCGCCCCGACGAGGGCAGCGACCTGGTCGCGAGCGTCGGCCTGACCGAGATCGGCGAGTCACCCACCCGCGAGGACATCCAGCACGCCGAGGCGATCTTGCACCGCGTGACCGATCGGACGCGCTTTGCCGAGGGACCCCTTCCCGAGGGGGCGTTGGACCTGCTGCACACGGTTGTCGAGCGCCAAGGGGCCATGTTGCTGCTCGTGCGCGAGGAGGACCGCATCAGCCTCGACGTGCTCCTGGAGCGGGCCGAGCAGGTGTTGCTCGGCCAGCCGGCTTACCGCCAGGAGCTCGGGGAGTGGATCTTTGACCCTCAGCGCGATGGCGAGCGGGGCGACGGCATTCCAGTCGGCGCGGCCGACCCTGGACCAGGCAGGGCAGAGGAGTCGCCAGGCCGACGGTTCCTTCACCAACATGACGACCAGCATGACCCCGTCGACCCGAGTCCTCGTCCCGCCGAGCGTCCCGAGCTCGTACTCCTCACGACCCCCTCGGACCAGCCCGCGGACTGGGTGCGGGCCGGGATGGCGCTGAGCGCGCTGTTGCTGGAGGCGACCGAGCTGGCTCTCGTGGCCCAGCCTCTCGGCCAGGTCACGGATGTGGCGCACGAGCGGATGCGCCTGCGCAGCGACCTGCACCTGGTGGGTGTGCCCCAACTGCTGCTGCGGGTGGGGTGGGCACGCAGCGTCAGTTCACCGCAGACCCCCCGGCGTCCGGTGGACAGTGTGCTGAGCTGGCCGGACCCGCCTGCGCCCGACTGATCACGCACCGCTCTGCGGCGATCCCGTGGCGCAACCGGCGAGCGTCGGGCAGGATGCGGCCAGGAGGACCTCCATGGCCGACCAGTTCGCGCACGCGCTGGTGCTCAACGCCAGCTATGAGCCGCTCTGCGTCGTGCCCGGCCGGCGGGCCGTGGTGCTCCTGCTGACGGACAAGGCCGTTGCGGTCGAGGAGGCCGAGCAGGAGGTCCACAGCGAGCGCTGCACGGTTCCGGTCCCGGTCGTGGTCAAGCTCACCCGGTACGTCAAGGTCCCGTACGCCGGGAGCGTGCCGTTGACGCGCAGGGCAGTGTTCGCGCGCGACGGCGGCCGCTGCCAGTACTGCAGCGCGCCCGCGACCAGCCTGGATCACGTGGTTCCGCGTAGCCGGGGCGGCGCACATACCTGGGAGAACGTCGTGTCGGCGTGCGGGCGCTGCAACCACGTGAAGGCCGATCGGGGCGTGGCCGAGCTGGGTTGGCGGTTGCGGCGCCCTCCCGTCGCCCCGACCGGGGCCGCCTGGCGGGTCGTAGGAGCCAAGCGTCTGGACCCGCGCTGGCGGCCGTTCCTCGGTGTCGACGAGGACGCCTGGGGTGAGTCGCTCTGGGAGACCCCAGCCTGAGGCAACCGGCTCGTTCGCTACCGTGTCCCGCGTCCGATCAGCAACCTGAGCGAGGAGCCCGTGAGTCGCGCCGTGACACGAGTCACCACCGCCGTCGCCATCGCGGCGACCGTCGTGCTGACCGCTTCCCCTGCACTGGCAGCCAACCCGATCGGGCCGGCCGAAGGCCACGACCCGGGAGTTGGCCTCAGCCCCGCCGCGACGCTGCTCCTCTACGTCGCGACGCCGGTGTTCATCTGCCTGCTGATCGCGGCCGCCGTGCTGCTTCCCGGCGCGGTGCGATCGAGCCGCTACCGCCCGGCCAAGGGCTGGGGCGCGGACCCGGTCTGGTTCGCCGGACCGGTTGACTCCGATTCGGCCATCGCCAACGCCGAGCGCGGCGACGTCACGAGGGGTGGGGCTCATGGCAGCTGGTAGCCGACCGGCAGAGGGCCTGTCCGTGGCCCAGCAGGAGCGCATCGAGCGCGCCGTGGCCCAGTGCCGCGAGCGCAACGGTCTGGACGTGTCGGTGGTCGTCGGCGATCTGCAGGTGACAGATCTGTCGTTGTTCCGCGAGGCCTCCGAGACGCTGCACGCAGCGCTCGGTGAGCGCGCCCACGCCGCTGTGCTGATGGTCGTCGCGCCCGGTCAGCGGCGCGTCGAGATCGTGACCGGTCCGGCAGCTCGCCGTCGGGTCCCGGACCGCGTCGCCGCCCTGGCCGTGCTGTCCATGACCACGGCCTTTGCCGGTGGCGATCTCGCCGGTGGCATCGTGGACGGGTTGCGCCAGTTCGCCGACGCGGCGGGCAAGCGGCCCGCCATCGAGGCGCCCCCCTCAGCGCACAAGGCGCTGGTGGCCGCGCACCACTAGGGAGGCTCAGCCCGCTACGGCGTCCCTGGCCCGGGCACGCAGCGCCCGCACGACCCCGTCGCGACCCTCCAGCAGCAGGCGTCGCAACGCGGGCGGAACGTCGTTGTCGCTGAGGTAGCGGTCGGTCCGCTCCACCACCCCGGGGGAGACCTGCACCGTCGGGTACAGCCCGACGACGAGGTTCTGGGCGATCTCGGCCGTCCGGCCGTTCCAGACGTCGCTGAGTGCTTCGAAATAGCGCTCCACATAGGGCGCGACAAGGTCAGCCTGCTCCGCAGGCCCGAACCCTGCGAGTACGGCGGCGAGCACGGCGTTCGGGAGCTCGTCGGTCTCGACGAGGTCGTGCCAGGCGAGAGCCTTGGCCTCGGCGACGGGCCGCGCGGCGCGGCAGGTCGCGGCGTGCCGCTGCCCTGCCGCCGTCGGGTCCTGGGCGACCTCGGCCTCGATCGCGTCCAGGCCGGCGCGGCCCACCACGACCAGGCGCAGCAGCAGGTGCCACCGCAGCTCGGCATCGACGCTCAGGCCCGGAAGGTCCGTCGTACCGGCCAGCAGGCCTTGCAGGAAGGCGAGGTGCTCGTCGGTCGTGGCGAGGGACCCGAGGGCTCGGACCCAGACGAGCTGCAGATCGCTGCCTGCGGCGGACTGGAGCACGGCCTGGTGGGCCGCCGTGGCGAGCGCGACGCGTCCCGCGGGTGCCCACGCGGGGTCGGCGAACAGCGTGAGCGCCGACTGCGCCTGGCGGAGTAGGGACTGCACGACACCGATGTCGGTCTCCCCGCCGATACCGTGCTGGACCAAGGCGACGTAGTCGCGGGCCGGCATCTCCGCGTCGCGGGTCATGTCCCAGGCCGCGGCCCAGCACAGCGCCCGCGGGAGCGCGTCGGAGAAGTCGCCCACATGGGCGACGAGGGTGGCCAGGGAGTTGTCGTCGAGGCGGATCTTGGCGAAGGTCAGGTCGTCGTCGTTGACGAGGACCAGCGCCGGCTGCCGACGGCCGACGAGGCTGGGGACGTCCGTCTTGGCCCCGACGACATCGAGCTCCTCGCGGTGCGTGCGGACGAGCTCGCCCTCGATCAGGTCATACAGGCCGATCGCGACGCGGTGCGAGCGCAGGGTCGGGTGATCGGCGGCAGCCTCCTGCAGCACGGAGAATGCGGTGAACACACCATCCGGACCGGTGTCGAAGGTCGCCCGCAGGGTGTTGCAGCCCGCGGTCTCCAACCACTCGGACGACCACGCGGACAGGTCCCGCCCGCTCGCCGTCTCGAGCTGGGTCAGCAGGTCAGCCAGGACGGTGTTGTCGTACTCGTGCTCCTGGAAGTAGGTGCGCAGGCCGGTCATGAAGGCGTCCTGCCCGACCCAGGCGACCAGCTGCTTGAGCACCGAGGCGCCCTTGGCGTAGGTGATGCCGTCGAAGTTGACCTTGACGTCGTCGATGTCGTTGATGTCCGCAGCAACAGGGTGCGTCGAGGGGAGCTGGTCCTGTCGGTAGGCCCAGGTCTTCTCGGTGTTGGCGAAGGTC
>JBKJSN010000076.1:0-26547 GCA_046595815.1 Mycobacteriales bacterium
CGAGGTCGAGCAGGGGCCGGGCGTCTGCCGCCGCCGACCGGGCGAGCACCGACCAGGCGACGTCAGCGAGAGCGACCGGCTCGGGAAGTCGACCCTTGCCGCTGTCGGCGCCGGTCAGACGCCCCTCGGCGGGCTCGATCACCAGCACGCCGCGGGAGCGCAACGTGGCCACGTTGGCCTGGGTTGCCGGGTGCTCCCACATCTCGGTGTGCATCGCCGGCGCCATGACCACCGGGCAGCGCGCGGTGAGCAGCGTCGCAGTCAGCAGGTCGTCGGCGCGGCCCGTCGCAGCGCGAGCGAGCAGGTCGGCGGTGGCCGGCGCCACCAGCACCAGGTCGGCCTGCTGGCCGAGCCGGACATGAGGCACCTGGTCGGCGTCGTCCCACACCGTGGTCGTCACGGGCTGGCCCGACAACGCCGCGAAGGTCGCCGCGCCGACGAAGTGCAGCGCGCCGTCGGTCGGGACGACGCGCACGCAGGCACCCGCCTCGGTCAGCAGGCGGAGCAGCTCGACGGCCTTGTACGCCGCGATGCCCCCGGACACCCCGAGCACGATCTGCGGGCAGGTCACGCGCGACTCCGTCACGACATCAGTGTCGCGCACCGCATCCCTCGCGTCAGCGGCCGGGGTCGGTGTCGATCTGCTCGTGGGTGAGCAGACCGGCGTTGATCTCCCGAAGCGCGATGGACAGCGCCTTCTCCTGGGGTGCCGCGGGCACGAGCGGGCCGACGTACTCGAGCAGGCCCTCGCCGAGCTGGCTGTAGTAGGCGTTGATCTGACGGGCGCGCTTGGCGGCGTAGATCACCAGGCTGTACTTGGAGTCAGTCGCCGCGAGGAGCTCGTCGATGGGCGGGTTGGTGATGCCGATCGGGTTCGCGACGGTGCCGGACACAAGGACTCCAGTGCTGTGTTGTCGAGCTGGGATCGAGCTCAGAGGGTGGTGCTCAGGGGATCTTGAGCAAGGCTACCAGCGCATCGGCCGCACGTTCGAGGTCGTCGTTGACGATCACCGTCTCGAACTCGTCCTCCGCCGCCATCTCGATGCGCGCGATGTCGAGCCTTCGCCGTACCCGCTCCGGGTCCTCGGTGCCGCGGCCGGTGAGCCGCCTGGCGAGCTCGTCGAAGCTCGGCGGCGCCAGGAAGACCAAGTGCGCCTCCGGCATGCCCCCCTTGACCTGACGCGCGCCCTGCAGCTCGATCTCGAGCAGGGCGGGTACGCCGGAGGCCAACCGCTGCAGGACCGGTCCCCGAGGCGTGCCGTAGGAGTTGCCGGCGTAGATCGCGTGCTCGAGCAGCTCGCCGTCCGCGACCAGGCGGTCGAACTCGTCCTGATCGGCGAAGTGGTACTCCACTCCCTCGGTCTCCCCCGGTCGCGGCTGGCGGGTGGTGACCGAGACGGACAGCCATACGTCGGGGTGTCGACGGCGTACGACGGCGATCACGCTGCCCTTGCCCACCCCGGAGGGACCGGACAGGACGACCAACCGGCCGTTCACGCGCCGCTGAACTCGCGCAGCAACGCCTCGCGCTGCTTGGCGCCGAGTCCCCTGACCCGTCGGGAGGGCGAGATCTCCAGCGTCTCCATCAGCCGTTGCGCCCGCACCTTGCCGACCCCTGGCATGGCTTCCAGCACGGCGATGACCTTCATCTTCCCGACCGCGTCGTCGGACTCGCCGCTGTCGAGCACCTCGGAGAGGCTGGTGTCGTGCGACTTCAGGCGCACCTTGAGCTCGGCACGGGCACGCCGTGCGGCCGCGGCCTTCTCGAGCGCGGCAGCTCGCTGCTCGGGTGTGAGGGGCGGCAGCGCCACGGTGGCCTCTCGTCAGGGTTCAGCAGGACCTGGCGAACCTAGCGAACTCCCGGAGCGTGCGGTCAAGCGCAGGGCTCAGCGCAGGACTCAGCGCAGCGTTGCGGCGATCGCTGCGGCGATCGTTGCGGCGATCGCTGCGGCGGCCGCGCCCGGGTCGGCGGCGGCCGTGATGGGCCGTCCAATGACCAGCAGGTCCGCCCCGTCGGCCAGCGCCTGCTGCGGCGTCGCCACGCGGGCCTGGTCGCCCGCGTCAGCGCCGGCTGGACGCACCCCCGGGGTGATGAGCACGATGCCCGGGCCCACCTCGGCGCGGACGGCGGCGACCTCCTGGGGGCTGCAGACGAGCGCTCCTGCGCCGGCGCCGACCGCCACGACAGCCAACCGGCGTACGGCGTCCAGTGGCGGGCCGGCCAACCCCACCTCTTCGAGCACCTGGGCGGACAGCGACGTCAGCACCGTCACGGCGGCGATCGTCACCTCGGGCGCCGCCTCGACGGCCGCCCGCACCATGTCGGCGCCACCGGAGGCGTGCACGGTGAGGAAGCGGGGGCGGAGTCCGGCCACCGCGCGCGCCGCACCAGCCACCGTGTTGGGGATGTCGTGGAGCTTGAGGTCCAAGAACAGCTCGGCCTCGCCGCGCACCGCCTCCACGACGGCAGGCCCGTGGGCGCAGAACAGCTCAAGCCCCACCTTGATGACCTGGACGTGCGGGCCGACCGCCTTGGCCCACAGCTCGGCCGTCGCGAGGTCGGGGGCATCAAGGGCGACGGCGATGGGGGCGGCGCTCACGCGGTGTCTCCGCTGGTCTGGGAGTGGGAATCCCCCGTGTCGGGATCGCCCAGCGGATCCGGCCCCTCGGGGACGTGCAGGTCCGGCGGGCGGTGCGCCAGCCCCACAGCGTCTTCGAACCGCGCAAAACCCCGCTGGGCAAGGGCCAACGAGAGCTCCTCCAGGACCCGGACCGGTGCCGTGGGATCACCGAAGACGGTCGTACCGACACTGACGGCGTTCGCCCCCGCCAGCACGAACTCCAGCGCGTCCAGCCCTGTGCGGATGCCCCCCATCCCGAGGATGGGCACGTCCGGAAGCGCCTGCCTGATCTGCCAGACGCAACGCACCGCGACGGGACGGATCGCCGGGCCGGACAGGCCACCGGTGACCCCACCCAGGGCCGGCCGCATCGTGTCCGTGTCGATGACCATGCCCAACAGGGTGTTGATGACGGACAGGCCGTCCGCCCCTGCGTTGACGCAGGAGCGCGCGATCTCGGCGATATCGGTGACGTCAGGGCTGAGCTTGGCGAACACCGGGACGCCGGAGGGCGCAGCCCTCTTGACCGCCTGGATCACCGATGCGGCCGCCCGGGGGTCGCAGGCGAAGACCTGGCCGCGGTCCTCGACGTTCGGGCAGGAGATGTTCACCTCGATCATGGTCAGACCGGGTCGCCCGCGGAGCTTGGCTGCCAGCTTGGCGAAGTCCTCCACCGAGCCGCCGGCGATGGACACCACGGCGCGCGCCTTGCGCTGCGCCAACCAGGTGAGGTCCTTGTCGAGGAAGGCGTCGATACCCGGGCCCTGGAGCCCGATCGAGTTGAGCATCCCGCTGGGCGTCTCCGCCATCCGCGGGGTGGCCCGGCCTGAGCGTGGCGCCAGCATGATCGACTTGGTGACCACCCCGCCGATCGCGCTGACGTCGAAGAACTGGTCGAGCTCCTGACCCGCGGCGGCACACCCGCTCGCGGTGAAGATCGGGTTCGGGAACTTCACCCCTGCAAGGGTCGTCGTCATGTCGACATCGGGCAGGGTGCGGACGCCGGCGCCATGCTTGACGGTCATCTCGCTCATCTCAGTGTCCCCCACCCACGGCGTTGATCGAGCCCAGCACGTCGGGCGGAACGGTGCCCACGTCATCCCAGCGGACCCTGTCGCCCAGGAACACCGGTCCCTCGACGCAGGAGCGCACCATCCGCGTCTGCCCGTCGTCCCCGATCACCGGGAGCACACAGGTCATGCAGACGCCGACGCCGCAGGCCATCGACTCCTCCACCGCGACCTGGCACGGGATGCCGCGCTCGGCTGCGAGGTCGCTCACGGCCCGCAGCATCGCCATCGGCCCGCAGGCATAGACGACGTCCGATCCCGTGCGGTCGAGCAGCTGCGGCAGCACGTCGCTGACCCGCCCGCGCCGACCCATCGAGCCGTCATCGGTCGTGACCTCGATGCTGGAGGCGATGCGCTTGGCGTCGAGCTGCCCGAAGAGCCGATCCACCGAGCCCGCGCCCAGCACGAAGTCGACCCGGCAGCCCCTGTCTCGCAGCGCCGTTGCCAGCGGCAGCAGCGGCGCGCTGCCGTAGCCACCCCCGACCAGGGTCGCGGTGACGGGCGATGCCGGCAGCCGGAACGGCTTGCCGAGCGGGCCGACCACGTCGATCTTGTCCTGTGGGCGGCGACCGGCCAGCCACGCGGTGCCCTTGCCGTGCACCGCGAAGACGAACTCCACGGTCCCGCCGTACACGCCGCGTTCCTTGACGTCGTAGATGGCGAACGCCCGACGCAGCAGCATGCTCGACTCAGGTCCCCCTACCTGTACGGCGAGAAAGTGGCCCGGCTTGGTCACCTCGGCCATGCCCGGCGCCACCACGGTCATCGCGTTGTAGGCGCCGACCTTGCGGATCGACAGCACCTCAGCCTGGATCTGCATGGGCACTAGCGGGACCTCGCTTCCGTCAGGCAGGCGTGGTGCTCCTGGAGCGAACGCACCCCGATGTCCCCGCGCACCAAGGCCTCGATGCCCTGGACGCAGGCCGCTGCCCCTTGGATGGTGGTGATGCACGGGACCCCGCGCACCACGGCCGCCGTGCGGATCTCGTAGCCGTCCAGTCGAGTCCCGACGCCGAACGGCGTGTTGAAGATCAGGTCGATCTCGCCCGCGAGCACCATCGGCACGACGCTGCCGTTCGGGTCCAGCGAGTGCTTGCCGACGACACGCGCGTGCACGCCGTTGCGCCGCAGCACCTCGGCCGTCCCCTCTGTGGCAAGGACCTCAAAGCCCAGGTCGGCCAGCCGCTTGACCGGGAAGATCATCGATCGCTTGTCGCGGTTCGCGATGGAGACGAACACCCGGCCCTTGGTGGGCAGATCGCCGTACGCCGCGGACTGGCTCTTGGCGAAGGCCGTGCCGAAGACCGCGTCGATGCCCATGACCTCGCCGGTGGACTTCATCTCCGGGCCGAGGACGGTGTCGGTGCCCAGGAACCGCGCGAAGGGCAGCACCGCCTCCTTGACTGAGATCGGGGCGTCCAGCGGCATGTGCCCGCCATCGCCCTCGCGCAGCAGCATCCCCTCCTCGCGCAGCTCGGCGATCGTCGCGCCGAGCATCACCCGAGCGCAGGCCTTCGCGAGCTGGACCGCTGTGGCCTTGGAGACGAAGGGCACGGTGCGGCTCGCCCGAGGGTTGGCCTCCAGAACATAGAGAACGTCGTCCTTGAGGGCGTACTGCACGTTGAGCAGCCCGCGCACCCCGACGCCCTTGGCGATGGCCTCTGTGCTGTAGCGGATTCGCTCGAGATCGGCCCGGCCGAGGGTGATCGGGGGCAGGGCGCAGGAGGAGTCTCCAGAGTGGATCCCGGCCTCCTCGATGTGCTCCATGACGCCACCGAGGTAGAGCTCGGTGCCGTCATAGATGCCGTCCACGTCGATCTCGATCGCGTCCTCGAGGAAGCGGTCAACGAGCACGGGGGTGTCCGGTCCGACGATCGTGCTGCGGTCCATGTAGTCGGCCAGCATGGCGTCGCTGTAGACGATCTCCATGCCGCGGCCGCCCAGGACGTAGGACGGCCGTACAAGGACGGGGTAGCCGACGTCCGTGGCGATCTGCAGCGCCTCGTCGTACGACGTCGCGGTGCCGTGCTTGGGGGCGGGCAGGTCGGCGTCTGCCAGGACCTTGCCGAAGGCGCCCCGGTCCTCGGCGAGGTGGATCGCCTCCGGGCTGGTGCCCACGATCGGCACCCCGCAGTCCTTGAGCTCCTGAGCGAGCCGAAGGGGCGTCTGCCCCCCGAGCTGGACCACGACGCCGATGAGCTCGCCGCCGCCCTGGCGCGCGCTCTCGGTCTCGGCGTGGACGACCTCGAGGACGTCCTCGACGGTGAGCGGCTCGAAGTACAGGCGGTCGGAGGTGTCGTAGTCGGTGGAGACCGTCTCGGGGTTGCAGTTCACCATCACGGTCTCGAAGCCCGCGTCGTGCAGGGCAAAGGATGCGTGGACGCAGGCGTAGTCGAACTCGATGCCCTGGCCGATGCGGTTGGGCCCGGAGCCCAAGATGATGACCTTCTTCTTGCTCGACGGCGCGACCTCGGTCTCCTCGTCATAGGAGGAGTAGTGGTACGGCGTCTCCGCCTTGGACTCCGCGGCGCAGGTGTCGACGGTCTTGTAGACAGGGCGGATACCGAGCTCATAGCGCAGGGCACGGACCTGCTGCTCGGTCAGGCCCTTGACGGCAGCGATCTGCCTGTCACTGCAGCCCATCCGCTTCGCCTTGCGCAGCAGGGCCTCCGAGAGCTCGCCCGCCTCGAGCTCGGCCCGCAGCTCGACCAGCGACAGGATCTGGTCCAGGAACCACGGGTCGATCTTGGTGGCCGCGAAGACCTCCTCGACCGTCGCGCCGAGGCGCAGCGCGAGCTCGACCGTGTGGAGTCGGCCGTCGTGCGGGCGGGCAGCCTTGGTGAGCGTCTGCTCCTTCGTGAGGTCCGGATCCGGCTGAGTCCAAAAGCCGCTCGGGCTCTGCTCCAGCGAACGCATCGCCTTCTGCAGCGCCTCGACGAACGAGCGGCCCAGGGACATCGCCTCACCGACGGACTTCATCGTGGTGGTGAGCTCGTCGTCGGTGCCGGGGAACTTCTCGAAGGCGAAACGGGGGATCTTCACCACGACGTAGTCCAGCGCGGGCTCGAACGAGGCGGGCGTCTCGCGAGTGATGTCGTTCGGGATCTCGTCCAGGGTGTAGCCGATGGCGAGCTTCGCCGCGATCTTCGCGATCGGGAAGCCGGTCGCCTTGGAGGCCAGGGCGCTGCTGCGGGAGACCCGCGGGTTCATCTCGATGACGATGATCCGGCCGTCCTCGGGGTTCACCGCGAACTGGATGTTGCAGCCGCCGGTGTCGACGCCGACGGCACGGATCACGTCGATCGAGATGTCGCGCAGCTTTTGGTACTCACGGTCCGTCAGCGTCATCGCCGGAGCGACGGTGATCGAGTCGCCGGTGTGCACGCCGAGGGGGTCGAGGTTCTCGATCGCGCAGATGACGACGACGTTGTCGTTCCTGTCGCGCATCAGCTCGAGCTCGTACTCCTTCCAGCCCAGGATGGACTCCTCGAGCAGGACCTCGGTGGTGACACTCGCCTGCAGGCCGCCGCCGCCGATGCGGCGCAGGTCGGTCTCGTTGTAGGCCATGCCGCCACCCGCGCCGCCCATGGTGAAGCTGGGGCGGACGATCACCGGGTAACCCAGGTCCTCCACGGCGACGAGCAGCTCGTCCATGGTGTGGCAGACCGCAGACCGGGCGCTCTCGGCCCCGATGGACTCGACAACCTCCTTGAAGGCCTGGCGGTCCTCACCCTTGCGGATCGCTTCGACGTCCGCGCCGATCAGCTCGACGCCGTACTGCTCCAGCACCCCAGCTTTGTGCAGCGCCATGGCCGCGTTCAGAGCCGTCTGCCCACCCAGCGTCGGCAGAAGGGCGTCGGGCCGCTCCTTCTCGATGACCTTGGTGACGTACTCCGCGGTGATGGGCTCGATGTAGGTCGCGTCCGCGAACTCCGGGTCCGTCATGATCGTGGCGGGGTTGGAGTTGATGAGCGTCACCCTCAGCCCCTCGGCCTTGAGCACGCGGCAGGCCTGTGTGCCGGAGTAGTCGAACTCCGCCGCCTGGCCGATGAGGATCGGCCCCGATCCGATGACCAGGATGTGCTTGAGGTCTTCGCGCTTAGGCACTGGTTCCTTCTTTCTTGGTGCCCGACATCAGGTCACAGAACCGGTCGAACAAGTAGCCGGCGTCGTGCGGTCCCGCCGCGGCCTCAGGGTGGTACTGCACCGAGAACGCCACCAGGCGTCCGTTCACCCTGAGCTCCAGGCCTTCCACGACGTCGTCGTTGAGGCACACGTGGCTGACCGACGCTTCGCCGTACGCCGTCGCGACGGGCTCGAAAGAGGGCGCACCGGGCCACTCGATGGCGAAGCCGTGGTTGTGCGCGGTCACCTCCACCTTGCCGGTGGTGCGGTCCACGACGGGCTGGTTGATGCCGCGGTGGCCGTAGGTGAGCTTGTAGGTCCCGAAGCCCAGCGCCCGGCCGAAGATCTGGTTGCCGAAGCAGATGCCGAAGTAGGGAACGCCCTGGCCCAGCAGGTCCTGCAGGACGCGTACGGCGTGGTCCGCGGTCGCGGGGTCGCCTGGGCCGTTGCTGAAGAACACCCCGTCAGGTGCGACCGCCAGGATGTCCTGCGCCGTCGAGCCAGCGGGGAGCACGTGGACCTCGATACCTCGCTCGGCCATCATGCGAGGAGTGTTGGACTTGATACCGAGATCCAGCGCAGCGACGGTGAAACGCTTGTCCCCCAGGGCTTTCACGACGTAGGGGGCCGGCGTCGTCACCTCGCCGCAGAGGTCGGCGCCCAGCATCGGCGCGCTCGCCTGCACACGCTCGAGGGCGTCCGAGGGGATGTCACCGCTGAAGATGCCGGCGCGCATGGCGCCGCTGTCCCGCAGGTGACGGGTGAGTGCGCGGGTGTCGATGCCACTGATGCCGACCACCCCCTGGGCACGGAGCTCATCGTCCAGGCTGCGTCGCGCTCGCCAGTTGGAGGTGATGCGGGAGGGCTCGCGGACGACGTACCCGCTCACCCAGATGCGACCGGACTCCCCGTCCTCGTCGTTGACGCCGGTGTTGCCGATCTGAGGTGCGGTCATCACCACCACCTGGCGGTGGTACGACGGGTCCGTGAGCGTCTCCTGGTAGCCGGTCATCCCGGTGCTGAAGACTGCCTCGCCGAAGGTCTCCCCCACGGCGCCATAGGCCTCGCCGCGGAAGGTGCGGCCGTCCTCCAGGACGAGCAGGGCTGGTGTCGTCATCGGGCGGCCTCCAGGGTCAGGCGTGCAGTGATGGCGTCCCGGAGGACGTCGTGATCGATGCGGTCATCGGCACGGAAAGCCGTGCGCAGCGTGCGCTCCCCCAACAGCCACGTCAGGACGAGCATCCCGGTGGTGACCACCTTCCCGCCCAGCGCGGTCTCGACCTCAGCCGAGCTCACGCTGCCCCAGGGCAGGAGGAGCTCAGGCAGGCCCGGGCGCACCATCTGCACGCCCTGCCGGGTGAGGCTCAGGGTCGCCGCGGCGCGATCCGACAGGTGGTGCACCGCGATGCGGTCGAGCCAGGAGTCCGCCGACGTGGTGCCGACGAACAGCCCCGGCACCGGACCTACGAGCACCTCCACCGATGTCGACGGGACCGCGGGGGCTGGCAGGTCGCTCTGACGACGTTGGCGGGAGCGCCAGCCCTTCAACATCGTTGCGTAGGCACCGCTCGCGAGGGCGAGCGTGCCGAGGGTCAGCAGTAGCCGCAGCATCAGGCGGGCTTGCCGTCCAGCACAGTGGGCACGCCGCGCAGGAACGTGGCGCGCACGCGGGCGGGGAGCTCACGACCGGCGAACGGGGTGTTGCGACTGCGGCTCGCGCTCTGCGCAGGATCGACAGTCCACCGGGCGGTTGGATCGATGAGCACGAGGTTGGCCGGCTCCCCTACCGCCAGCGGCCGGCCGTGGTCCTCGACGCGACCGATGCGAGCGGGACGTTCGCTCATCCGCTCCGCCACCTGGCGCCAGGTGAGCAGCCCGGGCTCCACCATCGTGGCGGCCACGACCGACAGCGCCGTCTCAAGGCCGGTCATCCCCGGCAGTGCGGCGCCCCACTCGGTTTCCTTGTCCTCCAAGGCATGTGGCGCGTGATCGGTGGCGACGCAGTCGATCGTGCCGTCAGCCAGGCCCTGTCGCAGCGCGTCGATGTCGGCCTGCGTGCGCAGCGGGGGGTTCACCTTGTACGTCGGGTCGTAGCCGTGCGCGCAGTCGTCGGTGAGCAGCAGATGATGGGGCGTGACCTCGGCGGTGACGTCCCAACCCTTGCCCTTGGCCCATCGGATGAGCTCGACACTGCCGGCGGTCGACACGTGACACACGTGCAGACGCCCGCCCACGTGTCCCGCAAGCAGACAGTCGCGCGCGATGATCGCCTCCTCGGCGACAGCGGGCCAGCCCGTGAGGCCGAGCATCGAGGAGTTGACCCCCTCGTTCATCTGCGCGCCGTCGGTGAGGCGCGGCTCCTGCGCGTGCTGCGCGATGACACCGTCGAACGCCTTGACGTACTCCAGCGCCCTCCGCATCAGGGACGCATCACTCACGCACTTGCCGTCGTCGGAGAACACCCGCACCCGGGCCGCGGAGTCGGCCATGGTGCCGAGCTCGGCCATCTCCTTGCCGTCGAGGCCCACGGTGACCGCACCCACGGGGAACACATCGCAGTGACCGGCCTCCTGGCCCAACCGCTTGACCTGCTCGACAACCCCGGCCGTGTCGGCGACGGGGTTGGTGTTCGCCATTGCGTGTACGGCGGTGAAGCCGCCCAAGGCCGCGGCAAGGGTGCCGGTGTCCACGGTCTCGGCGTCCTCGCGGCCCGGCTCGCGCAGATGCGTGTGCAGGTCGACGAGGCCCGGCAGGAGCAGGCAGTCGCTGCCGTCGATCTCCGTGCCCCCGGTGAGTCCGGTGCCGATCTCGGCGATGAAGCCTTCGGCCAGCCGAACATCGACGAGCTCGCCCTCGCCGTACAGCCTGACGCTCTTGAGGATGTAGCTCACTCGGGGCTCCCGATCGCAGGCTCGGAACCACCGAGCAGCAGGTAGAGGACGGCCATCCGGACGCTCACGCCGTTGCTGACCTGGTCGACGATGGTGGAGCGCAGCCCATCGGCCACCTCCGAGGCGATCTCCATGCCCCGGACCATCGGCCCCGGGTGCATGACAATCGCGTGGTCCTGGAGCACGGCGGCGCGGTCGGCGTCCAGGCCGTAGCGCCGGGAGTACTCACGGGCAGAGGGGAAGTACGCCGCGCCCATGCGCTCGCGCTGCACCCTGAGCATCATCACCACGTCGCTCTTGGGGAGCACCGCGTCGAGGTCGTAGGAGACCTCGGCAGGCCAGGTGTCCACTCCGACCGGCAGCAGCGTCGGCGGGGCAACCAGGGTCACCTCAGCACCGAGGGTCTTGAGCAGCAGCACGTTGGAGCGGGCGACGCGGCTGTGGAGGATGTCGCCGACGATGGTGACCTTCAGCCCCTCGAGCCGGCCGAGCCGCTGGCGCATGGTGTAGGCGTCGAGCAGGGCCTGCGTCGGGTGCTCGTGTGTGCCGTCGCCAGCGTTGACCACGGAGCCGCGCACGATGCGGGCGAGGTTCACTGGGGCGCCGGACCAGGAGTGCCGGATGACGACGGCGTCCGTGCCCATCGCCTCAAGGGTGAGCGCGGTGTCCTTCAGGGTCTCGCCCTTGCTGACGCTGCTCCCCTTCGCCGCGAAGTTGATGACGTCGGCAGACAACCGCTTGGCCGCCAGCTCGAAACTGGTCTTCGTGCGCGTGGAGTCCTCGAAGAACAGGTTGACCACGGTGCGACCACGCAGGGTGGGGAGCTTCTTGACGGCGCGGTCCGTCAGCTGCGCGAGCTCCGCCGCTGTGTCGAGGACGAGGGTCGCGTCCTCGAGCGTGAGGTCGGCCGCGGAGAGCAGGTGCCGCTTCACTGGCCCTCCCCCTGCTGCGCGGGCCCAAGCAGTACGGCGTCGGTGCCGTCGTGCTCGGTCAGCTGCACGTGGATGGTCTCCCTGAGCGAGGTGGGGATGTTCTTGCCGACGTAGTCCGCCCGGATCGGCAGCTCCCGGTGCCCCCGGTCCACCAGGACCGCAAGCTGCACCACGCGGGGCCGGCCGAGATCGGCAAGTGCGTCGAGGGCGGCCCGGATGCTGCGCCCAGAGAACAGCACGTCATCCACCAGGACGACGAGCCTGTCGTCGATACCGCCCGCCGGCAGCTCGGTGGCGCCCAACGCCCGCGGAGACTTCAACTGCAGGTCGTCGCGGTACAAGGTGATGTCGAGCGATCCGCTCGGCACCTCGAGACCGGAGAACGCGTGCAGTCGCTCCGCCAGGCGCGTCGCCAAGGTGGTGCCACGGGTGGGGATCCCGAGCAGGACCACATCGGCACCGCCGCCGGTCTTCTCCAGGATCTCGTGCGCGATGCGGTCGAGCACTCGGCTCAGACCAGGCGCGTCGAGCACCGGTCGCGCAGCTGCGGGATCGCCCGAGACAGGACGCTCGGGGGCGTGCTCAGATGAAGCCGTCACCGGCTAGACCTCCTTCCCCGCCTCACTGGACGGGCTCGGTGGAGATGTCGAACCAGGCTAGCAGGGGTATCTGGCAGGCAAGAGGGCTGTCATCTCACCCGCAGTTGCCTTGACGTGGCGTTCACCGGGTGTCACCGTCACGCTGTGTAACCACACACGGCGAGGCTTTGACGCCGGGAGAACAACGGTCACCCGGCCTTCTGCGGAAGGCCATCTCCCGGTCGAGCTAGTGGTGAGACCGACGCCGACGAGTCCCGGGACGCGCGCCCAGGGCCCGACGATCGGAGGTCGCAGTGAGCGAATATGCAAAGTCTCTCGGAGCCCGGCTGCGGGCGATCCGAACGCAGCAGGGGCTTTCCCTCCACGGTGTGGAGGAGAAGAGCAAGGGCCGTTGGAAGGCCGTGGTCGTGGGCTCCTACGAGCGTGGCGATCGGGCGGTCACGGTGCAGCGTCTGCATGAGCTGGCGGACTTCTACGGCGTGCCGGTGAACGAATTGCTCCCTGATGGCGAGGCGTCCTCCCCCGCCGCCGGTGAGGCTCCGGCCCGCCTGATCATCGACCTCGAGCGGCTCACCGCCGTACCCGCCCCGCAGGCGGCTCCTCTCGCTCGCTACGCCGCGACGATCCAGAGCCAGCGTGGCGACTACAACGGCCGCGTCCTGTCGATCCGCCATGAGGATCTGCGCTCTCTCGCCGTTATCTACGACGCCTCACCGTCGGTGCTCACCGAGCGCCTGATCGGCTGGGGCGTGCTGAACGCCGAGGCGCGACAGGCGATGGGCGTGGACCTCAGGTCCCCAACGCGGGTTTGAGTTGCAGCAGTCGGCCGAGCAGACCGTTCACGAACGCGGGGCTGTCATCGGTCGACAGGCTGGACGCAAGCTCCACCGCCTCACTGACCGCAACCTCATCGGGTACGTCGGGGCACCAGAGCAGTTCGAAGGTGCCGATGCGCAACACCGCCAGGTCCACGGCGGGGAAGCGGTCGAGCGTCCACTCCTGCGCGTAGGTCGAGAGCAGCTCGTCGATGCGGGTGCGGTGGGCAACGACGCCTCGCACCAGCTCAGCGGCGTACTCCGGCACGGGAGGATCGTTCTGCTCCGTCCGGTCCTGGAGGATGGCGAGGGGATCCAGGCCGCGCTGCGCCGCCTCGTACAGGACGTCGAGGGCGCGCTTTCGGGCCTTGCTGCGGGCACCCACGACTTGGCTGTCCCTACTTCTCGTTGATGCGACCCAGGTAGCGCCCGTCGCGGGTGTCCACCTTGATCTTCTCGCCGGTGGTCAAGAACAGCGGCACCTGGATCTCAGCACCGGTCTCGAGGATGGCGGGCTTGGTTCCGCCCGTGGAGCGGTCGCCCTGCAGCCCGGGGTCGGTGTGCTGCACGAGCAACTCGACGGAAGCGGGGAGCTCGACGTACAGAGCGGAGCCCTCGTGCATCGCCACGATGGCGTTGGTGTTCTCGAGCATGTAGTCCGCGTTACCGCCCACCGTCTGAGCCGGCACGTAGTGCTGGTCGAAGGTGTCGGTGTCCATGAAGACGAAGTCGGTGCCCTCCTTGTAGAGGAAGGTCATGTCCCGCTTGTCGACCTGGGCGACGTCGACCTTGGTGCCCGCGTTGAAGGTCTTGTCGACGACCTTGCCGGTCACGACGTTCTTCAGCGTCGTGCGGACGAAGGCACCGCCCTTGCCGGGCTTGACGTGCTGGAACTCAACGACGCCCCACAGGCCGTTGTCGAGGCTGAGCACCATGCCGTTCTTGAGGTCGTTCGTGGAAGCCATGAGGCGAAAGGCTACCGGAGCCGCCGAGGGCCCTTCAGTAACCGCTAAGCCCGGCGGCGCGGGAACAGCGACTGCAGCCGTCCCAAGCCGTGCCGGTGTGCTTCGACGGGCGGCGGCACCTCGTGCAGCGACGACGGCAGCCCGAAGGCCGCGCGGTAGTCGTCGAGGCGGGCGTCTGACAGGGCACCCTCTGTCAGGTCGATCACGTGCCTGCCCTTGGGCACCACGCCGGTGCGTGGCCGAGGCACGCCTGGCGGCTTCTTCGTTGTGCGTGTCACGGTGACCCCCCGTCCCCCGGTGCTCACTGTCCCTCTTGACAGCGGCGCTGACCAGCCCCGAGAGGGTGCGACTTACGACTGCTGCAGGAAACGCAGCGCCGCGCGGTAGCCCTCCACGCCGAGACCGGTCACGGTTCCCTTCGCGACGCCGCTGAGGACGCTGTGGTGCCGGAACTCCTCCCGGGCCGCGATCTGCGACAGGTGGACCTCGACGAGCACTGGCGCCAGCGCTGCCGCATCGCGCACGGCGTAGGAGTAGTGGGTCCAGGCGCCGGCGTTCAGCACCACAGGGATGCCCTCGTCGGCAGCCTCGTGCAGCCAGCCGATCATGGTCGCCTCGTCGTCGGTCTGCCGCACATCGGCCTCCGGCTCGACCTGCTGGCACAACGTCACGAGCTCGGCGTAGGTCGTCAGCCCGTAGACGTCGGGCTGGCGCGTGCCGAGCCGGCCGAGATTGGGACCGTTGAGGACAAGGATCTTCACAGCGTGATGGTCCCAGAGTTCGGCCTGCGCACCTCTTCCCACGCCGCGACAAGGTGTGTCGGGTCCGGGTCGTCGAGGATGCGGGGTTTGCCCACGGCGTCCAAGATGACGAAGCGCAGTCGGTTCCCCCG
This sequence comes from Mycobacteriales bacterium, assembly GCA_046595815.1. GTDB lineage: Bacteria > Actinomycetota > Actinomycetes > Mycobacteriales > SCTD01 > RYN-111. Next base: position 14,911 of record JBKJSN010000076.1, read on the forward strand.
GGACTTCTTGTCGATCCGCATCGCCGCGAGCAGCTGGTCCCAGTCACCGTCGTACGACGTGGGCAGCCCGAGCGAGGCCAGCACGCTGCGGTGCCGGGCCACCGTGGCGTCGTCGAGCCGGCCGGCAAGTCGGGCGAGTTCTGCCACGAACACCAGGCCGACACTCACCGCGGCCCCGTGGCGCCAGCGGTAGCGCTCCACCTTCTCGATCGCGTGACCCAGGGTGTGCCCGTAGTTGAGGGTCTCCCTGCCGCCCTGCTCGGTGAGGTCGTCGGCGACCACAGCGGCCTTCACTGCGATCGCCCGACGTACCAGCTCTTCGGTGTGCGGGCCGTCCGGTCGCGTGGCTGCCTCGGGATCGGCCTCGATGAGCTCCAGGATCTGGGGGTCATGGGTGAAGCCGACCTTCACGATCTCGGCCAGGCCACTGACGTAGTCGTGCCGCGGCAGGGTCTGCAACGCCGTGAGGTCGCACAGGACCCCGGCTGGTTCGTGGAAGGCGCCCACGAGGTTCTTCCCGGCGTCGGTGTTGATCGCCGTCTTGCCGCCCACGGCCGCGTCCACCATGCCGAGCAGCGTGGTGGGCACGTGCACGACGGGTACGCCGCGCAGCCAGGTCGCCGCGACGAAGCCGGCCAGATCCGTTGTCGCGCCCCCGCCGACAGCCACGAGGGCATCGGTGCGCGTGAAGCCGGCCTGACCGAGGACGTCCCACAGGTACGCCGCAACCTTCAGGTCCTTGCTGGGCTCGCCGTCCGGGACCTCGACGGAGTGAGCCTCAAAACCCTGCTCGCGCAGGTCCTCTGCCACCGCCTCCCCCGTGGTGCGCAGGGCCGCAGGGTGCACGACGGCGACCCGTTGAGCCGTCCCGAGCAGGGAAGGGAGCTCACCCAGCAGCCCCTCCCCCACCACCACGTCGTACGGCGAACGAGAGGCCACCCGGATGCGCGTTGTCACCGGGCTGACCCTATCGAGCCGACGGGAGGCTCCCTTACGGGGTGACGGTGACGAAGTCGACGGCGACGGCGTTGCCGGTGGACGCACTTGTGTGCGCGCCGATTCCGACCAGCTTGAGGGTGTGGGTCGTCCGGGTCAGTCCGGAGATCGTGGCAACCTGCACGCCACACCCGGTGTAGGAGCGGTAGAGGTTCACGCGCGACTTCTTCACCCCGTCCACGTAAACGTCGAGGTAACCCTTCGCCGGACCCAGGCAGCTGAGCACAGCGACGCCGGTCCCCGCGAACTTGGTCGTCGCAGTCGTCTTGCTGGTGCTGGTCGGCAGACTGCTGTGGTAGGACCCACCCACGGCGTTGCTCGAGGTCAGCAGCTTCCAGGAACCGCCGTAGGTGAAGGCCTTGCTGGTGTTGTCGACCTTCAAGGTCACCGTGAACGTCGGGCCCGTGGGGTTCGCCACGTTGCCGGACAGGTCCTCAACAGCACTGCCCACGACCACGCTGTAGGTCGCTCCCGGAATGAGGGAGGCGGTGGGGGTCAGTGTCGCGGTCTTCGTGCCCGTGACGGTGACGGTGGCACTCGTCGCGGGGCTGAGGCTGACCGAGCTCGCCGAAACGCCGGTGACCGCTTCACTGAAGACGAGCTTCAGCGGTTCGCGCACTTCGACCCGGCTGCTCGGCGTCACGCTCACCAGCACTGGCGCTGTGACATCGCGGGTGAAGGTCTGGCTCGCCGACCAGGGCAGCTTGTGGTTGGCGCTGTCGATGGCCTGCACGCGCCACACGAAGGTCCCGTCGCCATAGGCGACCTGAGGCATGTACGTCGTGGCGTCGAGCTCTTGCTCGTCCACCAGTACGTCGAACGACGGGTGCGCCGAGGTCGCGACCTGCAACCGGTAGGCGTAGGCGCCCTGGGTCTCCGCCTGGCTGGATGCAGCGGCCAACGCATCGGCGTAGGACTGCCAGGCCAAGGTGAACTCTCCCGTGACTGCCGGGGCGCTGCTGGTGATGAGCGAACGCGGGCTCACCTTGCGGAAGGCCACAGGTGTGCCGGCATTGCCGCACTGAGAGCCGTCGCAGGCCTGGATCGTCAAGAAGTAGCCCTTGGAAGGACCGGCTTCAGCCCACGAGTCGGTCGGCGTCCACTGCAGGCCGGCAGTGTCCAGGATGCGCTGCACGTTGCTCATCGCTGCATCGAGCGCGACGGTCAGGCGGTAGCGGGTCGCGCCCGAGGCCGCGTCCCAGGCCACGGTCGGGAAGTCGGTGCACGTGGTGATGCCCGCAGACGGCGTGTTCGGCGCGCACAGCGCGTCCGGGTCGCTGTCCAGGGCGTGCACCGTGACGCTGGTTGCTGGGTCGTAGCTGCCGCTCGGCGCAGCGCTGGTCGAGGTGAAGGTCACAGGGGTCGACCATGAGCTGTACTCGCTGGGGGCAGCCGGCTCGCAGCCGCCGCCGGTGTCGCCCTTGCAGTCGGAGGCAATGGACGCGTCCGGGGCCCCGCTCGGCGGTGCGTCGGAGATCCCATGCGCCGCGGGGTCGGTGGAGTAGGCACCCGCCTCGCCGGTGTAGCGGTCGAGGGCGCGCACCCGCCAATAGCGGGTGTCGCCGGTCCCGAGCAGCGTGGAGAAGCACGGGCCGGTGTTGGACTCGCCGTTCTGGGCGTGCTCGGTGAAGAACGTCACGCGGGTACGCGCGGTGAAGCAGGTGTCGACGCTCCCGGGCGCTGCCTCCTGGATCCCTGCGTCCTGCAGGAAGGGCGAGTCGGTGACCTGGACCTGATAGGCCGAAGCGCTGTCGACCGGAGTCCAGGAGAACTCCGGACGACCACCCACCGGTCCCGTGGGGGCGATCGTCGAGGGGGCGTCAGACCAACCGCGGGTGAACTCCGGGTCGCTGGTCTCCGACGACCAGTGCCCCAGCACGCCACCCTTGAGGGCTGCGACCCGCCACACGTACGAACCGTGCGGCAGTGAGACGGGGAGCACGAACTGCGACACGACTGCGGTGCCGGTGAACACCGGGGTGTCGGACCAGCTGGCGTCGCGGCCGACCTCGACCTTGTAGGTCGTCGCTCCCGTGACGGGCGCCCAGTCCAGCGTCACGTCCTTGCGGACGGTCGAGTCGTCCGGGGACAGCGACGTCGGAGCCGCCAGCATGCCGGAGCCGGACACGGAGTCCGTGAGCGCGAGGGCAGGGGCAGCACCGGATGCAGCGACGATCGCGAGGCTGAGAACACCTGCGGAGCAGGTACGACGGACAGGGTTCACGACACTCCTCGGGCGCACGCGCAGCGGCTGTCGGCGGACGGCACCCTAGGTCTGTCGGCGGTCCCCCCCGTCCACCTTGAGCAGATCAGGCGAAACGGTGTGTCTGAAGGGACGAAAGTGCCTGTTGAGCCACGTCCTGCGGGCTGCGTCCGTCGGTGACCACCTCGATCGTGGCGACCTCGCGGTAGAGCGGGAGCCGCTCCTCGAGGAGCGTGTGCAACGTGGCCCGTGGGTTGAGCGCCAGCACGGGGCGGTCGCGGCTCAGCCCGACGCGCTTGGCCGCATCGGCCAGCCCCACGGACAGGAAGACGACCTGATGGCCACGCAGCAACGCGCGGGTCTGCGGTGACAGCACCGCTCCGCCACCGAGGCTGAGGACGCCATCGTGCTCGCTCAGCGCGCGCGCCACTGCAGCCTGCTCCAGCTCGCGAAAGGGCTCTTCCCCTTCGTCGAAGAAGATGTCGGCGATCGACTTGCCGGCAACCGCCTCGACATCGGTGTCGGTGTCCCGGAATCCCACATCCAGGGAGACCGCCAGGAGCCGGCCGACGGTGGTCTTGCCAGCGCCGGGCGGACCGACCAGCACGGCGTACGGGCCACTCACGTGATCGCGAGGTTCTTCAGGTAGCCCTCGCAGTTACGGCGCGTCTCCTCCACCGAGTCGCCCCCGAACTTCTCCAGCGCCGCATCCGCGAGCACGAGGGCAACCATCGCCTCTGCGACGACGCCCGCCGCTGGGACAGCGCAGACGTCACTGCGCTGGTGGTGCGCCACGGCCTGCTCACCTGTGGCGGTGTCGATGGTGCGCAGCGCCCGGGGAATGGTGCTGATGGGCTTCATGGCCGCCCGCACGCGCAGCACCTCACCAGAGGTCATCCCGCCCTCGGTGCCACCCAGCGTGCCCGAGCTCCGGGTCAGGCCCTCCGCACCGCGCACGATCTCGTCCATGACCTCGCTCCCCCGCAGCCGGGCGGAGGCGAATCCGTCGCCCACCTCGACGCCCTTGATGGCCTGGATCCCCATCAGGGCCGCGGCCAGTCGCGCATCGAGCCGACGGTCCCAGTGCACATAGCTGCCCAGCCCAGGAGGCAGGCCGTAGGCGAGGACCTCGACGACGCCACCCAGGGTGTCCCCCTCGCTGTGTGCGGCGTCGACCTCGGCGACCAGCCGTGCGTCGTTGTCAGTCCCGAAGGCACGCACCGGGCTCGCGTCGATGCCCTCGAGGTCCTCTGGCGACGGGAGGGTGGTCGAGTGTGCGACGGCCCCGCCGATGCTCACGACGTGGCTGAGCACCTCCACGCCGTACGCCTGCCGCAGGAAGGCCTTCGCCACGGCACCGAGGGCGACGCGTGCCGCGGTCTCTCGCGCGCTCGCCCGCTCCAGCACCGGTCGGGCGTCATCGAAGCCGTGCTTTTGCATGCCAACGAGGTCGGCGTGGCCCGGGCGCGGTCGGGTGAGCGGCGCGTTGCGCGCGCGCCCCTCCAGAACGGCCGGGTCGACCGGGTCGGCCGACATGACCGTTTCCCACTTGGGCCACTCGGTATTGCCGATCGTGACTGCGACCGGGCCGCCTTGGCTGATGCCGTGCCGAACTCCACCGAGGAAGCTCACGTCGTCACGCTCGAAGGCCATCCGGGCCCCTCGTCCGTGTCCGAGCCGGCGCCTGGCCAGCTCGTGCGCAAGGTCGTCCGTGGTAACGCATACGCCACTGGGGAGTCCCTCGAGCACCGCCACGAGGGCGGGACCGTGGGACTCCCCAGCTGTGAGCCAACGAAGCATGAGAGCAGTCTCCCATGCGGTCGATCTAGCGGACGTAGAGCGTCGCGCCCTCTGCTGCGTCGATGGGCTCGCTGTCGCCGACCTGGAGTGCAGCGACCCAGCCGAGCTTCGGGTCCTCGGTCAGGTTGAGGAGCTTGAGCTCCGACGTCGGGCCGAACACGCTTCCCGGCTTGGCGAGCATCAGCTTGCCGCCGACCGAGAACGTCGCCACCGGCGCGCTTCCCGAGTCGTCCACGCTCTTGAGCACCAGCTTGTAGACCGTGGGCTTGGTCGTCGTGCTGCCGGTGCTGCCCGTGCTCCCCGTCGTGGTGGTCGAGGTGGAGCCGGTCGTGGTCGGGGTCGTCGCCGGCTTCTCGGCCGCAACCGGTGCCGCCACAGGCTCGATGTAGAGCGCCCGGAACGGGTCGCGACCCAACGGCACGCTCGACGTGGGAGGCAACTGCGCAGCAGGCTTGACCACCGCTGGCTTGACCGGGTTGAGGGCCGTCTTGCCGTTCGTGCCCAGCTTGCGCACCGGGCCGGCCGCGGGCGACGGGTCCGAAGAACCACCCGCGAGCAACATGTAGCCACCACCGCCGAGCACGAGGGCAGCGACCACACCGCCCGCCACCAGCAGGGTACGGCGGGAACCGCCGGCAACCTCGTAGGCAGTCTCTTCCACGGGCGGGGGCGCGAGGGTTGTCTGAGTCATGTCGCTGCTCCTACTTCGCGGGAACGGTGATCGGTGCCGTGGCACCGCGTCCGACGGCCATGTACACGTTCGCTGAGATCGAGGCGCTGAGCACCTTGCCGCTGTCGGCCGAAGGACCGGTCGCTGCACCCGCAGGCGCGGGCGGAGCAACAGGGTTGGCTCCGGGTGCCATCGTCAGGCTGATGACCTTGGCCGCGCGAGTGAGGTTCTCCAACCGGTCGAAGAACTGCTCGATCTGGAAGTAGCCCCCGACGACGTTCAGGGTCAGCGGGATGGAGGTCAAGACACCGGCACTTCCGGCACCCGCCCCGGTCCCGGCCAGCGGCCGCACAGTTGTCTTCGTCGCGGTGCTGCTCGTCGAGGTGTTGGCGCCTGCGGCAGGGGTCAGTTTGGCAGTCCCGCTCTTACTGACCTCCTCGACCGGAGCCGCCTGGCCCTTGACGATGGAGACGAGCTCGACTCCTGCGTCGTCTGCGGCAGCAGAGAGCGCTCGGATGAGCGCCGGGAGCGCGGGATTGTCCGGGATCTTGGCTGCGACCAGCGCCAGCTTGGCCTGCTGCGCGGGAAGCGTCTTCGCCTGCGCCCGCAACATGCCGAGCTGCGTCTGCAGTGCGGCGTTGGCGGACTCCTGTGAGGCCACCTGCGCTCGCACGGTCGCGGCTTCGCCGCGCTTGGGGGACACCAGCAGGAACCAGCCCGCCGCCATCACCGCGATCACGCCTACTGCCGTGAGAGAGACCCACTGCTTCATCTTGGCCGACATGTCAGCGTCCCCCTCCGGCAGCGAACCGACCAGAGGCGGCCGTGCTCAGCAAGATGTTCGTGGCGGTGAAGTTCACCGTGACGCGTGACCCGATCAGCGCCTCGGTGGAGCTGTCGAAGTACGGGTTGGCGTAGGTCTTGTTCAGGCCGGCCATGGCGTCGAGCCACAGTGCGACGTCGTCGTGCGAGAAGCCGATGCCGTTGACCGTCAGGGTCCCGATCTGCGTGGCGCCGCCTTCAAAGATCAGGGGAGCCGTGCTGGTCCCCGAGGTCGGCTTGGCGGGGGCGAAGGTCACGTTCTTGAGCCAGACGGAGCTGGGGATTGCCAGGCTCAGGTCGTTGAGCAGCTGGGAGTAGCGCACCTCATCGCCCATCGCGACGACGAGCTGAGCCTGTGCCGCGTTGGCCGCGTTGATGGTCGCCGTCACGTCCCGGTACTTCGCCACCTGCCCCTGGAGCGCGATCGACTTCGTCTTGGTCTCGGTGAGGTCGCCCTCAGCCGACGAGACGCTGTGGGAGGCGGAGACGTAGAGCAGCCCGACGATGGCGAGCGACGCCAGACCGGCGGCGGCGAGGCCCATCTGGACCTTGCGCAGGGCCTTGGCCTCTGCCACCTCGGGCGGCATGAGGTTGACCCGGGGCAGCCGCCCCGTCGTGGTGCCGAGGAACGTGCTCTCGGACGTCAGGACAGTCATCAGGAGACCCCCATCGCGAGGCCGACCGGCACCGACACCATGGGCTCGACGTACGCGAGCTGCTCCGGGGTCAGTCCGGTCTTGCCGATCTTGAGCTGCGCCATCGGGCGCGCTGCGTGCACTGGCAGGCGAGTGGCCGCCTGCAGCCGCTCGGCAAGTCCGGCGAGCAGCGAGCCGCCGCCGGAAAGGACGATCCGGTCGATGCGCGCCGCGCCCGGCTGAGCCATGAAGTAGTCGAGCGAGCCGCGGACCTCGTCCACGAAGGCGCTGCCGCTGGCCTCGATGGCGCGCTGCGCCGGGTGGGCCTCGGTGCTCGGCCCGTGGGACAGGCCGGTCTGCTGCTTGACGACCTCGGCCTGGTCCTGCGGAACGCCGAGACGCTCAGCCACCGCGTTGGTGATGTCGGCGCCTCCCAGCATCAGGATGCGGACGAAGCGGGGAACGCCGGCCTGGTGCACAACGATGTTCGTGACGCTGGCGCCGATGTCGACGAGCGCCTCGGACCCGGGCGAGGCAACACTGCCCTCACCCACGGTCGAGCGCAGGACCGCGAAGGATGTCAGGTCGACCATCTGGACGTCGAGTCCGGCCGCCTTCACCGCCGCCATCGCGTTGCCGACCATGTCGCGCCCGGCGGCGACCAACAGGATGCGCAGCATCCGGCCACCGGCGTCGTTGGTGAACTCCTCGAGGCCGTGGAAGTCCAAGATCGCCTCGTCCACCGCCATGGGAAGAAAGTCAGCGACCTGGAACGCCAGCGACTTGCGCAGCTCGTCCTGGGGCAGCCACGGGACGTCCACCTGGCGCACGACGACCTTCTGGTTCGCCACGCCTAGCACGACCTTCTTGGAGCTGAACTTCGCCTGCGCCCAGAGCTGGCGAAGGGCGGCACCGACGGCCTCACTGTCGTGAACCTCGCCGTCCCGCACCGCGCCCGGCGGAAGGGCCACCTGACCGAAGCGCTCGAGCGTCGCCACGCCCCTGCCGAGCGAGAGCTCGGCGGCGCGTACTCCTGAGGTCCCGATATCGAGACCCACGACTTTGCTTGCCACTGCGTGTCCCCTCCTGGAGCGGCCCGGGGTGGCCGCGAGGATCCCGGTCACTTCAGACCGGCGTCAGCAAAGACTTCGGCTCACAAGGCCGAGGGCTTGAGCAACAAGGATGGTTTCACTGCGCCAGACGGCGCAACGGGCGTTCATCCGACCGTTGCGTCCAGGTACGCCGTCGCGATGTCCGCGCCCCAGAAGATCCCGATCAGCGCCCCGAGAATCATGAAAGGCCCGAAGGGGAGCTTGGTCTTACGCCCGCCCTTGCCCAGGGCCATGACCGCGATGCCGACCAGCGCGCCGAGCAGGAAGCCAACGAAGATCCCCACCGCGACCGCGCCGGCGGAGACCCACCCCAGGTAGGCCCCGAGCACGGGCGAGAGCTTGACATCGCCGTACCCCATGCCGCCCGGGTAGACGAACCACACGACGTAGAAGAACACGCCGACGGCGAGCGCGGACAGCCCGGCCCGCAGCAGGGAGCCGCCCTCGTCGTTCACCGCCGCAGCGACGCCCAACAGCACTGCAGCGACGGCGTACGACGGGAGGGTTAACACATCGGGTAGCCGCTGGGTGTCCAGGTCGATCAAGGCAAGTGCGATGCCCACGGCCGCGAGGTACAGGTACGCAGGCAGGACGGCGTCGAAGCCGAACCGCAGCGCCATGGCTGCGAACAGGGCTCCGGTCCCTGCCTCCACGAGGGGGTAGCGCACGCTGATCGGCTCGGCACAGTCGCGGCACCGGCCGCGCAGCAGCATCCAGCTCAGGACGGGCACGTTGTCCCGATTACGGATCGGCGCGTCGCAGCCCGGGCAGGCGCTCGGCGGACGAACCACGGACAGGCCTCTGGGGACCCGCCACACCACGACGTTGAGGAACGAGCCGATGAGCAGCCCGAGGAAGGCGCAGCTGAGAGCGAGTGCAGTCACGACGACTGTCTAGCCGATCGCGCCGGTCAGTACTCCAACCACAGGGTCGTGTTGATGATGTCGGTGAACGGCGCCTCGGCGTTGGGGTCGAAGTAGACCGAGGGGTTCTTGATCTCGTTCACCTCTCCCGAGGACGGCGGGCACTGGTCGGCGGCGATGAACGCGCCGTACGCGCCGTTGGACGACGTCTGCAGGTGCAGCTGGTCACCGGCGATGAACAGACCGCTGATGACCGGCGGCCCGCCGCTGCCGGCCGAGAAGTTCGCCGAGGTCGACAGGTCGCCGTCCGCGAGCATGAACAAGTTCGGGATGAGCGGCGCGGAGATGTTGTTGTGGTCCCAGGTGATAGAGCCGCCGAACTTCGGGCAGACGTCCTCGTTCTGCGCCTCGGCGAGGATCGTGGCGCTGGACGTGACCGTGTTGCCCGCAGCGGTGTCGGGGACCACGTTGGAGGCGTAGGCGTAGTACACGCCGTCCGGCACGTTCTTGCCGACGTTCCACGTCGCGGGGTTCGAGCCAGAGGCTGCGGTCCACGAGAAGCCGCGCACGCGCGTGCCATAGGCCGCGCCACTCGGGCCGAGGTCAGCGATGACGTCGCCCGGCGAGGTGGAGGCGCAGGCCCCCGCGGAGGTGGGCCGCTTCATCGTGCCGTCCGGGCACAGGTCGTACCAGCTGTCGCGCAGTGTCGCCTGCCAACGTGCGTAGACCGTGCTCGCCCGCACCACCGGGATGGGCTGGACGGGCGTCAGGGTCACAACACCGCCGGTGTTGCCGTAGAACTTGCTGCTCGACGCACCGCTCGAGTCGACGCTGGAGGAGACGGGGCCGTAGACGATCGGGTTGCCGGTTGCGACCGTGACCGTGCCGTTCGCGTGCACGCTCGCCAGAGCCGGGTCGCTGCCAGGCGCCGACGTCACCGTCGTGCTGGAGTTCACCAGCAGGTTCTTGCCGGTGAGGATCGCATTGCTGGGCTTGTAGGGCAGGAACAGGTACTCGCTCTTGAGCAAGCGCGTCCGGGCCCGCGCCGCGCCGTACGCCGGGGACCAGCCTTGGGCGTAGACCGCTTGGCGGTTGGACGGCTTGAGCACGACGAAGTCGCCGTTCTGGCTGTGTTGCAGGCAGTTCGGGTTGGCCGCGAGGAGTTGAGCGATCCTCTGCTTCGCCCAGTCCCGCTCCGCGGCCGCCGTGGCAAAACCGCCGGTGGGCACTTTGTAGGTGTTCGGGTTCGCGTTGCAGGTGGGCGAAGGATCCATGGCGGTGCCGTTGCTCGGCACCGGGAAGTCCGCGTTGAACTGCACGTACGCCCGCTGGAGGCGAGCGAGGGTCTGGTCAATGCCTGACTCGGCAGCACCGAGCGCCTGTGCATAGGTCACGTGCCCGGCGCTGGACCGCAGGGAGCGCTCCGCGATCGTGGCGGCAAGGAAGACCATCCCCAGCACGACCGTGGTGGTCCCGATGACCAGGATCAGGCCGACGCCAGAGTCGCCCTTCGTCAATGACCTTCTCATGCGACGTTCCTCAACCTTGTCGTGAAGTTCAGGGAGCGGTCCTCGGTGCCAGCGCCGTACAACGCGTCGTACGTCATGCCGGTGGTCACCGAACGGGTCCGGCTCGTGGTGTACGCCGCCGTGGGTGCGGTGTCGTACGCGAAGGCGAAGTTCACCACCAGGCTGGTGGCCTCCACCCGCTCCACGGATCCGACCTTGCGGATCACCTTGAAGTGGTGACCGTCGCCGAAGGGCGTCAGCTGCCAGGTCACGGTCTCACCGGTGTCGAGCTTGTAGTTGGAGTTGGAGTCGATCCAGACCTGAAGGTGACTCTGGCAGGTCGGGTCGGGGGTGCCGTCGGGCAGCGGTGCGGCATCGCACACGACACCCCGGGCGTTGCGCACATCGCGGTCGAGCCGCTCGGCCACCGTCTTGACGTCACCCAGGCCGCGTGACTCATCGTCCGTCGCCCGCAAGCCCTTGCTCATCGAGATGACGGCGCTGAGCACCAGGGCCGACACGACGAGCATCAGCATCATGGACACAAGGACCTCGACCAGGGTCATCCCCTCGTCGTCGGTCTGGCGCTGCGCGTGCGTTGTCCTCGTCATGTGAGCGGCACCACCATGCGGGCGGGGTAGGCCGTAGAGCCATAACCCAGGCGTACGTCGGTCGACCCGGTGTTGACCACGAACAGCTGCAGGAAGTCGTTGTTCCTCGGGCTGAAGTTCACCGGGAAGGAGACCGTGATCTTGTTGAACGACCCGCAGCCGGCCACGGAGTAGCTCGTCGCGCCCTGCTGCGCCCAGGTGATGACGCCGCGAGCGCCGCTCTTTCCCCAGCGGAAGTAGAACTGCAGGTTGATCAAGTCTGTGGCCAGACCGCTCTGGGGGATGGCCCAGAGCGACGCAGTGGCCGTGCCGTTGATGACCCGGTTCTGCGTGAACTGGAAGCGGTAGTCCGCCATCTTGAGCTTGTTGGTCTCGCTGAGCCCGAGCGTGCTGGGCTTCAGGACCCGACCCGCCTGG
>JBKJSN010000115.1:0-3343 GCA_046595815.1 Mycobacteriales bacterium
ACCAAGCCGCTGGTGAGGGTGCCCAGCACTGCCGCATCAGTCACGGGCAGCAGCGGCGGCGCGTCGATGATGACGATGTCGCACAGCCCTTCCAGCTGGGCGATCAGCTCCTGCATGCGCGCGGAGCCGAGCAGCTCCGAGGGGTTCGGGGGCAGCGGGCCCGAGGGGAGCACCTTCAGCGTCAGGTCCCCCCAGCTCTGCAGCGCGTCGACCAGCGGCACCCGGCCCAGCAGCACCGAGGTGAGCCCAACGGCACCCTCCAGGCCGAGGAACTCGCTCATCTTCGGCCGGCGCAGGTCGGCCTCGACCGCGATGACCCGCAGCCCCGCCTGGGCGAGGGTGATGGCGAGGTTCGCGGCGCTGGTGGACTTGCCCTCGCCCGGCACCGAGGAGGTGATGACCACCGAGCGCAGCGGGTGCTCGATGTCGACGAACTGCAGGTTCGTGCGCAGCTGGCGGATGGCCTCGGCGCGCGTCGAGTGCGGCGCCGTGATGACGCCGAGCGGGTTCTTGGGCGCCTCCGGGTCGTAGTTGATCGCGCCGAGCGCGGGGGCGCCGAGGATCTCCTCAAGCTGCTCGGGGCGGTTCACCGAGGTGTCGAGGGTCTCGCGCAGCACGGCCGCGCCGACCCCGAGGGCCAGCCCGACGAGCAGGCCGAGCGCGAGGTTCAGCAGCGGCCGGGGCGACGTCGGGTGCAGCGGCAGCTCGGCGCCCTGCACGACGCTGACCTTCACCGGCGACGGGCCGCCGTTGGCGGGCTGTTCGAGCTGGTCCACCAGCGACGGAAGCACCTTGCCGACGGCGTTGGCGATCTGCTGGGCCCTAGCCGGGTCCTCGTCAGTCGCCGCGACGTGGATGATCACCTGGTCCAGCGGCGCCGAGGCGGTGATCTGCTTGACGATCTGGTCGGCCGGCACGGCCAACCCCAGGTCGTCCTTGACGAGCTGGGCGGTCTTGAGCGACTGGGCGATCGAGACGTAGGACTTCACCCGGGCCTGGGTGAACAGCCCGCCGGTGTAGGCGCTGCTGAGGTCGCCGGCCGTCGCGCGGTCCTGCGCGGAGACGAACAGGTCCACCTTCGCGGTGTACTCCCTCGGCTGTACTGCGGTCGCGGCCGTCGCCGCCGCCACGCCGAGGAGCGTCACGAACACGACAAGGCGCCAGTGCCGGCGCAGCATGCGCACGTAGTCCCGAAGCTCCACGGTCTCACTCTCTGCTGAGCGCCCGACGGCGGGCGACGCACCATTGTGCCAAGACTCAGCGCCGGTACGCCGCAACCTCATGCGGCCGGGCCCCACCTGGCCCCGCGCCCGTTGCCGCCACGCACCCTGGCTCGTTGCGCCTTGCGAGGATCGGCTGGCTCAACCGTTAGCGTGAGCATGCCGAGAACACCCAGAAAAGGCACAAAACGGCACAGGAGGGGGCGCACTGTGGCTGGCGCGAGCCCGTCGCACCGCCCCGACGTCGAGGGCCTGCGTGCTGTCGCGGTCATCCTGGTGGTGCTCAACCACCTGCTTGCGGTGCCGGCCGGCGGCTTCATCGGCGTCGATCTGTTCTTCGTGATCTCCGGCTTCGTCATCACTGCAATGTTGTGGCGCGAGACCTCGGAGCGGAAGTTCACCTTCCGCGCCTTCTACGTCCGGCGCATCCGCCGGCTGCTCCCCTCGGCCCTGCTCGTGCTGCTGGTCACCAATCTCGCGGCGCAGTATTTCTTCTTCGGCCCGCGCGTGCAGCAGACCCGCACCGACACCGGATGGGCGCTCGCCTTCCTGGCGAACGTGCACATGGCGAAGTCAGACACTGACTATTTCCACGCCAACGACGCCCCCTCGCTGCTGCAGCATTTCTGGTCGCTGGCGGTGGAGGAGCAGTTCTATTTCGTCTGGCCGCTGGTCCTCGTGCTGCTCGCCGTGCTCGCGCGCCGCCGGCTCGGGCGGCGCCTGGTGCTCCCGGTCACGGTGCTCCTCACCGCCGCCTCCTTCGTTTACGCGCTCAAGCTCGTCGCGGCCGACCCGGTGCAGGCCTATTTCTCCGCCCCCGCCCGCGCCTGGGAGCTCGGCGCCGGCGCGATCCTGGGTCTGCTGGTGAGCTGGGGCCTCCAGCTGCCGGCCTGGCTGCAGCACTCCTTCGCCTGGATGGGAATCGGCCTGCTCGTGGCCGCCTCTGCCCTGATCGACCCGACCCAGGCCTTTCCGGGTGCTGCCGCGCTCGTCCCCGTCGTGGCCGGTCTCGCCCTGGTGCTGGCCGGCACCGGCGAGGCGACACCCCACGTCACATGGCTGCTCAGCCACAAGGTGCCGAGGTACATCGGCCGCATCTCCTACCCGGTCTACCTCTGGCACTGGCCCGTCATCGTCATCAGCGAAGAGGTCTGGGGGCGCAATACTCTGGTCTGGGTGGCCGCCCCCTTTGTGAGCGTGATGCTCGCTGTGCTCACCCATCACCTGGTGGAGGATCCGTTGCGCGGCCGGGTGAAGGTGCGTCAGGCCTACCGCGAACTCATCCCGACGCTGCGGGGCACCGGCTTCGTGCGCTGGCGCCCCCTGAAGGACTTCGCCATCGGATCCTTCGCCTATGCGTTGGTGCTCACCTCGATCGCCATCGTCACCGTCCCCAAGGTGAATGCCCCGTTCTCCCCTTCGGTCGTCGGTTCCGCGGTGGGGTCGGCTCCCGGACCTCAGCACGTCTCGGGCGAGCAAACTGAACTCACCAATGCAATCAAGGCAGGCCTCGACCTAACGCAGTGGCCCCAGAACCTCAACCCTGCCCTTGCCGATCTCAGCGACTCGGGCGCACCAGAATGGATCAAGTTCAACTGCCTTTTCGTGAATGACACAAATATCGGCCGCTGCGTGTTCGGTGCAGAAAAACCAAAAATTCGGGCAGCGCTCATGGGTGACTCGATGGCCATCAGCTACCTGCCCGCATTGCGCGAAGCCCTCGAGCCGCTCGGTTGGTCCTTCTACCCTCTAACCATGCCCAGCTGCAACAACGCCGTGCCGGTAAATCTCCGAGATCGTCCTTATACCGCCTGTGATGGACACCGAGCTTGGGCAATTAAGCAGGTACAACGCCTTAAGCCCGACGTGGTTATTCTCGCAAATGTAGCCAACCTTCGTAACGTAAGGCCCGACGGCACAGGACAAACTCCGCTTATCATGTGGGGCGCGGGGCTGGAAAGAACTTTAAAGCAACTCCGTCCTTTTACAAAAAAGCGAATCATACTAAGCCCACCGCCCGGAACCGGAAATTTGCAGGAATGCTTCACGCGCAGAAGTTTGCCGGGTGATTGCGCACGACGAGTGCCAAGCGAGTGGGACGCCATGGCAGCTGCTGAGGCCTC
>JBKJSN010000125.1:0-11864 GCA_046595815.1 Mycobacteriales bacterium
CTCGAAAAGGGGGGTGCCGAAGGTGGCGTGTCGGGGCGGGGAGAGTCGAACTCCCGATCTCCTGCTCCCAAAGCAGGCGCGCTAGCCACTACGCTACGCCCCGCGTGACTGGCGCCATCGTAGTAGGGATGACGGTGGCGGCAGCATGCACGCAGCACCGCTGCGGGCGTAGCTCAATGGTAGAGCCTCAGTCTTCCAAACTGATGGTGCCGGTTCGATCCCGGTCGCCCGCTCTGAAGAAGGCCCTGGTCAGGGGTGGTGAGGACACCCTGAGCCTGGCACAAGGGTCAAGGACTCAGCCAGATCTCTGCCAGATCTTGTGGCTGGAGAAGGCTCCGCGAGCCCTCTGGCCCCGGGTCGAGGCGGCAGCGGCACGCCCATCGTCGGGTGCGATTGCGCAACCGTCGCGCGGTTCGCCCGCGCCTGCCGCCCGCCCCTCCGGGGCGGTTGCCACGGGTGACTTTGGTGGCGTTCGTTAGTCCGGTTCCGATGAGCCGGTAGGGCCGCGTTCCGGCACGGCGGCGAGTGTCGGGAACGGCCCCTACCCTTCCCCCTTCCTCGCCGATCAAGGCAGAAAGCCCATGATCAACTGCGATCTGGTGGGCCTTTCGCCTTGATCACCTAGGAGGTCGGTAGCGGCCCTTCTAATCGGTCGGTCGGCCTTGTCAGACAGACCGACGTTGCCGGAGACCGCACCGCGAGTCGCGCCTGTCAGAGCAGTCGGACGGACCCATTCGGGTCGGCATCGCCGATGCGGACGGCTCCGTGTCCGTAGTCGTACACGTAGTCGTAGCTCACGCCGTACTGCTCGAACAGGTGCGAGATCCGGGGGTCGGCTGCCTCCGCACTCCGGATGGTTGCCAGCCCCGTCGCCACGTCATGCTCCGCCATCGCGGGCGTCACGGCCTGCGGCTCGACGCTCGTGAAGATCGAGACATGGATGCGCCCGTCCGCCCCCGGCCAACCGGCGTATCGCTGAACTCCGATGGGAACCTCGCCGGGAAGAACGAACATCTCGCCCGCCTGCCTCAAGAGGTCGAGGGCAAGGTCCCAGCGCTCGCTGGGGATCTCGTCCACCTCGAACGCGCCCCTCGTTCCCATGTCGAGCACCGTAGTGCCCTTCACGACTGGTGCCGTTAGCCCGGACGTTTCATGACGGCGTCTCGCTCGCCGTGTAGCGCGATGCTCTGAAGAGCGGCGCAGGGGCGGGACTTGGAGGCGTGCGGGAGTACCCGGTGTGCCGGGTGGTGGTGCTCCGAGGTCCTGGTGGTGGGCTGGCAAGGATGGTGTGGGTCAGCCTGGCCAGGGGGCGGCGCGGAGCCGGTTGAACGCGGCGGCGAGGTCGCTGGCCCATGCCGGGACGCTGGCCTCGACCTTCCACGCCAAGGCAACCACCGGCACCATCCGCGCCCAACTGATCACCGTCCCCGGTCGGCTCGCCCGCTCCGCCCGACGGCTCGTCCTGTACCTGCCCACGCACTGGCCCTGGCAGACCGCCTGGACCCAGATGGCCCAGGCCGCCCGCGAAGGACCACCCCTCGCGGCCTGACCCATCCACCCGTCCCGCGAGGACCAACCGGAGCAACACGTGGAAACGCCGGACAACCGGCCTGACAGTCACGCCCGAAGCCCGAAACTCAGCGCTCAGTCGCACCAGGAACGCTCAGAGATCCCGAGCGGTGGATCGAGGCTTAGGCGATCGGGCTTACTGCCGATGGGCAATCAGACGGGTCCAGCCTCACGGCAGCCCGTTACTCTCGGTGACAGCCCTCGTTACGATTGGTGAGGCTCGCCGGGCGACCTTGCCTGCCCACCCCCACGAGGGCCTGAACCCACCCACTTCACTGGACGGACTTTGCATGTCGAAGCGAATGCCCAACCCAGTGCGCCGCGCAGCCTGCGTGGCCGTAGGCACCATTGCAGTGCTCACGCTGGCTGCCCCGCCGGCCTCCGCCAGCACCTGCGAAGCCTGCAGCGGCGTCACCGACGAGACGAACGGAACTGGCGTCAGTCTGGTGCCATCGACGGATCCCGCCGACTACCTGATCACGCTGGAGGACATCCTTGCCGCGGAGGCCAAGGAGGCGATCGTAGCTCAGGACAAAGAGACCCTCGCCTTGCAGCTTGCCGATGGTGCTCTCATGCCAACCCCTGATGAGTCTCAGGTCGCCGTCGTGCCGCCGAATGATGGCAGCGACCCGCCGCCCCCTTCGGGCAAGGTCACCGTCAGCGGGTATGCGCAGGGCGCTACTCAGTGGTGCCTTCCGGCCTCTGTCGCGACTTCGCTTCGGGCCTATGGGGTAACGGTCATGCTTCAGCAGGCAGCAAATGCGTTGGGGCAGGGAGGCGACACACAGAAGCCTGCTTCGAGCTTCGAGCCCGCCCGCAAGTTCCTGAACAACAAGGAGAGCCGGAACCACTACATCTATCGGGACCCGGGTTCAGCCGAGGGCATGCTTGGCTACGTGCAGTCGGACATTTACCACCGCAGGGCTCCGGTAGTTGCTGGGTATTACACGAAGCTGCTGCCATGGTGGAGCAACTCGCGCACACAGGGCGGACACGCGCTAACGACCTACGGCTACTACACCGCGAACGGTGGTGGGTTCTACGTGTGGGACTCGGCGTACAGCCACACCGAGAACCTGAAGGTCAAGGACGGCTACGCGGCAAACAAGGCGATGTCACCCGCCATCCACCCGTTCTTGTGGTAACTAGCAAGACAGCGGTTCTTGCCGCGCTGGTGGGGCTGCTGGGGGCGTCATGCTCGACGCACCGGGCAGCCCCATCAGGGCATGCCCTAAGCGCCGAAGAGCAGGCGTACTCCCGCGCTCTGGTGTCCGTCGACCCGACTGGGCTTGGACTGGAACTGCCGACGGGCTGGACAGCCCGGGCAT
Source organism: Mycobacteriales bacterium (assembly GCA_046595815.1). GTDB lineage: Bacteria > Actinomycetota > Actinomycetes > Mycobacteriales > SCTD01 > RYN-111. The sequence goes on from JBKJSN010000125.1 coordinate 2,898, forward strand.
GGCATGTTCCAGATCAGCAAGTGCAGGCGATCCGACTCAGCTCCAACGGGGAGACGCTCTTCTGGGGACGCGCCGACCCATTTCGTCCCGAGGCCGAGGTCAGGCTTCTCGTCGGCTTCACCCCCGCGACTGGTCGAACCGAATTCTTCCGAAGCCCACACGCGGTGCTGGAGTTCAGCCCTGTCGGCGCTGAAATCGCAGCGTTGGAAAGGCATTCAGCGCCAGATTCTGCATGCGGGACACCTCCTTGCGAACAGCAGGCCATCGTCCGCCTTGGTGCCGCCGGTGGGGCACAGACCGTCATGAGCGGCGCGGTCGTATCGACAAGCGCCTCAAGTGGTGCTCTGTCGCCCTCCGACGCGGGAGTCGTCTTTCAGCTGCCGGCGCGGCAAGGGTTCGACACATACGTGCTGAACGGCCCAACGGCCGTGCCTCTGAAAGTACGGAGCGATGCAGTCCCCGCCGCCGCACTCACGGTGGCAGGCGACCAAGTCGTAGGACAGTACTTCGGCCGGCCAGGCTTCTGGAACACGCCAATAGATCGCGAGGCACCCCTTCGCCAACTGCCGGCGTCGATGCAGTCCGGTAGTGATCCTTCGGGTGGCAGCGCAGGTCTGGCATGGGCTAGGCACACCCCCCAGCTAGACAAGGTGCTGGCTATTAGCGACGTCACGAAGGCCCAGGTGAGTGCTGGCCGAGTTGTTCCAGCGAGCGATGACTTCTACAACGCGCTCTGGGTCGATCACTGCCACATGGCTGAACGCGAGGCCGATGGGTTCTATCTGCTCACCGTGTGCGAGGGAACCGGGCCGATCCTGAAAACACGGCTCTTGACCGATGCTCATGCGGCGTCGTTGTTCAACCCTGCCCGGTTTGATGCGCGTGCCAGCAAGATTCTTCTCGCGTTCTCGTCCGCGGACGCCAAGGGCGTGGACATCGTGCTTCTCGATACCCACGCCGCATCTCGAGGTTGAGGGAGCAGCCATCCGTTTGTCCCTCCCCCGTATTTCGGTCTGTCCGGCCCCCCGTTTTTCGGTCCATCTCGCTTGAGAGTCTGACTGCGAGTGAGAGGACCAGTGTGAGTTCCTGATGGCCGCAACGAAGAGGTACACGGCAGAGAAGATCGTCGCGAAGTTGCGGGAGGCGGAACGCCTGCAGGGCCAGGGCGCGACGATCCCACAGGTGTGCAAGAAGCTCGCGATCAGCGAGCAGACGTTCTACCGGTGGCGCTTGCAGTACGGCGCGATGAAGGAGGACGAGGCGATCCGGCTCAAGCACTTGGAGCAGGAGAACGCGCGGCTGGACCTCGATCCACCGTTCCGCTTGGGGTGAGCGGCGGGTGGGACTGCCCAGACTTTGGTTGACACCTGACCTGTGAGGATCTTCCTCGCTGGAAGGATGTCGCAATGCCCAGGCCCTATCCCAAGGAGTTCCGCGACGACGTCGTGGCAGTCGCCCGCAAGGGCGAGGCTCCACTCAAGCAGATCGCGAGGGACTTCGGGATCTCCGAAGGGTGCCTCCATAACTGGATGAAGGCCGCCGACATCGAGGACGGCAAGCGTCCTGGCCTGACCGACGTTGACCGTGCCGAGATGCGTGAGCTGAAGAAGCGCAACCGGCTCCTGGAGCAGGAGAACGAGGTCCTTCGGCGGGCCGCTGCCTACCTGTCGCAGGCGAACTTGCCGGGAAAATAGTCTTCCCTCTCGTCCGCGGACTGGCCGCGGCCGGTGCCCCCATCAGGGTGCCGGTCGCGGTGGCGTGCAGGGCGCTGGGACTGTCGACCCAGGGGTACTACCAGTGGCTCAAGGATCCCGTCAGCCAGCGGGACTGGGACGACGCCCGCGCGATCGACGCCCTGCTGGAGATCCACCAGGACGACCCAACGCTCGGGTATCGGTTCCTCACCGACGAGCTCGCCGACGTCGGCATCACGGCCTCAGAGAACCGGGTGTGGCGGCTGTGCTCGACCGCCGGGATCTTCGCCTCCCACGCTCGCAAGAAGGCCAAGGCCGGCAAGCCCGGCCCGCCCGTGCACGACGACCTGCTCGCCGTCGTCGACGCCAAGGGACGCGTCACCCATGACTTCACCGCCAGCAAGCCGAACGAGAAGTGGCTGACCGACATCACCGAGCATCGCACCGGCGAGGGCAAGCTCTACCTGTGCGCGATCAAGGACTGCTACTCCAACAAGATCGTTGGCTACTCCATCGACTCTCGGATGGAAGACGCCCGCCGAGGCGTTCAACGAACATCTACTGTTGCTCCAACAGTCCGGTGTTGCATCCACCGATTGAACCTGGTCAATTTCGTTCCAAGAAGGTGATGCGGTTGCTGAAGAACAACGGCCTGGTCGGCTCCATGGGCCGCGTCGCTTCGGCCGGCGACAACGCCGCCATGGAGAGCTTCTTCGCCCTGCTGCAGAAGAACGTCCTTGACACCCGTCGTTGGGAAACCCGCGAGGAACTCCGTCTGGCGATCGTCATCTGGATCGAGACCAAGTACAACCGGCGCCGCCGTCAGCGCGGCCTGGGCAAGCTAACTCCGGTCGAGTTTGAGACCATCTACCTGGCCGCAGACGCGGCGTAAGAACCATCAACCCCGAGTGTCAACCAAACCGGGGGCAGTCCCAGTCGTTGCAAGCAGCGCTGGATACCTGGGTGCAGCAGTACAACACCGCGCGGCCGCATCAGTCGTGCGGCAACCAGCCGCCCGCTGTGCGATTCGCGATGGCGCCGCCCGCCACCGTGGTGCCGCTGGAGCAAATGCTGCAGGGCGAGGAGCCGGTCTTCACCGCGGCGGGTGCGGTCAACCGCAAGGTCGACGCGCGGGGACGGGTCGCGCTGCGCGGCTACGACTACCCAGTCGGACGGGTCTTCACCAGCGAGGTGGTGCAGCTGGTCGTCGCCGACGGGCTGGTCCAGGTGTTCCACCGCGGCGTGCTCATCGCCAGCTGTGCCCATCGCGGCGAGCGGCCGCGCCGGCCCACCGTGGTGGCCGGCAAGGCACGTGCCAGCAAGCCCACCGTCCGTCCGGCGCCGGTCGGGCCCGCCGCGTCGGCCGGACCGACCGTGACCAGGCACGTCGACGGCAACGGCGAGATCGGCTTCGCGGGTCGCAACTACACCGCCGGCAAGGCCCTGGCCGGCACCGCCGTCCAGGTCGCGGTCGTGGGCCAGCAGGTGCATGTCAGCCAAGACGGGACGCTGGTGCGGGTGCACCCCATCAAGCACGACCGGGCCAAGGAGTTCGGGGCCTTCGCTCGACCCAACGGCATCGCCCGCAAGCACGCCGGCTGACCGGCCGGGCTGGCTCCTGCCCCGCCACTGTGGCGTCGTCCTCGCCGGCGTCAAGGCCAAGCCCTGCGGGTGGCCTGCGGCCAGCCTTGACCCCGGCTGCGGTCGCCCCCAGCCCAGCCACGGCGGGAGCCAGCCCACCTCAGCTCTGCCACCGACACACCGGACCTCCGTCACGATCATGTCGCTCACCTACCGGAACTGTTCTGTCGTGCGGGTACCGGAACTTGACAACCCCACGGACGCCCCACGGACGCCCCCGAGGCACACCCCCGAGGCACGCCCCAGGGCACGCGTGTGCGAGGTCTGGACGGTCCTGTTGATACGACCCCGAGCGCTCTACAGGGCGACGCGCGGCGCGGCGAGGATGGTCAGCCCTCGGCGGCGGTGAGCGCAGTCGTCGGGGCGGGCCCGAAGAGCTGGACGACGGCGGTCGACGGACGCCGCTGACGCTGCGCCAGGGCGCTGAGCGCCACCGCGATCTCATGGTCACGTTCGCTGGTCGCGTGCTGGTAGAGCACCGCGGCGCGCATCGATGCGTGCCCCATGCGGGCCATCAGCTCCTTCGTGCTGGCCCCGGTCGTCGCCGCGAGGGTGTTGCCCGTGTGGCGCAGGTCGTGGAAGTGGAAGCCCGGCAGCCCGGCGAGGTTCCGGGCCCGCTCCCAGCCCTTGGCAAAGGCATCGCGCTGCAGCGGCTCGCCCTTGCCGTTCGGGAACACCAGCTCGCATCCCGGTGGCACGTGCTCGAGCAGGTGCGCGGCCAACACCGGCAGCAGGTGCGGCGGAACGTGCACGGTCCGACGCCCTGCCGCGGTCTTCGGGGTCTGCAGGACGAGCCGGCTGCCGCCCTCGGGCGCACTGTTGAGCAGCACGTACTGCCGGTCGATCCGCATCCGACCCGCGTCCAGGTCGAGCCGATCGCGGGTGAGTGCGATCAGCTCGCCCCAGCGCGCGCCCGTCCAGGCGGCAAGCAGCACAAGCGCCCGGTACCGCGGCAGCACGCTGTCGGCGAGCCCGTCGACCTGGGCGAGGGTCGCGATCGGCCGCTCACCGCTGCGCGGCACACCCGCGCCACGGATCCGGCAGGGGTTGCGCATCAGCACCTCGTCGTCGACCGCGGTGTTGCAGATCGTGCGGAGCAGCGCGTACGCCTGGCGGGTCGGTGTGACCGCCGTCGTCAGCGCCATCCGCGCGTACCAGCTCCGGACCCGGGCGGCGGTCAGCTCCTCCATCGCGTAGCCACCGAGCTCAGGAATCAGGTGCCGGCGCAGGGTGTACGCGTAGGCCTGCGCTGTCGTCACCTTCAAGTCGACCCGTGCAGCCAGCCACTCCTGTGCGTACTCGCCGAACCTGCTCTGACCCAGCTCGGGGTCCAGCCAGCGACCGCGGGCCAGGTCAGCCTGCACTTCGGCAAGGTGCTGGACGGCCTCCTTCCTGGAGCCGAACGTGCGCGACCGGGTGCGGCCGTTCCGGTCGGTGTAGCGGGCCTGCCAGCGACGGTTCGTCACCTGGCGCACGTTGCCGAACTCGCGCCGGCTCATGCCTCCCGCCCCGTCCGATGCGCCAGCACGGACAGCAAGATACGGTCGGACTGCGCCACATCCTGACCGGCGGAAAGCCAGCCAGATCTCATCCAGAACTCAACGACACACGCTGCTACTGCAGGATTTTTTACGGACAACCAAACGTGCTCTGAGCTGCGCACATGGACTCCACGGGATGGGTCGGATCACCCCAACCCGTGCCTTCCAAACTGATGGTGCCGGTTCGATCCCGGTCGCCCGCTCCGAACACCGCAACCCTGCAACGATCTTCGTCATCTTGATGCCGCTGAGCGCGTCCGCGACGACATTTTGACGAAGATCGTCGAAAACGAACGCGGGGGTGTCTGGCCTCAGCCGAGGCTGAGTTGCGCCCGGAGCCAGGCCTCGGCACGAGCGCCCTCTTCGGGGATGCGGCCCGCCAGCACGGTCAGGCTCGGCCAGTCCGCCTCCGCCGTCGCCGCCGTTTCGATCGCCTGCAGCAGGTCTGCCAGGTCGGTCGCGCCCACTGTCCGGGCTGTGCTCCTGAGGCGGTGGCTCACCGTCGCGAGCTGGGTCCGGTCGGCGTTGCGGCACGCGCCCTCGAACTCGCGCAGCGCCCCTTGAAGATCCCGCAGGAACATCTGGGCGACCTCACGCGCGACGTCGTCCCCGACCGCCCCTCTGAGCTCGGCGAGCAGTTCCGGGTCAAGCCCGGGAGACGTTCCGTCGCTGACGGCAACCGGCGATCCTGCGGCACCTTCGCGGAGCACCCCCGCAAGCTCGGTGACGAGGATCGGCTTGCCGAGGAAGGCGTCCATACCTGCCTCCATGCACCGGCGGACGTCCTCCGGCGCGACGTTGGCGGTCATCGCGACGATCTGGACCGCACGCCCCGGCCAGCGGCTCCGGATCTGACGGGTCGCCTCCAACCCGTCCATGTCGGGCATCTGGACGTCCATGAGGACGAGGTCGTAGTCGCGTCGCTCCAGGGCTGCGAGCGCCTCGCGTCCGCTCGCGGCGACGTCAGCGTGGTACCCGAAGCGGGCGAGCAACTGGACCGCCACCTTCTGGTTCACCGGGGTGTCCTCGACGATCAGGATCGAACGGTTGCGATCGACTCCCTCCAACGCGAACGCCGATCCCCCGTCAGCTCGCCGGCGCACACCTGGGTGCCCTCCGCGGAGCAAGGAGGCCAGAAGCGAGAACAACTGGTCCTGGCCCACCGGTTTGGACAGCGTGGCGACGAACGTCGCATCGTCGGGGAACTCACGCGACGACGGCCCCGCCGAGGAGAGCAGCACCAGGTGACAGGCCGGGACCTTGCCCCGGAGCAGCCTCCCCAGCTCTACGCCGTCCATCACGGGCATCATCAGATCGACCAGAGCGAAGCGAACGTCAGGCGCTGCCTCGACCAGGGCCAGCGCCTCCTCGGCGCTCTGCGCGGCCAACGCGACCATCCCCCGTCGGCTCGCCCAGGAGAGCAGGATCTGCCGGTTGGTGGCGTTGTCGTCCACGATGAGGACGCGCTCGCCGCGCAGGCTCCCCAGGTCCTCGCGGGCAAGGAGGTCCTGGCCGATCATGACCTGGGCGGTGAACGACACGGTCGACCCGACCCCGGGGCTCGAGATCATGGACACGCCGCCGCCCATCTGCCGGGCGAGCTGGTCGCTGATGGCAAGACCCAGGCCCGTCCCGCCGTACACGCGGGTGGTGGAGGTGTCGGCCTGGGTAAACGGGTCGAAGAGCGCTGCGATGCGGTCGGGGGCGATGCCGATGCCGGTGTCCTGCACGCTCACGCGCAGGACCACGTCCTGGGCGGGACCGGGATCGACCGAGACGCGGACGACCACCTCCCCCTCCTTGGTGAACTTCACAGCGTTCGACAACAGGTTGACCAGGATCTGACGCAGCCGGCCAGGATCGGCGATCACGACGGCGGGCACGCCCTGGTCGATGTCGGAGGCCACTTCCAGGCCCTTGCCGTGCGCCGCAAGGGCGATGAGGTCCAGCGACTCCTGCAGCCAGTCACTCAGGACGAACGGGAGCTCCTCGAGCACCAGCTTCCCGGCATCGATCTTTGAGTAGTCGAGGATGTCGTTGATGATCGTGAGCAGGTGGTCGCCGCTGGAGCGCACCGTCTCGACGATGTCGCGCTGCTCCTCCGTCAGCTCGCTGTCGAGCAGCAGGCTGGTCATGCCGATCACAGCGTTCATCGGCGTGCGGATCTCGTGGCTCATGTTGGACAGGAAGTCCTGCCGCGACTGCGCTGCCCGCTCCGCGGTGTCGCGGGCCTCTGCCACGACGAGCTCCAGCGCGCGCCGCTCTGTCACATCGCGGACGGCTGCGGTGACGATCCTGCCGTCCTCTGTCTCAAGGGCCGACAGGGAGATCTCGGCGGGGAACTCCGTGCCGTCCTTGCGCCGACCGGACAGGGCGATCCCGGCCCCCATCGGTCTGGACTCGGGCTTGCTGTTGTAGGCCTGCCGCAGGCCGGGGTGGCCCCCACGAGCGCTCTCGGGCACCAACGTCTCGACGGGCCGTCCGAGGAGCTCCTCGCGCGGGTAGCCGAACAACCGTTCCGCCTGACTGTTGACGAGCGTGATCGCGCCTCCCTCGTCGACCGCCACCATCGCGTCGGGCGCAGCCTCAAGGAGCAGCCGCCACCGCTCCTGCGCTGCCCGCAACATCGTGATGTCGGTGATCGTGCCCAGGTGACCGGTGACGACCCCGTCGACCCGGGTGGGGGCCCCGCGGGCGTGCACCCAGTTGACCTTCCCGGCTGGGGTGAGGAACCGCATGATTGTTTCGTACGGCGTGCCCGACCCGACCGCGGCGGCCCAGCCCGCCGTGACGCGGTCGACGTCCTCCGGGTGCAGCCCTGACGTCCATCCCCAGCCCAGCGAGGCCTCGGCGTCCAGCCCTGACAACTCCGTCCACTGCTCGTTGCCCGTCAGGAAGCCGCCCTCGGCGTCGAGCTCGACGATCCCGACCGGCGCAAGTCGGATCAGGGTGCTCAGTCGCTCGGCGGCCAGGTCGAGCTCGCTGGTGCGATCCGCCACCGACGCTTCGAGCCCGCGGTTGGTCCGCGACAGCGCGGTCTGCGCGGCGTCGCGCTCGGCGTCGAGCTCGCGCAGCCGGACGGCCGCCAGCCAGGTACCGGCGCCGCCCAGGGCCGTCATGCTCATCACCAACAGCGCGAGGCCGCTCGTCGTGTCGACCCAGCCATGGCGCTCCACCCAGAGCCGCGCGCCCCCCAGCACCGCCGGACCGAGCGCAACAAAGGGCAGCATCACCCGCATCAACCGGCCTGCGCTCCCCTGGTCCCGCAGCAGCCCGACTAGTCCCTCGTCCGGCTCGTGGAGCAGCAGGGCAACTGCCAGCACACAGATGCTGACGGCGGTGTGGATCGCCATGCTGCTGTAGCCGCCGAGGCTGTACAGCGAGGAGACGCCGTAGGCGTAGCCGAGCACGGCGACGTACCCGAAGCCGAAGGCCGTCAGCGCGGCTGCGCGCATGACTGCCAGCCGCGCCCGAGCCGTTGCGACGACCGAACCGCCGAGGAGCACCAGGGCCAGCGCCGTCGCGAAGGCCATCCGAGGGGGCTGGCCCCGCAGGTCCAAAGCCGGGAGCAACGTGTCGACGCCGAGCGAACGACCCAGGGCGAGCTCGAGGAGGGTGGCCAGCCCCAGGAGGGCCACCGCTGCCCCCGCGACCTGACGCGGCCGGCGCCACGGGAGGAGCACCCCCGAAGCCAGCACGAGCAGCCCCAGGGCCGTGTTGGGCTTCATGGGGATGTAGCCGGGAAGCACCGTCGTGAGCGTTGCCACGCCGAGGTACCAGCCCGCGAGCACGACGCACGCCAGCCCGAGGACCAGCCACGCCAGGCCCCGACCGATGCGTTCCACGCCCAACGCTGCTCCCTGTGATGGGACGGAGAGGGTGGTGGACCACGCTCCACGACGAGCGTATGCCCGGACCCGCAGGGGCGTCCTCGGTACGTAGGCCACTCTGGTCGGGTGCACCTGTTCGACACCCTCGACGTCGCCGGGGCTCCCCGGGAGCTGATCGCGCTCGGCGGGGTGCTCGACCCGGCGACCCTGCGGGCGGCGTACCGCAATGGCGTGTTCCCCTGGCCGCCGTCGGCCGAGGAG
>JBKJSN010000082.1:0-18553 GCA_046595815.1 Mycobacteriales bacterium
CCCGGGCCAGCACCTGCTCCACCCCCTTGAGCACCTTCAGCAGGGCGTCGGGCAGACCGGCCCGTACGGCGGCCAGCTGGGCATGGAACGCCGCCTCGTCCCGCGCATCAGCGGGGAGCAGGGTGTCGACGGCGGCGGCGACGCAGTCCTCCATGAGCGCGGGCAGCGAGCCGTGCGGGCTGGCCGCGAGGGTGAGCTTGGCCCGGTTGTCGAGTCGGCCCGACACCGCTTTCACGGGGCTGTTGGCGCCGAGCACGAGCAGCCGCCGTACCCCTGCTCGGTGGGCAGCAGGGTCGGGGGCGGGCAGGACCTTCAGGGCTACGGACGCGCCCTCGTCGACAAGGGTGGGATACCCCACGATGCTGCCGCTCGACACCTCGGTCGGGACCGTGCCGACGGTCCACGTCGTGAGGCCGGTCCGCTCCAGATCGCCTGCAGCTGAGGCGATCGCGGCCTGAGCGGGCTTGGCGAGCTGAGTGCGCAAGGCGTCGAGATCCTTGCCTTCGCCGAGGGTGGCGCCGTCGTCGCCGACGACCTTGTACGTCGGCCGCAGGTGCTCAGGGACGCGGTCCAGGCCCCACTCCTCCACGGGAATGCTCACGCCCTTGAGCGCCCGAGCCTCCCTGGACAGCGCGTGCAGCAGGTGCTCCTCACGGGGGGACACCCGCTCCAGCAGCGCCCGGGCCGTGTCGGGCGCCGGCACCAGCTTGACGCGCAGAGGCTTCGGCAGCGGCTTCATGAGGGCGGTGACCAGCTCTTGCCGCAGGCCGGGGACCTGCCAGGCCAGGTCGTCGGCACGGACGCGGTTGAGCACGGCGAGGGGCACCTCGACCGTGACGCCGTCGGTCGCCGTACCCGGGTCGAAGGCGTAGGACAGCGGCAGACGCAGGTCTTCCGACACCCACACGTCGGGGTGGTCGCCGGGATCCACCTCGCCGCGTACGAGGTCATCGAGCGTCAGGTGCAGCAGTCGCGGGGTCTCGCGGCGCTGGGTCTTCCACCAGGAGTCGAACTCCGCGCCACCGACGATGTCCTGCGGGAGGCGGGTGTCGTAGAAGGCGAAAAGCACCTCGTCGTCCACGACGATGTCGCGCCGGCGAGCACGGTGCTCAAGGCCCTCGACGTCGGCGAGAAGCCTTGCGTTGTCGCCGAAGAAGGCGTGGTGAGTGTCCCAGTCCCCCTCGATGAAGGCATGCCTGATGAACAGCTCGCGCGAGGCGACGGGATCGATCCGGCCGTACTGCGCCTTGCGGGCGGTGACGAGCGGTACGCCGTAGAGCGTGACGCGCTCGAGGGCAACGACGCTGCCGCGCTTTTTCTCCCAGTGGGGTTCGGAGTAGCTGCGCTTGACCAGGTGCGGGGCTGCGCGTTCGGCCCACTCCGGCTCGATCTTGGCGACGCCTCGGGCCCACAGCCGGGTCGTCTCGACCAGCTCCGCAGCGACCACGAGGGCTGGCTGCTTCTTGAACAGGCCAGACCCGGGGGCGATGGCGAACCGGGCCCCACGTGCACCGACGTACTCCCGGTCCTGTTTGAGGCCGATGTGGGAGAGCAGTCCGGCGAGCAGCGCCTGCGTGACGGTGCCGGGGTCAGGGTTGCTGGAGTCGGGCAGGTGCAGCTGGCGGGCCACCCGCTTGAGCTGGGAGTGCAGGTCCTGCCACTCTCGGATGCGCAGGTAGTGCAACAGCTCGCGCGAGCACATGCGACGAAAAGCACTGGAGGACAATGACTTTTGCTGCTCCTGCACGTAGGCCCACAGGTGCAGCCAGGCAAGCAGGTCCGACGTCGGGTCGGTGAACCGTCCGTGCAGCTCCGCGGCGAGCTGTTGCTTGTCCTGCGGCCGCTCACGGGGGTCCTGAATGGAAAGGGCCGCGACGATGACCAGGATCTCGCGCACGCAGCCGAGTCGCCCGGCCTCCACGACCATCCGGGCCATCCGCGGGTCGACGGGCAGCCGGGCCAGTTGTCGGCCGGTCTTGGTCAGCCCCCGGTCGTTGAGCGCACCGAGCTCCTCCAGCAGGGCTAGGCCGTCCCGCACCTGCCGCCGGTCCGGAGGCTCGACGAACGGGAAGTCCTCGATGTCGCCCAGGTTGAGGGAGGCCATCTGCAGCAGCACGCTGGCGAGGTTGGTCCTGAGCATCTCCGGCTCGGTGAACTCCGGCCTGCCCTGCAGGTCCTCCTCGGAGTACAGCCGGATGCAGATGCCGTCGGCGACGCGGCCGCAACGGCCGGCGCGCTGGGTCGCGCTGGCCTGGCTGATCGCCTCGATGGGCAGCCGTTGCACCTTGGTCCGGTGGCTGTAGCGGGAGATGCGCGCAGTGCCGGGGTCCACGACGTACCGGATGCCCGGGACGGTCAGCGAGGTCTCCGCGACGTTGGTGGCCAGCACGATCCTTCTGCCGCTCACGGGGGTGAAGACGCGGTGCTGCTCGGCGGCGGACAGGCGACCGAACAGCGGGAGGATCTCGGCACCGGAGCCCTTGAGCGCGTCGGCGGTATCGCGGATCTCGCGCTCACCGGACAGGAAGACGAGTACATCGCCCGGGCCCTCGCGCTCGAGCTCCTGGCACGCGGCGACGATGCCGCTGACCTGGTCCTCGTCCTCGCCGAGCGGGCGGTAGCGGACCTCGACGGGGTAGGTGCGGCCGCTGACCGTGAGCACCGGAGCGTCGTCGAAGTGCCGGCTGAACCGCTCGGGGTCCAAGGTGGCCGAGGTGATGACGACCTTGAGGTCGGGCCGCTGCGGCAACAGCTGCTTGAGGTACCCCATCAGGAAGTCGATGTTGAGCGAGCGCTCGTGTGCCTCGTCGATGACGATCGTGTCGTAGGCCCGGAGCATCCGGTCGCGGCCGAGCTCGGCGAGCAAGATGCCATCGGTCATCACCTTGACGCGGGTGGTGGCGCTGACCTGGTCGTGGAAACGGACGGCGTACCCGACCACGTCACCCAGCTCGGTGCCCAACTCCTCGGCGACCCGCTCGGCGACGGCCCGCGCAGCGATGCGCCGGGGCTGCGTGTGGCCGATCATCGTGCGGCCCAGCTCGAGCAGGATCTTGGGGAGCTGGGTGGTCTTGCCGCTTCCCGTCTCCCCCGCCAGCACGATCACCTGGTGGTCGCGGATCGCGGCAGCGATCTCAGAGCGCACCTGCGACACGGGCAGGTGCTCGGGGTAGCGGATCTCCATCGCGCCACCAGGCTAGGGCTGCCCCTGGGTAAGGCTTTCGTACCCGTGTGGCGGTATGTGGGGATATGTGGCCTGTGTCACACTCCGCCGTGCTACCGGTCGGTAGCCCCGTCATGGTCACGCTCCAGGAGGAGCCTTGCTCGCACGTTCACGAAGGACCGCCCTGCTCTCCGTGCTCGGTCTCGCGATCGGCACTGTCTCGCTCGTCGGCGCAACCCCAGCCCGCGCCGACGGCCCCGGTGTGGGGTCTCCCTGGATCGTCTCGGTCGGTGACTCCTACATCTCCGGCGAGGCCGGGCGCTGGGCCGGCAACTCCAACAACGGTGAGTCCTACGTCGATGCGCTGGGCTCCACGGCGTACTTCGACAATGCGGCCCGCACGGCAGAGGTCATCAACCGTTGCCACCGCAGCGCCGCCGCCGAGGTCTACACCGGCGTGGTGAACGGCTACAACCTGGCCTGCTCCGGCGCGAAGACCTCGACCTTCACCGACAGCAATGGGTACTTCAAGCCCGGCCTGGACTTCTACAACTCCGCTGGCCAGCAAGGTCAGGCCCTGATGCTGCAGAACTTCGCGGCGACACACAACGTCAAGGCCGTCGTGGTGTCGATCGGCGGGAACAACTTCAACTTCGGCAGCGTCGTGCAGCAGTGCGTCAGTAACTTCCTCGGCTCGCCGTCATGGGCCCCGGACTACTGCAACGACGACAGCTCGGTCACGGCGAACTTCACCTCGGCCAACATCACCGCGCAGACGACGGCCATCAAGAACGGGCTGCTCAACCTGCGTACGGCGATGCGCAACGCCGGGTACGCCGACGGCTCCTGGTCGATCATCGTGCAGGACTACATGTCTCCGATCCCGAACAGCACGGGCTTCCGCTACTCCCAGTCCGGCTTCACCCGGCAGAGCACCGGCGGCTGCGGCTTCTGGAACAACGACGCGAACTGGGCGAACGCCACCGCGCTGCCGAACATCAACAACGCGGTGAAGAACGCCGCCGCACAGGCGGGGATCGCCAGCACCAAGATCTTGGAACTGGCCAACGCCTTCAACGGCAGACGACTGTGTGAGAACACCGTCGGCCTGATCGAGGAGAAAGGCCTCGCCGGTTGGTGGTCGACCGGTGCCGTCGACCAGACCGAGTGGATCAACCAGATCCGCACCGTGTCGACCTGCTGCGGCAACTACTACATCCAGGAGAGCCTGCACCCGAACTACTGGGGCCAGGGCGCGCTCGCGAACTGCCTGACGCTGGCCTGGAACGGCGGCGCCGTCCGCGGCGGTACCTGCACCCGCGGAGCCAACGGCCTCAACGCCTACGGCGAGCCGAACATGCTGCTCAGCTAAACCCTCAGGCTCCCACGACGGGCCCGCTCTCCCCTCGGGGGAGCGGGCCCGTTCGCGCTCGGGCGACACGCAGGGGATTACACAGCGTCACCGAAGGCCCGCTGTTTCGTTATGTTCGCGACGACAACTTTTCGTTCCGGTCACGATCAACCAATCAGGAGACACCATGGGCGCCCGCCCTGCACGTACCCGCACGCGCACGCTTCTCAGCGTTGTCGCAGGCGTCAGCGTCGGAGCCCTGGTCACCGGCGGTGGCCTTGCCATCGCCGCGGTGCCGTCCAGCACCACGGGCAACATCACGTCCTGCGTCAACAAGACCTCCGGCGCAATGCGCGTCATCGACTACCAGGCGGGTAAGCGGTGCGCCTCCAGTGAGCGCACGCTCAGCTGGAGCCAGGGGTTCCGCTTCCGCGGAGGTTGGTCGAGCACGGCGAACTACATCGTCCGGGACCTCGTGACCTACCAGGGCTCCACCTACCTCGCCCGCATCGCCAACAACGCCGCGACGCCTGGCAGCAGCACCTCCTGGCTGGTGCTCGCCGCCAGGGGCGCGAAGGGTGCGACTGGCGCTACTGGCGCTACTGGCATCCAGGGCATCCAGGGTTTCACCGGAGAGTCCGGAGTCCAGGGCATCCAAGGAATCCAGGGCGTGGCCGGAGCTGATGGCGCGGCTGGAGCCAAGGGCGACACCGGCGCGGCCGGCACCAACGGCACCAACGGCACCAACGGCACCAACGGTGCTGACGGTGCTGACGGCAACACGATCCTGAGCGGCATGAGTGCTCCGATACCGGCTGACGGCATCGATGGCGACTTCTTCCTCGACCTGGCGACCTTCACCTTCTACGGCCCGAAGGCGGCAGGCAGCTGGACGGGTACGGGCTTCGGGCTCAAGGGCGACAAGGGCGAGACCGGAGCGGCCGGCGCGGCAGGGGCGACAGGACCGCAGGGTCCCGCTGGCACCGACGGGGTCGACGGCACGGACGGCGCAACCGGTCCGCAGGGCGTCCAGGGCGCGACAGGCGCCACCGGCCCGCAGGGTCCCGCCGGTCCCAACGTGTTCACGTCCTCCATCACCTTCACCGGTCTGACCGCCAATGGCGGTCCTGCCTTCGACAGCGTCGGCCAGAAGTCGGGCTGCTGGGGCACGATCATGGGCCACAGCACAAGCTGCCTGAACAAGTACGAATCCGCCCTCATGCCCGGAGTCGGTGGGACCGTCTCCGACCTGTACGTGCGGGCACCCGGCATCACGCTGACGGGGACCGACAAGATCACCGTCACGCTGCTCGGCGGCGGCGGACCCGGGAACATGGCCGACACCGGGGTGAGCTGCGATCTTGCTGCCTTGACCGGCTCGGGGCCGCACTGCAGCGGCACCCCGAAGACGGCGGCTTTCCCGAATGCCGACTTCTTCCAGGCGTTCCAGCTGTCCACCACGAGCAACGCGCCCCTCAGTGGAACCGTCTACATCACCTACCGCATGGGCTGATCCACCCTCGTACGACGGGCCCGCTCTCCTCTCGGAGGGCGGGCCCGTTCGCGTTCTCGGGCCCCAGCCCTGCGGGGGGGGCGCTACTGCTCCCGACAGCCGTACCAGATCTGGTCCGTTCGTACCTGATCTGGTACGCGCGCTGGAGGCAATGTCTGCCCCCGGCGGACTCGCCTCAGGCAGCCAGGACGGCCTCGAGCCGCTCCAGGGTGCGGGTCATGTTCTCGCGCGTCGTGTCGCCGAGCCGCACCACGAAGGGCTTGGACAGCGGCTTCTCCTGGGTGATGTCCCACGACTCACGCACCAGGGTTCCGCCCTCGACGGGCTCGAGCTCATAGCGCCAGATCCGGCCACCGGCAACGCGATCGCTCAGCGGGTAGACCGGCACGGTCTGCCACGCGATGCGGCGGTTCTCGTCGTACTCGATGACGCGGCTCTTCATGGCGTACGGGACGAACCACTTCATGCTCATGCCGAACTCCGCCCCGAGCTCGAGGCGTTCGGGGACGTCCTTGGCATCGCGCACCGTGCCGGAGCCGTCGATCTCCCAATGCCGGTGGGGATCGGCCAGGAGGGCGAAGACCTTCTCCGGCGGGGCAGGGATGACGCGCTCGACTGACACGACCTCTGGGTTGCTCATGACTGGCATGCTTTCACGGTGCCTGATGTGACGTACTCCTCCTACCTTCGTGTGCCGGACCTGCTCGCGCTCCAGCAGGAACCGCGTGCCCACGACGAGCTGCTGTTCGTGGTGCTGCACCAGTCCCACGAGCTGTGGTTCAAGCTCGTGCTGCACGAGCTCGACGAGGTCACCCGCCTCATCGGCGGCGATCGCTTCCCAGAGGCGGAGTCGCGGTTGCGGCGGATCGTCGCGATCATGCGTCAGCTCACGGCGCAGTGGGACGTGCTCGGGACGATGACTCCGGCGGGCTACCTGGAGTTCCGCCACGTCCTGGAAGGGGGCAGCGGGTTCCAGTCGGCACAGTTCCGCGAGCTGGAGTTCGCCTCGGGGCTCAAGGACCCGGCGTACCTCGCATCGGTCTGGCTGTCGGAGGACGAACGCAGCAGGCTGCAGGGACGCCTGGACGCGCAGACCCTGGCGGACGCCTTCGCGCAGGCACTGACGCGCCATGGCGTGACCGACGTGCTCGACGTGCTGCGCGCCGGACCCTCGATGATGACGCTGCTGTGCGAGAGCCTCATCGACTACGACGAGGCGGTCGGGCATTGGCGGCACCGCCACGTGCTCGCGGTGGAGCGCCAGATCGGTCTCAAGCCGGGAACCGGCGGGTCGAGCGGAGCTGCGTACCTTCGCTCCACCCTGACCCGCCGGTTCTTCCCTGACCTCTGGGAAGCCCGTACCCGCCTCTAGCGGATCAGGCGACCTTGCCGGAGCGGGAGAAGCGGACCGTCACGGACTTGCCCGTGCCGCAGTAGGTGAAGGTGCGGCCGATGCGGGTGTGCGGCTGGCCGAGTACGGCGAGCACCTGCTCGGGGGTCATGCCCTTGGTGACCCGCTTGAGGTCGCCCTTCGTCACGTCCGCGACATCGCTGCGGCAGCTGTCACCGATGATGCCGTCGGCACGCTCCCACATCTGCAGGTAGGCCTCGGCGCCGTTGGCGAGGTCACGCCGGAACGCAGCGCCGTCCTTGCCTGCCTGCACGGTCACGTCCTGCACCCAGTCCGGGTAGAGGCCGTAGCCGGCGACGCCGTCAGTGTTGACGTCGAAGGTGCGCTGGCCGGTGATGAGCTTGCTGACCTTCGCCCCGCCGAGGGTGCCGAACGGGTAGTTCACGCCCTTGCCGGGAGCCGGGTTGCGCGGGCCGCCCTGGGAGCCGAAGCCGTTGATGTCCGAGCCCCAGCCGATGCCGTAGGGGAAGCGGGGGTCGGCCTCGGCACGCAGCTTCTTCCAGGCGTCGAGGAAGCCCGAGGATCCACCGGCGTACGGCGTCACCAGCCCGCCCATCGACAGCACCTTGAGGTAGTTGGCGTCATCGGCCCATGAGTGGCTGGACAGGACCCCGGAGTACCCCTGCTTGGCGAGCAGGTCGAGGGAGTCCTTGCGCGCCACGGCGCTCATGTGGTCCGGGTCGAAGATCATCCCGCGCTTGACCAGGCCGGCGAGGAAAACCTTGCCCTGGTTGGTGAGCCCGATCTGGTTGCAGTGCGGACCGGCCGGATACAGCGGCGCCGCGCCACTGGGGCCGGAGGTCGCCAGGATCGCGCCGAACAGCGCATCCCGACCCAGCGAGCCGCCTGACTCATCGGCGAGATTGTACTGCTGGTGGTCGTGTTGGTCCTGCTTGGCCCCGAAGGGGGCCTTGCAGGTCGCCATCTTCCAGAAGTGCCCGGTCTCCTTGTTGTTCGCCCCGTTGACGAGGACACCGATGTTGCCGCCATCGCCCTTCACCCCGGTGAAGGCGTTGTCGAACTTGTTGGTCGCCTCCATCTGGCGCACACCGAGGTCGTAGACCTCCTGCAGCCGCTCGTCGACCTGGGCGTCGGTGCACGTCGAGGTGCCGAGGTACTCGCGGCACCCGAGGGGACGGGAGACCTCGATGCCGAGGACCACTGCGAGCCGTCCCTGGTTCACCACGCGCCGAGCCTGGAAGGGGTCCTTCACGATGCGGAAGAAGCCGCGCCCCGGACCGCCAGCCTGAGCATCGACGTACCGCTGGAGCTCGAACGTGCGCAGCGCCTCGCGGCGGACCGAGGCCATCTCGTCGCAGGAGTTCTTCTTCAGCGGGTAGATCTCGCAGAGCTGACCGTTCTCGACCAACAGCACGGTGAGCATGCGCTGACCACCACGCCAGGAGCGCTCGAGCCAGCGGTAGTAGGAGCTGACGTGGGTGAGGGAGTGCGGGTTGGGCCAGTACTTGAACGTCGGCCAGCCCACCGGGTCGTGACCGGTGCCCGGGGTGTTGCCGGACAGGAAGTCCTCCAGCGCCGCGCCGCGCCCGCCGGCCTGCTCGTGGTCCGGGCAGTCGACCAGGGCCTTGGTGATGCCGTACGGGTGCCACACCCGACCGCACATCACGCGGCCGCCGAGGAACTCCTGGGACATCAGGTGCATGTGGGCGTCGACGTAGCCCTGCGTGGTGCTGTACGGCGTGGCGCCGGTCGCGACGGGACCGCTGACGCCCACCGCCGTCTCGGTCCAGTTCGCGCAGCCCTTCGCCGGGACCAGCCGCACCTGGGCAGCGGCGGTGGTGAGCGCTCCTGAGGCGGCCCGGAAGGCGCCCGACTCGGCGACGAGGGTCGCGGCGATCGGGGGGTCGACCGGGCCGGGGGTCTCCACGTCACCGTCGTTGAAGGCCTGCTGCAGCACGAAGGAGCTGCCGACCTGCTTCAGGACCCACTCGCTGGAGGCAGAGGCCGCGCTGGCGAGCTTGACCTTGTCGCCCCGGACCTGGGTCTCAAGCGGCGCCGTCGCGGTCTCGGCGACCGTCGCGGCCGTGTCCAGACCGGTGTCCGCGGCCGCGTGCACCTGCGCGATGCGCTCGTCGCCCGTGCCGTCGATGAAGCCGCGGGCAATGATCGCCGCCTCCCGCGTCGGCAGTGGGTCGTCGGCGGTGCTCAAGAACGTGCCCTTCGGCGCGACGAGCAAGTACTTGCCCAGGTCGAAGGCGTGGAACAGGAACGGCCCGCCGGGCATGGTCACGCCGCTCGCCGAGCGGATGCCGAAGCAGCCGTTCGCGGGGGCGTACCGGTCCACGGTGGACGGCGTGCGCGGCTCAGGGAGAGCGTCCTGGGCCGTCGCCGACGCCTTCGCCTGCAGCCCGGCGCCTGGCGCGGTGCGGGTCGCTGCCTGGGAGAAGGACGCGAAGGAGGCGCCGGCGAGACAGCCGGCGACGGCGAGGGCGACTAGGGGGCGACGATGCATGGGCGGGAGCCTAACGTGGACGAAGTATCAGATTTCGTCGAGGCGGTAGACGCAGGTCCGCTTCACCGCTGCTCCCTCGAGCTCGCGGGTGGTGGGCACGTCATACGCCGCGACCTGGGGGAAGCGGCCCTGCGGGAGGTAGTCGCGCCCGGGATCGCCCACGAGCACTACCCCGTCAAACGACTCGAGCCAGCGAAGGACACGTTCGGCCATCTGCTGCTCGTAGAGCACGTCCCCGGCGAGGACCACGTCCACGTCCGGCACCGGCCCGGCCAGCAGGTCCTGTTGCGTGAACTGGACGACGAGGCCGTTCGCGGCCGCGTTGGCGTGCAGCGCCTCCCCCGCGAGCGGGTCGATGTCCGCCGCCAGCACCGCGGCGGCCCCGGCCCGTACCGCGGCAAGGGCGACCAGCCCCGAGCCGCTGGCGAGGTCGAGCACGCGCTGACCGCGCACGACCTCGTGGTCGAGCACGTAACGCGCCAGCGCCTGGCCACCGAGCCAGGGGAAGGCCCAGTACGGCGGGGAGCTGCCCCCGACGGCCTGCCACAGCCCGTGCATGTCGTCCGCCTGGTGCAGCAGCAGCTCCGGCACGAGCGGCACCGGCTCGAGGGAGAGCCAGGAGGCGAACTGCATAGAACAGGTTCTAGCATCCGTTCATGACACTGACGGTGCTCGACGGAGCGACGGTCCCCTCCGATGGACTCACGCTCACGAGTGAGGCCCTGCTCGCAGCCACCGGCTGGGAGCTCAAGCCCCAAGGACTGTGCCGCGGAGAGGTCTGCATCCCCGCCTCGCTGACCGCACCGGTGTCGCTGGCAGAGGTCGCGGCCCTCCTCGGTCGTCCGCTGGCACACCACGACCTCGGGGACCGGGTGATCGCCGTACTCGGCGAGCCTGCCGGGGCCACCACCGCCGTCGGTGACAGCGCTCCTCCGCTGACCTTGCCCGACGTCGACGGCGCCCCCGTCACCGTGGGGGGCAAGGGACGCAAGACCGCAGTGGTCGCCTGGTCCACCTGGTGCGGCTGCCGCTACGAGCTGCCGGCGTGGAAGCAGCTCGCCGACGAGCTGCACGCAGACGGGTTGGACGTGGTGACCGTCGCCCTCGACGAGGACCCCGAGGCCGTGCGCCGCTGGGCCCAGCAGGACCTGCCCACCGCGGTCGACGCCGAGCACCGTCTCTCCGATGTCTTCGGCGTGGTGCAGGTGCCGTCGACCGTGTGGCTGGACGAGCAGGGGCGCGTGGTCAAGCCGCCGACCATCGCGCCCGGGGACGACCAGTTCCGCGAGTGGACCAAGGTCGACTCCGCGCAGCACCACGAGGCGCTGCGCCGATGGGCCCGGACCGGCGAGGTGCCGCAGGTGGATGTGACCGCCACCGACGATGCGGACCTTCGTGCGGCAAGAGCCGAGCGCAGGCTCGCCGCCTGGTTGCACCGCTCCGGCTTCGCGGCAGCCGCGGAGGAGCACTTCGCCGCCGCGGTGGAGCTGGCACCGCTGGACTTCAGCATCCGCCGGGCGTCGATGCCGTTGCGCGGGCAGGACCCGTTCGGCACCGAGTTCTTCGCGCTGTGGGAGGAGTGGGAGGCGGCCGGACGCCCCGGCTACCAGACCACCTGAGAGAACGCGTGCAGGGCGAGCCCGGCCAAGGCGCCGACGACCGTGCCGTTGATGCGGATGAACTGCAGGTCGCGCCCGACCGCCAGCTCGATGCGCCGTGAGGCCGAGGTGGCGTCCCACCGGGCGACCTGGTCGCGGATGAGGGTGGTCACTTCGTCGCCGTAGTTCTCCACCGCGTGCCCGAGCACCCCTTGTACGACGGTCAGCACCCGCTCTCGGAAGACTTCGTCCTCCACGACCCGGGTGCCCAGGGAGGCGACCAGCCCTGCCATCCGGGCAGGCAGCTCGCCCTGGAGGTCCGTCAGAGAAGCCCGCACAGAGGCGAGCGCGTCGATGAGCAGGTCGTGCAGGGCGGCCTGCGCCTGGGGGTCTTCCAGCAGCTGCGCCACCATCGCGTCGAAGCGCGCCGCGGTGTGCTGATCGCGCTGGAGCTGATCGGCGACGGAACGGAAGAGCCCTTCGAGCCAGTGCCGCAGCGGGTGATCCGGCTGGCGCTCGACCTCCTCGAGCAGGTCAGCGAAGCCGTCGAAGGTGCGCCGGATCCGCTTGTCGCTCACCAGGAGTCCGGCGAGCCAGCCCCGGTCGTCCACGAAGGATCGGGCCTGCGGCATCAGCTCTTCGCGGTGTGCACGCAGGTAGGCCCGACCGCGGCTGACACAGACGTCCACGAGGGGTCTGGTCGTCCCGCCGTCGACGGCCCTCTCCAGTACCCGGCCGAGGACGGGTGCGTAGGAGCGCCGGGCCTGGTCGCGGTGCAACAGCTCCAGGACGTACGCCGTGACCTCCTCGGGGTCCAACACCTCCAGGACCGCGCTCAGGTTGAAGGCCAGCTCCCGCGCAAGCCGCGCCGCCACCTCGGGCTGGGCGACCCAGGCCCCCACCCGGTCGACCACGCCGGTCTCGGCGACCTGGGCCGTGACCGCCTCCCGAGTGAGGAAGTGCCCGGTCACGAACTCTCCGAGCTTGAGGGCGATCTCATCCTTCTTGCGCGGGACGAGAGCGGTGTGCGGGATCCGCAGGCCCAGCGGGTGACGGAACAGCGCCGTGACCGCGAACCAGTCAGCCAGGCCACCGATCATCGCGGCCTCCGAACCGGCCTGCAGGTAGCCCGCCGCCGTACCCGTAAGGGTGTGCGACAGCGCGAACAAGCCGGCCGCGAGCAGCAGGAAACCGGTCGCCGTGGCCTTCATCCGGCGCAGGGCTGCGGGATCCCCACCCAGGACCGGGAGCTCAGTCAGCGAGTGCCACCGTGGAGGTGTCGTCCTCGGGATGCACCCGCAGGAGCTTGGCGAACCAGGTCGGCATCCACCAGTTCCACTCGCCGAACAGCGACACCAACGCCGGCACCAGCAGCGAGCGCACGATGGTGGCGTCGAGCAGGATCCCGAAGCCGAGTGCGGTCGCGAAGATCTTCAAGTCAGTGCCCGGGCCGGAGGCCAGCGCGACGAACGCCAGGAACAGGATGAGCGCGGCGCTCGTCACCAGGCGCCCGGTGCGGGCGATGCCCTCCACGACGGCACCGTCCGTCGTACCGATGTTGTCGTACTCCTCGCGCATCCGGCTGAGGATGAAGACCTCGTAGTCCATGGACAGGCCGAACAGGAACGCGAACACCATGAGCGGCACCCAGAAGGTGACCGCCCCCGTGGAGGCGACGCCGAAGATCTGCTCGGAGCCCCAGCCGTGCTGCCAGAACAGCACCATGAAGCCCAGCGTCGCGGCCAGGGTGAGCAGGTTGAGGAGCACCGCCTTCAGCGGCAGCAGCACCGAGCGGAAGCCTCGGGCGAGCAGTACGAAGGTCAGGACGGCGATGATGCCGAGCACGAGCGGGAAGTTGCCGTAGACCGAGTGCAGGAAGTCGATCTGGTCCGCGCCCACTCCTGCGATGCCCAGGACGGCAGGATTGCCCTCGACCGCGAGCTTGGCCTGCTTGACCGGCTCCACCGTCGTGGAGTTCACGGTCTCGTGGTCGGGGATCGCGTAGACGACGGTGTGCCCGTTCCGCACGTTGTCGCCGGAGGTGGCCACGACGACCTTGTCGATCCCTTCGACCCGGGACAGCTCCCCCGCGACCGTTTGAGCCTGGTCCGTAGTGGTCAGGACCTGCAGCGGGGTCAAGAAACCGGTGTGCACCCCGCCGTCCCTGAGCGTCTGCAACGCGGTGTACGCCGGACCGCTGCTCGCCAGCGAGCCGGACTCGGCGAGCCCGATCTTGATCCCCAGGAAGGCGGCGACCAAGGCCCCCATCGCCGCCACGCCGACGAGGGCGGCGAGCAAGCGGCGCTTCACGACGGCCTCCGCCCAACGGGTCCAGCCCTTGCTGGCGACGTTCTCATGGCGGATCTTCGGCCAGTCGACCTTGGGGCCGATGCCACCGAGGATCGCCGGGGTCAGGGTGAGGGTGGTCAGCACGCTGGCGAGCGGGATGAGCGCCCCGCCGATCCCCACGCTGCGCATGAACGGGACGGGCAGCACCACCAGCGCGAGCAGACCGATGGCGACCGTGACGCCGCTGAACACGATGGCCTTGCCCGCGTGCGTCATGGCCTCGATCACCGCGTCGTGGTTGTCCCGGCCGTGGTCGCGCTCCTCGCGCCAGCGGGTGACCAGAAGCAGCGAGTAGTCGATCGCGACACCGAGGCCGATCAGGGCGATGAGGAACTGGACGATGAACGACACGTCCGTCAGGTAGGTCAGCGGCAGCAGGAAGACGAACGACAGCAGGATCGACGCGGCAGCCACCAGCAACGGCAGCAGGGCAAGGAAAGAGGCGAAGACGAAGGCGAGCACGATCAGCGCCCCGCCCGCACCGAACAGGGTCTCGGCGAGCACCCCCGGCCCAGAACCGTCGCTGTCGCCGGCCGCGAGCGCGTCCTCCCCGGTGACGCCGACGACCCAGCCCGCGGGCGCCGCCTTCTGCGTACCCTCCCGGATCGCCTCGGTGGGGAGCGAGAAGTCGGTCCCCTCATGGACGAACGGGAAGGCGACGATCGCGAAGGCGGTGCGGTCATCGCTCGTGCGGAAGACGCCCTTGTCCGTCCCCGCGGTTGCGGAGGCCTCATCGACGACACGCAGTCCCGGGGTCGAGGTGGCCGTCGCGGCGAACACCGACGCGACCTTCGCCTCCTGCCCTGTGATCCGCTGGCCCTCCGGGGCGGTGATCGAGACCAGGTAGGGCTGGGTGAACCCACCGTTGCCGAACTCGGTCTCGATCATCAGGGCGGTCTTCGTGCCCGGCTCACCCGGCAACGAGAAGTCGATCTTCAGTCGCTCGGTGGCCTTCCCCGCGCTGACGATGCCCGCGACGAACAGGACGACCCAACCGACCATGATCAGCCTGCGGTGGTGGAGCACGAACTCGGCAATCCTGCGCATGGTTGGCACCCTAGCCAGCCCGTGGGACACGGCCTAGCCGACAGTTCACTGGCAGCCCGATCGCAGGTGGGGTGAGATGGGGTCATGACTGTCGTGCTCCGCCCGGACCATCCGCTCACGGAGGCGGAGGTCGTCGCGGTCGCCCGCGACGGCGCGCACGTCTCGCTGTCGGAGGAGTCGCTGCAGGCCCTGGACCTAGCCCGCAAGCACGTCGACGACCTGGCTCGCGGCAGCGCCCCGGCGTACGGCATCTCGACGGGGTTCGGAGCCCTGGCGACACGGCACATCCCGACCGAGCGACGCCTGCAGTTGCAGCGGTCGCTGGTGCGCTCGCACGCCGCGTCGTCCGGCCCCGAGGTCGAGGCCGAGGTCGTGCGCGGGATGGCGCTGCTGCGCCTGCAGACGATGGCGACCGGCCACACCGGCGTGCGCGCCCACACTGCGCGCGCGTACGCCTCGCTCCTCAACGCCGGCATCACGCCGGTGGTCCGCGAGTACGGCTCGCTCGGCTGTTCCGGCGACCTCGCGCCGCTCGCGCACGTCGCGCTCGCGGTCATGGGCGAGGGCCAGGTGAGGTACGACGGGAAGCTGATGTCGGCGGGCGAGGCCCTCACCGAGGCCCACCTGGAACCCGTCGAGCTCGCCGAGAAGGAGGGCCTTGCCCTCATCAACGGCACCGACGGCATGCTCGCGATGCTGCTGCTGGCGTGCCACGACGTGGCCGCGCTGCTGAAGGTCGCGGACGTGGCCGCCGCGATGAGCGTCGAGGCGCTGCTCGGCACCGACCGCACCCTGGCCGGTGACCTGATGGCGCTGCGCCCGCACCCGGGGCAGGCCACCGCGGCGTCGAACATGCGCCGGGTGCTGGCCGGGTCGCCCATCGTGTCCTCGCACGCCGGACCGGACGACACCCGGGTGCAGGACGCGTACTCGCTGCGCTGCGCACCCCAGGTCGCCGGTGCGGCCCGCGACACGCTCGACCACGTGCGCGTCGTGGCCTCGCGCGAGAGCCACTCGGCCATCGACAACCCGGTGCTGCTCGATGACGGGCGCATCGAGAGCAACGGCAACTTCCACGGGGCACCGGTCGCCTACGCCCTGGACTTCCTGGCGATCCCGCTCGCCGACCTGGCCTCGATGTCGGAGCGGCGGACCGACAGGCTGCTCGACGCACACCGCAGTCACGGTCTGCCGCCGTTCCTCGCCGACGATCCCGGGGTCGACAGCGGGCTGATGATCGCGCAGTACACCCAGGCCGGGATCGTGTCGGAGCTCAAGCGACTGGCAGCCCCTGCGTCGGTCGACTCGATCCCTTCATCGGCGATGCAAGAGGACCACGTCTCGATGGGGTGGGCTGCCGGGCGCAAGCTCCTGCGCGCCGTCGACGGCCTCGCCCGGGTGCTGGCGATCGAGGTCCTCACCGCCGCCCGGGCCCTGGACCTACGGGCCCCACTCGTCCCTGCCGACGGGACCGCAGCCGCGCTGGCGGCGGTCCGGAGCGTCGTTGCGGGACCCGGCCCGGACAGGTACCTCTCCCCCGAGATCGAGGCCGTGGTGCAGCTGGTGCAGACCGGTGCGCTGCTGTCCGCCGTACAGGACGTGGTGGGTGAGCTCGAGTGATGCAGACCAAGGGATGGCTGCAGGAGGCGGCGTTGCGCTGCCTGCGCAACAACCTGCACCCGGACGTGGCGGAGGACCCGGCCAACCTCATCGTCTACGGCGGCAACGGCAAGGCCGCCCGGGATCACGCGTCACTGCGCGCCATCGAACAGACGCTGATGCGCCTGGAGAACGACGAGACGCTCATGGTGCAGAGCGGGAAGCCGGTCGCGGTGTTCCGCACGTTCCCCCACGCCCCAAGGGTGCTCATCGCCAACTCCTTGCTGGTGCCGGACTGGGCGACCTGGAAGGACTTCTGGGAGCTCGAGGCGATGGGGCTGACGATGTACGGCCAGATGACGGCCGGGTCGTGGATCTACATCGGCACCCAGGGCATCGTGCAGGGGACCTTCCAGACCTTCGCTGCGCTGGCCGAGCAGAGGTACGACGGAACCTTGCACGGCAAGGTCGTGCTCACCGCCGGACTCGGAGGGATGGGTGGCGCGCAGCCGCTGGCGGTCACGATGAACGGCGGCGTCGCGCTGTGTCTGGACGTCGACCCGGCCCGGGTGCAGCGGAGGGTGGAGACGCGCTACCTCGACCTCGTTGCCGACTCCCTCGAGGAGGGACTCGCCAGGTGTCGGGAGGCTGCCCGACTCGGCCAGCCGCTCTCGGTCGGTGTCGTCGCTAACGCCGCCGACGCCTTGCCCGCACTGCTTGCAGCCGGTGAGGCCTTCGACGTCGTCACCGACCAGACCTCGGCACACGACCCGCTCAACGGGTACGTCCCGAACGGCCTGTCGCTCGAGGAAGCGCTGGTGCTGCGCCAGTCGAAGCCGGCGGAGTACATCGAGCGGTCGCAGGCTGCGATGCGGGTCCACTGCGAGGCAATGGTGGGCTTCGCTCGGGCAGGGTCGGAGGTCTTCGACTACGGCAACAACCTGCGAGGCGAGGCGCTCGGTGCTGGGTTCTCCCAGGCGTTCGACTACCCGGGCTTCGTTCCGGCGTACATCCGGCCGTTGTTCTGCGAGGGCATCGGGCCGTTCCGGTTCGTGGCGCTGTCCGGTGACCCCGCCGACATCGCTGCCGCCGACGCTGCGCTGCTCTCCGCCTTCCCCGACAACCCGTTCGTGCAGCGTTGGATCCCGCTGGCTCAGGAGAGGGTCGCGTTCCAGGGGCTGCCGGCGCGCATCTGCTGGCTCGGGTACGGCGACCGCGCCCTCGCCGGTCAGGTGCTCAACGACCTCGTCGCGCGGGGAGACATCAAGGCCCCAGTCGTCATCGGTCGTGACCACCTCGACTCCGGGTCGGTGGCCTCGCCGTACCGGGAGACCGAGGGCATGCTCGACGGGTCCGACGCCATTGCGGACTGGCCGGTGCTGAATGCGCTGCTCAACGTCGCGTCGGGGGCGGCGTGGGTTGCGGTGCACCACGGGGGCGGGGTCGGGATGGGCAAGTCCCTGCACTGCGGCGCGCAGGTCGTGGCCGACGGCACGCCGGACGCGGCGCTGCGGCTGGACCGGGTGCTGACTAACGACCCGGGGATGGGCGTGGTTCGGCACGCCGACGCCGGTTACGACATCGCTCGGCGCGTCGCGCACGAACGCGGCGTCGATATGCCCATGCTCGGCCAGTGAGCTCGCTGCTGGTCACCGATATCGGTCGGCTGCTGTCCTGGTCCCCGGACGCCCCCGAGCGGGGCGCGGCGCTCGCGATGCAGGACGGCGTCGTGACCTGGGTGGGATCCGCCGCGTCCGCCCCGGCGTGCGACACAGTGCTGCCCGTCGGCGGTGCGTGCGTGATCCCCGGGTTCGTCGACAGCCACACCCACCTCGTCTTCGGCGGTGATCGTGTCGAGGAGTTCGTCGCCCGGATGGCCGGAAAGCCCTATGCCGCAGGCGGAATCCGCACCACCGTGAACGCCACCCGTTCGGCTTCAACTCACATGCTGCGCGCCTCGGCGCGGCAGCTGGCGGACGAGGCGTTGTCGACCGGCACCACGACGCTGGAGGTCAAGAGCGGCTACGGCCTCAGCGTCGCGGACGAGAC
>JBKJSN010000185.1:0-6660 GCA_046595815.1 Mycobacteriales bacterium
TTCAACCCGATGCGGCTGTTCCACTTCTCCATCACCTACCTGGCGCTGCTGTTCCTGGCCGTCGCCGTCGACCTGCTTGCGTCCGCTCAACGGGTCAGACGAGCTGGTCGACGGCGACGGCCAGGAACAGCAGCGCCAGGTAGGTGATGGAGAAGTGGAACAGCCGCATCGGGTTGAAGTCCGCGCCGCCGCGCACGCGCAGCTCGAGCACATGCACCTCGCGCAGGAAGATCCCGCCGAGCACAGCTGCAGACACCCAGTAGACCGGACCGGTGTCGAAGGCGAGGAGCGCCGAGGTGAGGACCATCGCCCAGGAGTAGGCCACCATGCGCCACGCCACGGCGTGCGGGGTCGCCACCACCGGCAGCATCGGGATGTTGGCCCGCGCGTAGTCGTCCTTGAACTTGATCGCCAGGGCCCAGAAGTGCGGCGGCGTCCAGAAGAAGATCACCGCGAAGAGCACCACCGCCGCCCACGACAGCGTCCCGGTGACCGCAGCCCAGCCGATGAACACGGGCATGCAGCCGGCGGCGCCGCCCCAGACGATGTTCTGGGAGGTCCGGCGCTTGAGCACCATCGTGTAGACGCAGACGTAGAACGCGATCGCTGCATCGGCGAGCGCAGCGGCGAGCCAGTTGGTCGTGAACCCCAGGAGCAGCGTCGCCAGGACCCCCAGGACGATCCCGAAGGTGAAGGCCGCTCGCGGGGTCACCGTGTGCTGGGCCAGCGGACGTCGCGAGGTGCGGTTCATCACCACGTCGATGTCGCGGTCCCACCAGCAGTTCAGGGCGTTCGCGGACCCCGCTGCGAGCGAGCCGCCGAGCAGGGTCCAGGCGACGAGAGACCAACCAGGCCAGCCATGTGCGGCGAGCACCATGGTGGGCACGGTCGTCACCAGCAGCAGTTCGATGATCCGAGGCTTGGTGAGCGCGACGTACGCGCCCACACGGGCACGGAAGGTGGCCGACGCAGCGGCCTGCACGCGCGCCTCGGCCACCGCAGTCACGCGCAGGACTCTACCGGGGGCACCCACCAGCCTGCCGTCGGAGTGACCCGTCTCTCGCGGGATAGGGTCCAGGGCATCAGAAGTGACCGGGGCGAAGGCAAGGGGAGCACGTGAGCACGCTGGAGTGGACCGACCTCGACAGGCGGGCCGTGGACGTCGCCAAGACGCTCGCCATGGACGCGGTCGAGGCTTGCGGCTCAGGACACCCCGGTACGGCGATGAGCCTGGCCCCAGCGGCGTACCTGCTCTTCCAGCGCCACCTGCGCCACGACCCGAGCCAGCCCGACTGGACAGGCCGCGACCGCTTCGTGCTGAGCTGCGGGCACTCGAGCCTGACGCTGTACGTCCAGCTGTTCCTGTCCGGCTACGGCCTGACCCTCGACGACCTCGCGCACCTGCGCACCTGGGACTCCCAGACTCCCGGCCACCCGGAGCACGGGCACACCCCCGGCGTCGAGACGACCACTGGGCCGCTCGGTCAGGGTGTCGCGAACGCCGTCGGCATGGCGTTCGCTGCGCGCCGCGAACGCGGTCTGCTCGACCCTGACGCGGCCCCCGGCGAGTCGCCCTTCGACCACCACATCTGGGCCTTCGCCTCCGACGGCGACCTCGAGGAGGGCGTGTCCGGCGAGGCGAGCAGTCTCGCTGGCACTCAGCGACTGGGCAACCTCACGCTGCTGTGGGACGACAACCACATCTCTATCGAGGACGACACGAACGTCGCGTTCACCGAGGACGTCTGTGCCCGGTACGAGGCCTACGGCTGGCACGTGCAGCGCGTCGACTGGCTGAGCGAGGACGGGACGTACGCCGAGGACGTGGCCGCCCTCGACAAGGCCTTCCGCGCGTCGGTCGACGAGACCGAGCGCCCGTCGTTCATCGCGCTGCGCACCATCATCGGCTGGCCCGCCCCGACGCTTCAGAACACCGGCAAGGCCCACGGCGCAGCCCTCGGCGCGACGGAGGTGGCCGCCACCAAGGAGCTCCTCGGCCTCGACGCATCGCAGAACTTCGCCGTACCTGCCGAGGTCCTGGACCACGCACGCGACGTGCTCACCCGCGGCCGCGAGGCCCGTGCTGACTGGCAGAAGGCCTACGACTCGTGGGCTGCAGGCAACCCCGAGCGCAAGGCGCTGCACGACCGCCTGACCACCCGCACCCTGCCGGACGGCTGGGCGAACGCCCTCCCCACCTACGCCGCTGACGCCAAGGGAATCGCAACTCGCAAGGCCTCCGGCGAGGTCCTCGCCGCGTTGGCCCCGGGCCTGCCTGAGCTGTGGGGCGGTTCGGCCGACCTGGCGGAGAGCAACAACACCTCGATCAAGGGCGAGCCGAGCTTCTTGCCCGCCGACCGGCAGACCCACGAGTGGAAGGGCAGCCCCTACGGCCGCATCCTGCACTTCGGGGTCCGCGAGCACGCCATGGGCTCGATCATGAACGGCATCGCCCTGCACGGCGGCACTCGCGTGTACGGCGGGACCTTCCTCGTCTTCTCCGACTACATGCGGCCGGCTGTCCGTCTCGCGGCGTTGATGAAGCTGCCCGTGACCTACGTCTGGACGCACGACTCGATCGGCCTGGGCGAGGACGGCCCGACGCACCAGCCGGTGGAGCATCTGTCGACGCTGCGCGCCATCCCCGGCCTGGACGTCGTGCGGCCCGCGGATGCCAACGAGACCGCCATCGCCTGGCGCACCGTGCTCAGCCACACCGACCGCCCCGCGGCACTGTGCCTGACGCGCCAGAACGTGCCGACCTTCGACAGGTCGCAGGCCGCGAACGCGGAGCTCACCGCCAAGGGTGGGTACACCCTGCTCGAGGCGAGCACCGGCCACCCGAAGGTCGTGCTCCTGGCGACGGGTTCGGAGGTGCAGATCGCGGTGGCAGCGCGTGAGCTGCTCGAAGCCGAGGGCACGCCCACGCGGGTCGTGTCGTTGCCGTGCTTCGAGTGGTTCGACGCCCAGGACGAGGCCTACCGCCTCACCGTGCTGCCGCCGGACGTCAAGGCGCGCGTCTCGGTCGAGGCCGGCATCGCCATGAGCTGGCACCGCTACCTCGGCGAGCACGGCGTCCCCGTGTCGCTCGAGCACTTCGGCGCCAGCGCCCCCTACTCCGTGCTCTACGAGCAGTTCGGTCTCACCGCCGACCGCGTCGTCGCAGCCGCGCACGCCTCACTGACCAAGCAGGCCCGCTGACCAAGGAGCCCGACATGACTGACCACCTCGCAGACCTGTCCGCCGCGGGAGTGGCGGTCTGGCTCGACGACCTGTCCCGTGAGCGACTGCGGTCGGGCAACCTGCTCGACCTCGTGACGCACCAGCACGTCGTGGGCGTCACGACCAACCCGACGATCTTCCAGAAAGCTCTGGCCGAGGGAAGCGCGTACGACGATCAGCTTGCCGACCTCGCCCTGCGCGGTGTCGGGGTCGAGGAGGCGGTGCGGGCGCTGACGACCTTCGACGTGCGCTGGGCCTGCGACGTGCTGCGTCCGGCGTACGACGAAAGCAATGGCGTCGACGGTCGGGTGTCCATCGAGGTCGACCCCCGCCTCGCCCACGACACCGAGCGCACGGTCGCAGAAGCGAAGGCGCTGTGGTGGATGGTCGACCGGCCGAACCTGTTCATCAAGATCCCGGCCACTGTCGCTGGACTGCCCGCGATCACCCAGACGCTGGCCGCCGGCATCTCGGTGAACGTCACGCTGATCTTCAGCCTCGCCCGCTACGACGCGGTGATGGACGCCTTCCTCGCCGGGCTGGAGCAGGCCAAGGCCAACGGTCACGACCTAGGCGCCATCGGCTCGGTGGCGAGCTTCTTCGTCAGCCGCGTCGACACCGAGATCGACACGCGTCTGGCCGCCGACAGCCCCCTGCGTGGGTCGGCTGCGATCGCCAACGCCCGACTCGCCTACCAGCACTACGAGGCCGTCTTCGCCTCCGACCGCTGGCAGTCGCTCGCCGCCTCGGGTGCCCACCCGCAGCGCCCGTTGTGGGCCTCGACGGGCGTGAAGGACCCGGCGTACCCCGACACGCGCTACGTCCTGGACCTCGTCGCCCCAGGGACTGTGAACACCATGCCCGAAGCCACGCTGGAGGCCGTCGCCGATCACGGGGAGGTCCGCGGCGACACGGTCACCACGACGTACGCCGAGGCTCAGCAGGTCTTGGACGACCTCACGGCAGCGGGCATCGACTACGACGACGTCGTGGACCTGCTGGAGCGTGAGGGAGTCGGGAAGTTCGAGGACTCCTGGTCCGAGCTCCTGAGTTCGGTGACCGAACAGCTGGCGAAGGCGACACCGCGACGGTCGGCATGACGGTCGGGGTGACGGTCTCCGGTGAGTCGCTGGGCGCGGCTCAGGCCGCCGCGCTGGCCGAGCTGCAGGCCGAGCACGTCCCCTCGCGGCTCGTCGAGCACGACCCCGAGCTCTGGGGTCCGGGGGCCGAGGAGGAGGCGCGCGTGCGGCTCGGCTGGCTCGACGTCGCCGCCGTCTCCCGCCAACAGCTGCCGGCGCTGCTCGCCCTGCGCGATGAGCTGCGGGCCGAGGGCGTCGACCGGGTGGTCCTGTGCGGCATGGGGGGGTCCTCGCTGGCACCTGAGGTCATCTGCCGCGAGGCCGGGGTCGAACTCACGGTGCTGGACTCCACCCACCCCGACCAGGTCCGGGCCGCTCTCTCCGGGGACCTGAGCCGCACAGTGGTCGTCGTGTCGAGCAAGAGCGGCGGCACCGTCGAGACCGACAGCCAGCGCCGCTCGTTCGTACAGGCCTTCACCGCGGCCGGCATCGAGGCTGCCCGCCGAATGGTGGTCGTGACCGACCCCGGCTCGCCGTTGGAGCAGCTCGCCCGGGCCGACGAGTACCGGCAGGTGTTCCTCGCCGATCCGCACGTCGGTGGCCGGTACAGCGCCCTGACGGCCTTCGGTCTCGTCCCCTCCGCACTTGCCGGCGCGGACGTCGCGGCCCTGCTGGACCAGGCCGAGCCGGCCCTGGCGAGCTTCGGCGATGAGGACTGCGCGGGGCTCGCCCTCGGGGCGGTGCTCGGCTCCGCCGGCCGCGACAAGCTCGTGCTGGACGACAGCGGCTCCCCCCTGGCCGGGTTCGGTGACTGGGCCGAGCAGCTCGTCGCCGAGTCCACCGGCAAGCAGGGCACCGGCCTGCTTCCTGTGGTGATCGAACCCGGCGCTCCTGAGCTCACCGCCGCAGCAGACGACCTGCTGATCGTCCGGCTCGCCGAGCCCTTCCCCGCAACGGGCATCACCGTCACCGGTTCCCTCGGCGCGCAGTTCGTCACGTGGGAGTACGCCGTGGCCGTGGCCGGGCGCCTGCTCGGCATCAACCCCTTCGACCAGCCGGATGTGGAGAGCGCCAAGATCGCGGCCAGGGGCCTGCTGGACCAGGCACCCCCGCTGGAACCCCCGGCGTTCGTCGACGGGGCGGTCGAGGTGCGCGGGACCAACGGTCTGCTCGACGGCATCGAGACCGTGGAGGCTGCTCTCGCAGCGCTCCTGGACACGCTCGCCCCGCACGGCTACCTCGCCGTCATGGCCTACCTCGACCGGCTCCGCGATCAGGAGGTGGCCGGCGTCCGAGGGCAGCTAGCCCGCCGTACCGGCCGTCCCGTGACCTTCGGTTGGGGCCCGCGGTTCCTGCACTCGACCGGGCAGTTCCACAAAGGTGGGCCGCCCGTGGGCTCGTTCCTGCAGCTCACCGGCTTGGTCGAGCAGGACCTGCCGGTGCCTGGTCGCTCCTTCACGTACGGCGAGCTCATCACCGCCCAAGCCATGGGGGACGCGCAGGTGCTGGCCGACCACGGCCGACCGGTGCTGCGCCTGCACCTGACCTCCCGCGCGGGCCTGGACCAGGTGCTGCGGGCACTTCGGTGACCACACCTGTGAACCCGCTGCGCGACCCACGCGACCGACGTCTGCCCCGCGTCCCCGAGCCGTGCGCCCTGGTGGTGTTCGGCGTCACCGGAGACCTGGCCCGCAAGAAGCTCATCCCGGCGGTGTACGACCTGGCCAACCGCGGACTGCTGCCCCCCGGCTTCGTGTTGCTGGGCTTCGCGCGCCGGGACTGGGGCGACGGGGACTTCGAACAGGTCGCCCGCAAGGCGGCGCAGGAGGGGGCCCGCACGGAGTTCCGCGAGGAGGTCTGGCAGCGGCTCGCCGATGCGACGAAGTTCGTGCCCGGGTCCTTCGACGACGACGCGTCCTTCGACCTGCTCGCCCAGACTCTGAAGGATCTCGACGCCTCGCACGGGACGGGCGGGAACGCGGCGTTCTACCTGTCCATCCCGCCGAGCGCCTTCCCCGTGGTCCTCACGCAGATGCAGCGCACAGGGATGGCCGACAACGACGCCACCCAGAGCTGGCGAAGGGTCGTGGTCGAGAAGCCCTTCGGACACGACCTGGCCAGCGGCCGGGAGCTCAACGCCCTCGTCGACGCAGTCTTCACCGCCCCCGATGTTTTCCGCATCGACCACTACCTCGGCAAGGAGACGGTGCAGAACCTGCTGGCGCTGCGCTTCGCCAACCAGCTCTTCGAGCCGGTCTGGAACGCCAACTACGTCGATCACGTGCAGATCACCATGGCCGAGGACATCGGCGTCGGCGGTCGCGCCGGCTACTACGACGGCGTCGGTGCTGCGCGGGAC
>JBKJSN010000101.1:0-11972 GCA_046595815.1 Mycobacteriales bacterium
CCCGCTTCGACCCTAGGAGACACGGTGGCTGCACCGGACCGCGACAAGGCCCTCGAGATGGCCCTCGCCCAGATCGACAAGAACTTCGGCAAGGGCTCGGTGATGCGCCTCGGCGACGACATCCGTCCCCCCATCGCCGTCATCCCCACCGGCTCCATCGCCCTGGACGTGGCGCTGGGCATCGGCGGTCTGCCGCGCGGCCGCGTGGTCGAGATCTACGGACCGGAGTCGTCCGGCAAGACCACGGTGGCCCTGCACGCGGTCGCCAACGCGCAGCGGGCAGGGGGCATCGCGGCGTTCATCGACGCCGAGCACGCCCTCGACCCGGACTACGCCAAGAAGCTCGGCGTCGACACCGACCAGCTGCTCGTCAGCCAGCCGGACACCGGCGAGCAGGCCCTGGAGATCGCCGACATGCTCGTGCGCTCCGGCGCCATCGACATCCTCGTCATCGACTCCGTCGCC
Source organism: Mycobacteriales bacterium (assembly GCA_046595815.1). Taxonomy (GTDB): domain Bacteria; phylum Actinomycetota; class Actinomycetes; order Mycobacteriales; family SCTD01; genus RYN-111. The sequence goes on from JBKJSN010000101.1 coordinate 466, forward strand.
GCGCTCGTGCCCCGCGCCGAGATCGAGGGCGAGATGGGCGACAGCCACGTCGGTCTGCAGGCCCGCCTCATGAGCCAGGCGCTGCGCAAGATGACCGGCGCGCTCAACGGCACCGGCACGACCGCGATCTTCATCAACCAGCTGCGCGAGAAGATCGGCGTGATGTTCGGCTCGCCGGAGACGACCACGGGTGGCAAGGCGCTGAAGTTCTACGCGTCCATCCGGATCGACGTACGCCGGATCGAGACCCTCAAGGACGGCACCGAGGCGATCGGCAACCGCACCCGCGCCAAGGTCGTGAAGAACAAGATGGCCCCGCCCTTCAAGCAGGCCGAGTTCGACATCGTCTACGGCCAGGGCATCAGCCGTGAGGGCTCGCTCATCGACATGGGCGTCGAGCACGGCTTCGTGCGCAAGAGCGGCGCTTGGTACACCTACGAAGGCGACCAGCTCGGCCAGGGCAAGGAGAACGCGCGTGCCTTCCTGCGCGACAACCCCGAGCTCGCGGACGACATCGAGCGCCGCATCAAGGAAAAGCTCGGCATCGGCGTCACCGTCGACGTGACGGACGAGGCCCTCGCCGACGTCGTCGCGCCGGTCCCCGTTGACCTCTGAGCGAGACCCTGCCGAGCAGGCGCGGGAGATCTGCCTGCGCCTGCTCGAGCTCGGCCCCCGTACGGCGGGTGAGCTGGCCAACAAGCTGCGCGCCAAGGGCATCCCGGACGAGGTGGCGGAGCAGGTCCTCACCCGGTTCGCCGACGTCGGCATCGTCGACGATGCCCTGTTCGCCCGGATGTGGGTCGACAGCAGGCACCGCAGCAAGGGGCTGTCCGGCCGGGCGCTGAGCCAGGAGCTGCGACGCAAGGGCGTCGACGACGAGCTGGTCCGGGCGGCGGTCGGCGAGCTCGACCCGGACGAGGAGGTCGCCACCGCGCGCAGCCTCGTCCGGCGCAAGCTCGGCACCACCGTCGGGCTGACCACCGAGGCCCGGGTGCGTCGGCTCGCGGGGATGCTGGCCCGCAAGGGCTATGCGCCGGGGCTGGCCTACCGCGTGGTCAAGGAGGAGCTCGAGGCCGAGGGTGCGGACCTCCCCGCGCTCGACACCGACGGGCTGTCCTCGCTCGGTTAGGCGGGCACTGCGGCGTGCTCGGCGAGGTGCCGCTCGGCGGCGCGCGTCGCGGGGTGGAGGGCCACCGTCGCCAGCACCACGATCGTGGCGATCGCGAGCCAGCCGAGGGCGCCGCCGTGGATCGCCAGGAACGTGTAGGCGGCGGGGGCCCAGACCGAGCCTGCTGTCCCGCCGAGCTGGGCGGCGCCTTGGTACTCCCCGCGCCGGGCCGGGTCTGACAGCTCCCCGACCAGCCCCCAGTGCCCGGCTGACTGGTAGAGCTCGGCGCCGGTCACCGTCACGTGCCCGACCCAGACGAGCACGATCGTGACCCAGCCGACGGTGTCGTGGGTTCCGAGCACGATCAGGCACGAGAGCACGAAGAACCCGGCGCTGATCCGCGAGGCGCGCAGCGCACCCGTCACCGTCTCGGCTCCTCGACTGGCCGCGACCTGCAGCAGCACAGCCAGCACCGTGTTGGTGCCGAACAGCCACGCGAGCAGCACCCGCGGGGCGTCGGTCTGCTCCACCAGCCACAGGGGGATGACGACGTTGAGCAGCACCTGGTTGGTGCTGATCACCCCGTCGCAGGCGGTCATGGCCAGGAATCCCTTGTTCCGCAGGGCACCCGGGCTCAGCACGCTCGCCTTCGCCGTCTGGTCCCTCGTGTGCGCTGTCGCGGGAAGCCTGCTGACGAGCAGGGCGTTGACCGCGAGGACGGCTGCGGTCACCAGGGGCACGGTGCGCACGGCTGCGAGGCTGTCCATAGCCAGGGCGATGCCACCGATGAGGGCGCCAAGGGTGAAGCCGATGTTGAGGGCCGAGCGCATGAACGCAAGGGAGCGGATCCGGTCCGCGCCGGAGAAGGCGTCGAGGGTGTAGGCCCCCCGTCCGGAGCGGGCGGCCACGACGACCATCTCCAGCGCGACCGTCACCGCCAGGAACGACGCGAACCCCGTCACGAGCGGCCAGAGCAGGTAGAGCCCCGCCTGGGCGAGCGCCATGAGCCACCACATGCGCTTGGGCCCGACCCGGTCGGTCAGCCGCCCCAGGGGGATCGCCACCAAGAACGTGACGATGCCGCCGAGGGTCAGACCGAGCCCGACCTGCGCTGCGGAGAGCCCGACGACCTGGGTGAAGAACACCGCGCTGCCGGTGATGAACGCTCCCTCACCGGCGGCCGACAAGATCGCCTGCAACGACAGCGACCGGCCAAGGGGGGAGGTCGGCAGCAGCCGGGCGAGGAGGGGGTGCACGTCGGTCATCCAACCAGGGGGGTCGAGGGGTTTTCCGCGTCCGTGGCAGGCTGGCGGGGTGACCGTTCTTCGCCTCGCAGGTGAGCCCTTGTCGGTCGTGGGCAGGGCCCGCGTCTACGTCTGCGGGGTGACGCCGTACGACGTGACGCACCTGGGCCACGCCGCGACGTTCGTGTGGGTCGATGTGGTGGACCGGGTGCTGCGACGGCTCGGGGTGCAGGTCGAGGTCTGCCGCAACGTCACCGATGTCGACGACGTGCTCTTCGAGGCGGCCAAGCGGCAGGGTGCGCAGTACGACCGCTTCGCCGCCGTGCAGCAGTTCCACTTCGACCGGGACATGGACGCCCTCCGGGTCCGCCGTCCCGCGCACGAGCCACGGGCGCACACCTTCATCGAGCCGGTGGTCGCGCTGGCGCAGACGCTGCTTGCCAGGGGTGCGGCCTATGTCTCCGGCGGCGGGGTCTACCTCCCGGGTGCCGCGGTGGCCGAGCGCGCCGGCCTGGACCGCGACGCCGCCCTGCAGCAGCTGCGCGACAACGGTGGGCACGTCGACGACCCCGCGAAGCGCGACCCGCTCGACCAGGCGGTCTGGCAGTCCAGCACCGGCGACGAGCCGGCCTGGCCCAGCCCGTGGGGCCCCGGCCGCCCTGGCTGGCACGCGGAGTGCACCGCCATGGCGCTGTCGACCTACGGCAACGGGGTGGACCTGCACGCCGGCGGCGCGGACCTGCGCTTTCCGCACCACGCCTTCGAGACCGCCCAGGCCGAGCTCGCCACGGGGGTGACGCCGTTCGCGCGCGCCTGGATGCACGTGGGCACGGTGTGCATCGGCGGCGAGAAGATGGCCAAGTCCACCGGCAACCTGCTGTTCGTCAGCGACCTGGTCGCCAAGGTCGGCGCCTCCGCAGTGCGCACCCTGCTGCTCGATCGGCCGTACGACGAGGCCTGGGACGTCGAGGACGCAGGCCTGGAGGCGGCGGGGCAGCGGCTGGACGCGCTGCACGCCGCGGCCGGGCGGCCGGGGTCCTCGGACGCTGCCTCGGAGGCGGTGCTGACCGCTCTGGCCGACGGGCTCGACGTACGACGGGCTCTTGATCTGGCGATCGAGGAGGGTGGCCAGGCCGCCCGGGACCTGGTGTCGGTCCTCGCCCTGTAGGCCGGTTCGTCTGAGCCTTCGCATGCTCAGGGTCATCAAGGCGAACTCACCTACAGTTGTAGGCATGGCTATGGCACCTCCACGAACTTATGAGGTGCGTACCTACGGGTGCCAGATGAACGTCCACGACTCCGAGCGGATCTCCGGTCTGCTCGACGAGGCGGGCTACGTCCCCGTGGAGCAGGACGCGACGCCGGACCTGGTGGTCTTCAACACCTGCGCGGTGCGGGAGAACGCCGACAACAAGCTCTACGGCAACCTCGGTCATCTCAAGCCGGTGAAGGATGCGAACCCCGGCATGCAGATCGCCGTGGGCGGGTGCCTGGCGCAGAAGGACCAGAGCCTGATCGTGAAGAAGGCGCCGTACGTCGACGTCGTCTTCGGGACGCACAACGTCGGCTCGCTGCCCGTCCTGCTGGAGCGGGCGCGGGTCGAGCACGAGTCGCAGGTCGAGCTGCTGGAGTCCCTGGAGGTCTTCCCCTCGACGCTGCCCGCTCGGCGCGAGTCGACCTACTCCGCCTGGGTGTCCATCAGCGTCGGGTGCGACAACACCTGCACCTTCTGCATCGTGCCGGCGCTGCGTGGCAAGGAGCAGGACCGCCGGCCCGGGGACATCCTCAACGAGGTGGAAGTCCTTGTGGCACAAGGGGTTCTCGAGATCACCCTGCTCGGGCAGAACGTCAACTCCTATGGACGCTCCTTCGGCGACAAGGACGCCTTCGGCAAGCTGCTGCGAGCGGTGGGACAGACCGGAGTAGAGCGGATCCGGTTCACCTCACCGCATCCCAGGGACTTCACCGACGACGTCATCGAGGCCATGGCGGCCACGCCCGCGGTATGCCCGAGCCTGCACATGCCGCTGCAGTCCGGCTCGGACGCGGTGCTCAAGGCGATGCGCCGGTCCTACCGCTCCGAGCGCTTCCTCGGGATCTTGGACCGGGTCCGGGCGCAGATCCCGGACGCGGCGATCACCACCGACATCATCGTGGGCTTCCCAGGTGAGACCGACGCCGACTTCGACGAGACTCTGCGCGTCGTGGCCGCGTCGAGGTTCGCCGGCGCCTTCACCTTCCAGTACTCCCCGCGCCCGGGCACCCCTGCCGCCACCATGGCCGACCAGGTGCCGCCGGAGGTCGTCGCGGAGAGGTACACCCGGCTCGTCGCCCTCCAGGACCAGATCACCTACGACGGGATGCTGGCCCAGGTCGGTCGCACTGTGGAGGTGCTGCTGTCCCAGGGGGAGGGGCGCAAGGACGGGCAGACGCGGATGACCGGCCGGGCACGCGACAACCGCTTGGTGCACCTGACCCGCGACGAGGCCTGCCGCCCCGGCGACGTGGTGACTATCGCGGTCACAGGCGCGGCCCCGCACTACCTGCTCGCCGACGGTCCGCTGCTGAGCCACCGCCGTACACCCGCGGGGGACGCCTCCGAGGCGGGGCGGGCGCCGCGGACTCCTGGCGTGAGCCTCGGGATGCCCACGCTCGGCAAGCCGGCCCCGCTGGCCGCGGCCCCCGCCTGCGGCTGACCCGCCCGCGCCCCCGCGCCACCTTGTCTGCTCGGTTCGTCGACTCACGGCCCAGCTCAGGCTCAGGCGAGCGCGCGTAAGGGCCCGTCGGGGGTCGCGGTCGACGATCTGGGCAGACAACAGGGGGGAGCGGGGGTGAAATCGGACGAAAGAGCGCGAGGTGGGTGATGATGAGCCGTGGAAGGGGAAGAACCCCTTCATCCCCCCGCCTCAGGAGCCCCTCGTGCGTCGTCGCCTTCGCCTTCCTGTCCTCGGTGCCGCGCTGGCGCTGGGCGCCACCGCCGTCGTCCTGCAGCCGGGCCCGGCCGCTGCCCTGTCAGGCACGCCGACCTTCGCGAACTTCGCTGCGCCGTCCACGCTGGCCAACGCGAACAATGCGGGCGAGCCGAGCCTGGGGGTCAACGGCAAGACCGGCGCGATGATGTACCAGTCGTACACCAGCACGTACAAGCTCACGGTGAACGCCTCCGGCGTCCCGGCCTGGGCGAACGTCACCCCCTCGCAGCACGTCTTCAACATGGACCCGATCCTGGCGACGGACCGGGTCACCGGCCGTACGTTCGCGGGCGGTCTTGTGGGGGAGTGCTCGATGCTGAACTACTCCGACAACGACGGGTCGAGCTGGACACCCATGGGCAACGCCTGCGCGGGCGTCATCGACCACGAGACCATCGGCTCCGGTCCTTGGAAGGGCGCAGCGCCCCTCGGCTCGACCTACAGCCGCGCGGTCTACTACTGCGCGCAGCTGGGCTACGACGCCTGCGCCACCAGCAGCAACGGCGGCCTGACCTTCGGCCCGCCTGTGCTCGTAAGTGGTGCGTGCAGCAGTCTGCACGGCCACGTGAAGGTCAGCGCCGACGGCACGGCCTACCTGCCGAACGCCCACTGCGGTGGCAAGGCGGGTGGTGCGATCAGCACCAACAACGGCGGCTCGTGGAGCAGCTACACGATCCCTGGCTCGACTGAGCCCGCGACCGGCTTCGACCCCAGCGTTGCAACCACGCCGGACAACACGCTGTACGAGTCGTGGCAGGGCGCGAACAACCGCACCTACGTGGCGAAGTCGACGACGCACGGCTCCACCTGGAGCACGCCGGTGGACGTCGGTGCGGGCGCCGGAGTGGTCAACAGCACCTTCCAGACGGTCGTCGCCGGTGACAACGGGCGGGTGGCTGTGGCCTACCTCGGGAGCACGACGTCCGGCAACCCGTTCGCCTCGGCCTGGAACGGTGTCTGGGACCTCTACGTGTCCTACTCCTACGACGCCGGCGCCACCTGGATCACGGTCAAGGCGACGACCAACCCGGTGCAGCGCGGTTGGATGTGCGCGGATGGCACGACCTGCAACAGCGGTCGCAACCTGCTGGACTTCATGGATGCCAACCTCACCACCGACGGTCGCGTCGTGGTCGGGTACGCCGACGGCTGCATCAACACCTGCGCCGGGACCTCGGGGACCAAGGCGCAGAGCAAGGACTCGTGGGCGACAGTTGCCTACCAGAGCACCGGCAAGGGCCTGATCGCCGCGTACGACACCCCCTAGCCTCCAGGCCTGCGCCGCGAACCCCCAGGACTGATGCCCTGGGGGTTCGCGTCGTTTGGAGTTAGCGTCCGAGCACGGGAACCTTTTCCCGGGGCGGGGGCGACAGCCAGGTCATGACGGACGTGCGGGGGGACGCAGAGCTTCTCGCAGCCGTGGCCGGGCAGGACCTGGCCGCGCTGCGCGAGCTCTACAACCGGCACGCGTCCTGGCTCGCCGTGCGGCTGCGCCGGCGGTGCAACGACCCGGAGGTCGTCGCGGACGCGCTGCAGGACACGTTCGTCGTGGTGTGGGACGAGGCGGCGCGCTTCCGGGGGGACGGTGAGGCAGCCGCGTGGCTGTGGGGGATCGCCGTACGTCGCCTCGTCTCCCGCCTGCGTCGTCGGCGCGACGTGGCCTTCCTGGCCGACCTGCCGGCGCAGCTCGATCCGCAGGTGGTCGGTGCCGAGGAGCAGGTGCTGCTGTCGGTGGAGTACGGCGATCTGGGTACGGCGATGGCCAGGCTCTCGCCGCAGATGCGCGCCGTCCTGCAGGCGGTGGTGCTCGACGGGTTGACGACACGTGAGGCCTCCCGGGTGCTGCGTGTGCCGGAGAACACGGTGAAGACCCGGCTGCACCGGGCGAAGGCGCACCTGCGCACCGAGCTCGCGGAGGTGACCTCATGACGACGACCTGGCACGTCGATGACCAGGCGCTGGCCCGGTGGGTCGACGGAACGGACGGGTCGGTGGCGGGAGCGAGCGTCGAGCAGCACCTGCTCACCTGCGCCTCGTGCCGTGGCCGCGTCCCGGCACCTGACCCGCTCGGGTGGGAGCGGGTGCGCGAAGCGGTGGAGGCGCCGCGGGTCTCCGCTCTGGAGCGGCTGCTCCGCCGTACCGGCCTGCCGGAGGCCGACGCGCGGGTCGTCGCGATCAGCCCCTCGTTCCGGGCGGCCTGGCTGGTGGGGACGCTGGCGGTGCTGGCGTTCGTGACCTTCGCGGGCGCGTCGGGAGCGGGCCGCGGCCAGTGGGCGTTCCTCGTCATCGCGCCGCTGGTGCCCGCGCTCGCGGTGGCCCTGGGCTTCGACCCCGAGCTCGACGAGGCGCTGGAGACCGAGTGCGCGACGCCGTACTCGCGGGTTCGCCTGGTGCTGCTGCGCAGCGTCGCGCTCCTGGTCGTGATCGGGCCCGCGCTGGCGGCGGCGTCCGCAGTGCTGCCGGGATCGCTGGCGTACGGCTGGCTGGCCCCGGCGGCGGGGTGCACCGCCGTCGTGCTGGCGTTGTCGACCTGGGTGGCACCGCTCACCGCGGCCGGTGCCGTGGCCACCGGCTGGGCGGTGCTGGTGACGTCGGTGGCCCGCGGGGGAGCCGCCTCGCAGGTGCTCGACGAGGAGTACGTCGCGGCCTACGCGCTGGTCGGGGCGGGTGCCCTGCTGGTGCTGGTGCTGCGCAGAGGATCGCTGGCTGTCGGGGGGACGCGATGAACACGGTGCAGCTGACGGGGGTCGGCAAGAGGTACGGCCGCACGCACGCGCTGCGCGAGCTCGACCTCACCCTCGAGCCCGGCGTCACCGGCCTGCTCGGGCCGAACGGCGCCGGCAAGACGACGCTGCTGAGGATCCTCGCCACGGTGCTTGCGCCGAGCTCGGGAAGCGTCGACGTGCTGGGCCTCGACCCCTCCGACCCCGGGCAGCGCACCGACGTGCGCCGCCAACTCGGCTACCTGCCGCAGGAGCTCGGCTTCCCCAGCGGCTTCACGGCCTTCGCCTTCGTCGACTACCTGGCCGTGCTCAAGGAGTGGACCGACACGGCGACCCGTCACGCCGAGGTACGCCGGGTGCTCGAGCTGGTCGACCTGGCCGGCCTGTCCGCGAAGAAGGTCAAGGCCCTCTCCGGCGGCCAGCGCCGTCGGCTGGCGCTGGCTCAGGCGCTCCTCGGCGCGCCCGCGCTGATGCTGCTGGACGAGCCGACGACCGGCCTCGACCCGGAGCAGCGCGCCTCGCTGCGCGGGGTGCTGGCCGAGGCGGCGCGTACGTCGACGGTGCTGCTGTCGACCCATCAGACCGAGGACGTCGCAGCTCTCTGCGAGCGGGTGGTCGTCCTCGACTCCGGCCGGGTCTGCTTCAACGGCACGGTCCGTGAGCTCGTCGGCCGCGCGGAGGGATGCGTCTGGCTCGACGACGTGCCGCACCCGTCGGCCGTGTCCACTTTCCGGACCGGCACCGGCCGCTACCGCAACCTCGCCGAGCCCGCGCCGCCCGGCGTGGAGCTCGTCGAGCCGACGCTCGAAGACGCCTACCTGCTGCTGCGCAGCGGCTCACCTGCACTCGCCTGATCCGTCACTCGTCACCACAGGGGGAACCATGAGTACTGCCGTCATGCCCGACAGCCGGTCGCTGACCGCGCTCGCCAAGGTCGAGGCGCTGCGCTATGCGCGCCACCCGGTGTTCCTCGTCGGTGCGCTCCTGTGCGCCGTGACGGTGGGCCTCGGGGTGCACAACGTGAAGGACGACTACTACTCGCCTCCGATGGGTGCCGCACTGTTCCTCGGCGTCTTCGGCATCGTCGTGGGCTTTCGGCTGACCCAGTCGCTGCAGCGCTCGGCCGAGGCGATGACCTCGGCTCCGGCGACGATGCAGCAACGGGTCGGGGCGCTGCTGCTCGCCTCGCTCGTGCCTGGGGCTCTGGGCCTGATCGTCGCCATGGTCGCGCTCACCGTGCCCTCCGTCGCCGGGAGCTGGGTCTACGGCACCTGGTCCGGCGCGGACCGGTTGGCGATCTTCCTCGCGATGGCCACGATCGCGAGCATCGGCGGTCCGCTGCTGGGCATCGCGACAGCGCGCTGGCTGCGCTTCCCGGGCGCGGTCGTGGTCCCGATCGTGGTCGTCGTCATGTGGTCGATCGTGGGCAACGGCTGGACGGCCAACAACCAGAATGCGATCGGCTGGCTCGTCGTGCGGTTGTTCTCGCCCTTCGCGTTCTTCACCACGCTCACCACCTCCGGCGGACCGCACCGCGTCGAGTCCTGGCGCGGCGACCCCGGGTTCTTCCTGCTGTGGCTGGTCTTTCTCTGCGCCGCGACGGCGATCGTCGCGCTGCTCAAGGACGCCGACGGACCGGTGCGGGACACCCTGCGCCGCACCCTCGTCGTCGTGGTGGTGCTTGCCCTGGCGTCCTTCGCGCTCGCCGTCGTCGCGGGTCCGGACCACGCCACCGTCCGGTCGCCCGCAGGCACAAGCCGGCTCTGACCGTGTCACCCGTACTGCTCCGCGCCGCCCCGTGGCGGGCCCTGTTCGGGCTCGTCGCGGCGGGCGTGGGCGTCGGTGCGTCGGGGGTGCTCCTCGGCGGCGGCTCAGGGATGAGGGTGCTCCAGCTCGGGCTTGTCCTCCTGGGCGCGGGGGCGGCGTGCGCCCTGGACGAGGCGGCGGCTGCGGTGGTCTCGGCCTGTCCCGTCCGCCGCCGGGTGCAGGTCCTCGCGCGTGCAGTCGCGGCTGCGCCCGGGCTGGTCCTCGGCGCTGTGCTGGTCGCGGCCTGGTGGTCGGTCGAGGTGACCGATTGGCTGCTGCTGGTGGAGCTCGGGGGGACGTGGGTGCTGGGCCTGTCGGTCGCGGCGATCGCGCGGCGTCGCCTGGACGAGCCGGCCGAGGTCGTGGTCGGAGGGCTCGTGCTGTCACTGATGACCGTGATGATGTACGACGCCGTCGGCCGCCGCCTGGTGCTGTTCCCCCTCGGCGAACCCGGTGGGCGTGCGGCCCGCACTTGGGCAGTCCTCACCGTCGCGGCGCTCTGCGGCCTCGTGTTCGCCGTACGCGAGAGGCGCTGGAACCGCTAGAAAGGACCCCATGCGGGTAGTGGCGGTCGTCGGGCCGACGGCGGCGGGCAAGTCGGACCTCGGGGTCGCGCTCGCACGGGAGCTCGGCGGCGAGGTCGTCAACGCCGACTCGATGCAGCTCTACCGCGGCATGGACATCGGTACGGCGAAGCTCAGCCTCGACGAGCGCCAAGGCGTGCCGCACCACCTGCTCGACGTGTGGGACGTCCGGGTGACCGCCACGGCGGCGGCCTATCAGGAGCTGGCGCGGGGTGTGATCGCCGAGGCCTCGGCGCCGCTGGTGTTCGTCGGCGGGTCCGGGCTCTATGTCAGGGCGGCGCTGGACAAGCTGGAGTTCCCCGGCACCGACCCGGAGCTGCGAGCCCTGCTGGAGGCCGAGCTGGCCGAGCACGGCCCGCTGCCCCTGTGGGAACGCCTCCGGGGCCTGGACCCGGCGGCCGCGACCCGGATGGAACCGAGCAACGGGCGCCGGGTGGTGCGGGCCTTGGAGGTGGTGGTGCTGACCGGGTCGATGCCGGGGGCCATGACCGACTACGAGCCGTGGGTGCCCACCGTCTACCTGGGCGTCGACCGGCCCGACCTGCGGGAGCGGGTGGCGGAACGGGTGGACCGGATGTGGGCGGCCGGCCTCCTCGAGGAGGTCGCCGGGCTGGACGGGCTCCGCGAGGGGGTCACCGCGAGTCGGGCGCTCGGCTACGCCCAGGCGTTGGCCCAACTCGACGGGACGCTCACCGAGGCGCAGGCCAAGGAGCAGACCGTCAGCGCCACCCACCGGTTCGTCAAGCGGCAGCGGGCGTGGTTCCGTCGGGACCCCCGCATCCACTGGCTCGACCCAGAGGGCGACCTGCTCGCCCAAGCCCTCGCCCACCCCTGACCCACCCCTGACCCACCCCTGACCCACCCCTGACTTGGGCGGTTTTGTCGGCGTGGCCCGGTGCGGCACGCCGACAAAACCGCCCCAAGTCGGGAGGGGTAGGGGCGGGGGTCGGGAGGGGCGGGGGAGGGGCGCCCGGGCGCGGCCTTAGGGTGACGAGGTGCGCTTCCTGAAGGGCCACGGCACCGAGAACGACTTCGTGCTGCTGCCCGACCCCGACGGCTCCCTGGAGTTG
>JBKJSN010000180.1:0-3523 GCA_046595815.1 Mycobacteriales bacterium
CCGAACGGTCTGCTTCAGCTCGGCGCGTACCTGGGGCTCGTGACGTAGCGCAGGGCTGAAGGCGGCACGTGCGCACCGACCATGGCGACCAAGGGGGTGAAGGCACTCACGGGCGCCAAGTGAGATCGCGGCGCGCCAGGTATGCAAGTCGCTCGACCTGGCCGGCCTCCAACACCGCGGGCAGGCTCTCGAGATGCTTGCGCGCCGCCCGGGCGCGCAGGACGAGCACGCTGCCATCCTTGGGCTGGGACTTCGCCGTCCAGTGAGCTGGCCAGGTGAGAATGATGACGAGTCCAGTGACCGCCACCGGCTCGGCGGCGGCCGAGGACAGGAGTTTGGCGGCCCGCTGGGCTTCGTGGCGGGCGTTGCGCACATACGGCTGGCGGTGACCGCCGACGACGACGGTGTCGCCACCGACCCAGACCGTCTTGCCGACGTGGTACTTGCTGTTGACCGTGAAGACCCCACCCGGGCCGATCAGCACGTGGTCGATGTCAGAGCCTCGCTCCCCGACTGGGACGTTGTGCACGATGCTCCAGCCGCGGCGCAGGAGCTTCTCGAGCTCCTCCCCCACGATCTCCTCGCCTTGGCCACCGACTCGCCATGCACGCTCCTCGGTGTGCACTCCCAACACGCGCGCCAACCTGGTCCGCACCGGCGCGGCCTCGCGTAGCTGCTGTGCCTTGGCCTTCGTAGTCGCCCCGGCGCGGTTGTGTCCGAGGTCGGTCGCGAGACGGTCCACCGTCACGGCGTACTCAAGCGCCGGGAGGCTAGCGGCGAGCGGAGCGGGCTCGGCCAACCCGAGGGCGCCCAGCACGCGGGGCCGGTCTTCCTCGCTATCGACGTGGACCTCGCCCGTCTTGTGGTCGAGGAAACCGAGGGACGGCTGGCCTTCCACACCGACGTAACTGCGCTCGTGGCCGTAACGCTTCCACGGGGTCACCTTCAGGTCCATGAATCCTTCTCGACCACCGAGCCTCGATCCCTGAAGCTTCCCGCGCCGACAGATCATCTCGTCAGACCGACCGGCCAGGCCGCTGAGCGAGGTCACGCCTGAGCGTGGAGAAGCTTCTCGTCGGCAAGAAAGCTCAGGTGCTCCTCGCAGACTGCGTACGCCGAGCCTGCCTTGATCCCCTGACCGTGGCGAGCATTGATGAAGTTGGCCAGGGGTTGACTGCGCACGACCCGCCTGTTCGTCGCGCGCCGAGTGGTGCCCGTCGTACGACAAGGGACGCAGTAGTACTGGCTGGCATCGGGGCTCAGGGTCACGTTAGCCCTTCGGTCCTGTCGCACCAGGAGTTGAGGTTGCGGCAAAACAACACGGCACCGCAGTCCAGCAGAGCACCGGCTCCGCCTGGACCGATGGGACCTCGACATGCAGCCTGACTACTCACCTTCCCCCGCCCAACGCTTTCTCGCCCTCGTCATCCTCCACAGGGGCCGGGCCTTACTGCCCGCCTCGGTGGGACCCGTGACCGACCACCTCGCGCCTGTTTTCGCGTTGAAGGAGGTGGCGGAGCTCGCCCTCACGGAGTGGACCCGCACCAACTCCCTGATCGCCGGCAACCTCGACACCCGCCCCCGGGTTGCTCTCCAGGCCGTAGAGCCCGGACCAGTGTTGCCCTGCGTGGACCAGTCAGGTCTGCTCCATGCGCTGGAGCAGCTCGACGAGAGCATTCACGAAGACGGACCCGATGCCGCACTGGTCGGACACGACGTGCAGGACGTGCTGGAGCAGACAAGGGCGTACGCCGCGGAGGTCGAACTGCGTGCCGCGTTCGGGACGCTGGTGCTGGCTCGCCGGGCCTTGTGGTGCTCGCCGTGCCGAGACCTGACCGTCGATCCGGTCTCGCGCGACTGCCAGGAGTGCGGCATCGCGTGGGATCTGTCGTAGGACGACGGGCTCGCTCTTGAGCAAGCGGCGGTCGCGTGGTCCTACGGGCTCGTCGAGGTGCCGTCCGGCCATCTCCGTCGGGCGAAGGCCTGGGGTCCGGTGCCTTCGCCTGGGCCGGCCTGCCACCGCACGCGCTGCCGCCCAGCTCGTCGACCCGGAGCCCGACGTCTGGCCCACCGGTGAGGCCGGCACGCGGACGGGCGGGCGCATGGATACGCATGCCCACTCACAGATCCATCCGGTCATGGCGACGCCGACGTCCCGCACGTCGTCGCTCCTGCCCGCTAAGGTCCGACGAGCGGTACCGACGGGCTTCCCACAAGGGACATGCCCCCACCGCACGAGTCACTTCGTGCTGCTTGGGGACTGTCCTTGTCGCTTCGTCACTCCGCCGCGGGTATCGCCGCGCTCGCGCTCGAGGGCACCCTCGGCGCGCGGTTGGCTGAGCAGGTGCGCATGCAGACCGGCCGCTCCCCCTCCCCCGCCGAGATCCGCTCCTGGGAGCGCAGCCTGCCGGTGCTCGCCCAGGACCTCGTCGTCGCCGGGCTGGACCAGGTCGAGGTCATCCTCGAGATGCGACTTCCCCTGTCCTCCAAGCGGATCGACGCCGTCCTGGCCGGCCTGCACCCGAAGACCCGCGAGCCGTCGTACATCGTCGTGGAGCTCAAGCAGTGGTCACACGCGAGCGCCTGGGAGGGCGACCCCAACCTGGTGACGGTCGAGCACACCGCAGGCCCTCGGCTGCACCCGGTCCTTCAGGTGCGCGGCTACTGCGACTACCTCGTCGACTTCACCCGCAGCCTGCACGGCCGGCCCGAGCAGGTCGTCGGCGCCGCGTACCTGCACAACGCCACCTCCGAGAGCGACGTCCTCGACCTGTTCGACCTCCCCGCCGACCCCCACGGGCGGCTGTTCACCGCAGCGCGTCGAAGCGCCTGGCTCGAGTTCCTCCAAGAGCGCCTGGCGCCCGCCGACGGGAGCCCCGCCGCCGACCAGCTGCTCACCTCCCCCATCGCACCCTCCCGCCAGCTCCTCGCCGTCGCCGCCGAGGAGATCCGCGACCGCGAGCAGTTCCAGCTCCTCGACCGCCAGCGGCTCGCCTACGAGCACGTCCTGCATGCCGTACGGCGGGCTCATCAGGCCGATCGCAAGGCCGTCGTGGTCGTGACCGGCGGCCCGGGCAGCGGCAAGAGCGTCATCGCGCTGTCGCTGCTCGGCGAGCTCGCCCGCCAGGGCCGCACCGTCATGCACGCCACCGGTTCGCGCTCGTTCACCCAGACCCTGCGCAAGGTCGCCGGCAAGGGCTCGCCCCGCACCGCCAAGCTCTTCGCCTACTTCAACAGCTTCATGGCCGCGGACAACAACGGCCTCGACGTGCTCATCCTCGACGAGGCCCACCGCCTCCGCGAGACCAGTGTCGACCGCTACACCCGCAAGGAGATCCGCGACGCCGCCCGCCCGCAGGTCGACGAGCTGATGAACGCCGCCCGCGTCCCGGTCTTCTTGCTCGATGAGCACCAGGTCGTGCGCCCCGGCGAGCTCGGCACCGTCCACGAGATCGAGACCTGGGCCAGGGACAAGGGCCACGAGGCGCACCACGTCGACCTCGACGCGCAGTTCCGCTGCGGC
>JBKJSN010000166.1:0-5936 GCA_046595815.1 Mycobacteriales bacterium
ATCAGTGAAGGACCGCATCGTCCTGGCCTACTCAGGTGGCCTGGACACCTCCGTCGCCATCGGCTGGATCGCCGAGGAGACCGGAGCGGAGATCATCGCCGTCGCCGCCGACGTGGGTCAGGGGGGTGAGGACCTCGAGGTCATCCGTCAGCGCGCCCTGGACTGCGGCGCCGTCGAGGCCGTCGTCGCCGACGTCCGGGACGAGTACGCCGACGAGTACTGCCTTCCCGCCCTGCAGACCAACTCGCTGTACATGGGCCGTTACCCGCTCGTGTCGGCGCTGTCGCGTCCGCTCATCGTTAAGCACCTCGTGGCCGCTGCGCGCAAGCACGGCGCGGACACCGTCGCTCACGGCTGTACCGGTAAGGGCAACGACCAGGTCCGCTTCGAGGTCGGGATCGGGGCGCTCGCACCTGAACTGCGTTGCATCGCACCGGTCCGCGACTCCGGCATGACCCGTGACAAGGCGATCGCCTTCGCCGAGGAGCGAGGGCTGCCGATCGACGTGACCAAGAAGTCGCCGTACTCCGTCGACCAGAACGTCTGGGGTCGCGCGGTCGAGACCGGGTTCCTGGAGGACCCGTGGAACGCGCCGATCGAGGACGTCTACAGCTACACCCAGGCACCCGGCCAGCTCGAGGCAGACGAGGTCATCGTCACCTTCGTGGATGGCGTGCCCACCGCCCTCGACGGTCGGCCGGTCACCGTGCTGCAGGCCATCGAGGAGCTCAACACCCGGGCCGGCGCGCAGGGCTACGGCCGGCTCGACATGGTCGAGGACCGGCTGGTCGGCATCAAGAGCCGCGAGGTCTACGAGGCCCCGGGCGCGCTCGCCCTCATCACAGCGCACACCGAGCTCGAGGACCTCACCGTTGAGCGCGACCTGCGCCGCTTCAAGCGCACGGTCGAGCAGCGCTGGACCGAGCTGGTGTACGACGGGCTCTGGTTCTCTCCGCTCAAGCGGGCGCTGGATGACTTCGTCCGCAGCAGCCAGCAGGGTGTCAGCGGTGACATCCGGCTGCGTCTGCACGCCGGCACCTGCGTCCCGACGGGGCGCCGTAGCGAGGCCTCCCTCTATGACTTCGACCTCGCTACGTACGACGAGGGCGACACCTTCGACCAGAGCCTGGCCAAGGGCTTCGTCGAGCTCTGGGGCCTGCCGTCGAAGATCGCCGCAAAGCGCGACCTCAGGCTGCAGCCGTGAAGGACTCCGGCCCGACCGGGCTGTGGGGAGGCCGCTTCGAGGGCGGCCCGGCGCAGGCGCTCGCCCGGCTGTCGGTCAGCGTCCAGTTCGACTGGCGCTTGGCGCCCTATGACCTGCTGGCCAGCAAGGCGCACGCCCGGGTGCTGCACCGCGCGGGCTTGCTCGACGACATTGAGTTCGAGCGCATGCTCGCAGCGCTCGACGAGCTCCGGGCCGAGGTCCGCACTGGGGCCTTCCAACCGATAGTGGAGGACGAGGACGTCCACGGTGCACTCGAGCGCGGGCTGCTGGAGAAGCTGGGGACTCTCGGCGGGAAGCTCCGCGCAGGTCGCTCCCGCAACGACCAGGTCGCGACGGACCTGCGGCTGTACCTGCGCGACCACGTCCGCGCTCTCGTCGGGCTGCTCGCCGAGCTCGAGGGCGCCCTGGTCGAGCAGGCAGCGCAGCACCTCGACACCCCTGCTCCGGGCATGACACACCTGCAGCACGCCCAGCCGGTCGTGTTCGCCCATCAGCTGCTCGCGCACGTCCAGGCCTTCGCCCGTGACGTGCACCGGCTGCGTGACTGGGACCTGCGCGCATCGGTCAGCCCGCTGGGCTCCGGAGCTCTCGCGGGTTCCTCGCTGCCCGTGGATCCGATCTCCACGGCGGCCGAGCTCGGCTTCGGGTCGGCCGCACCGAACTCCATGGACGCCGTCGCCGACCGGGACTTCGTGGCGGAGTTCCTGTTCTGCGCCGCCTTGCTCGGGGTGCACCTGTCCCGGCTGGGGGAGGAGGTGGTGCTGTGGAACACCACCGAGTTCGGCTGGGTGACCCTCGACGACGCCTTCTCCACCGGCAGTTCGATCATGCCGCAGAAGAAGAACCCCGACATCGCCGAGCTCGCCCGCGGCAAGGCGGGGCGGCTGATCGGCCACGTGACCGGCCAGCTGGCGATGCTCAAGGGCCTGCCGCTGACCTACAACCGCGACATGCAGGAGAGCCAGGAGCCGTGCTTCGACGCGGTCGAGACCCTTTCGGTCGTCCTGCCTGCCTTCGCCGGGATGATCGCCACGATGACGATCCACGCCGATGTCCTGGAGGCGGCTGCGCCGCTTGGCTTCGCTCTCGCGACAGATGTGGCGGAGCTGCTCGTGCGCAACGGCGTACCCTTCCGCGAGGCACACGAGGCGGTCGGCCGGCTCGTGCAGCACTGCACGGCTCAGCGCTGCGACCTGCACGAGGTCGATGACGCCACCCTCGTGTCGCTGTCGGAGCACCTCACCCCCGAGATCCGCACCGTGCTCGACGTCCGGGGGGCACTCGCCTCACGCACCGGCCACGGAGGCACCGCGCCCGTCCGCGTCGGGGAGCAGCTCGAGGTGCTGCGCATCGAGGTCGACTCACACCGGACGTGGGCGGCAACCTCTCCGTCGTGACTTCTGTCCCGGACCTCACCCGACCGGCAGAACTCGTCGCGGCCGAGCTCTTGGGCTGCCGCCTGTGGGCGCACGGCGTCACGGTCCGGCTCACCGAGGTCGAGGCGTACGGCGGGCACGGCACCGACCCGGGCTCGCACGCCCACCGCGGTCCGACTCCGCGCAGCGCGATCATGTTCGGTCCGGCCGGGCGGCTCTACGTCTACTTCAGCTACGGCATGCACTGGTGCGCCAACATCGTGACCGGTCCCGAGGGGCAGGCGTCGGCGGTGCTGCTCCGGGCCGGTGAGGTCGTCGACGGCGTTGAGCTCGCCCGGGCACGTAGACCCGGCGCCCGCGACCGCGACCTGTGTCGAGGCCCGGCGAGGCTCACCAAGACGCTCGACCTCGACGGCAGCGTTCTGGGTGTCGACGTGCTCGACGCCGGTTCACCGGTGCGGCTGTTGCCAGGCGACGCCGGGGGAGAGGTGGCTTCCGGCCCGCGGGTGGGTCTGAGCGCCGGGCAACTGACCCCGTGGCGGTTCTGGCTGGCCGAGGAGCCGACGGTCTCGTCCTACCGCTCAGGCCGACCTTTAGCGTGACCGCATGCAGCTGACCGGGCGTGTGGCCGTCGTGACGGGCGCTGGGCGCGGCATCGGGCGGGAGATCGCCACCGCCCTCGCCGCGGAGGGAATGTCGTTGGCCCTGCTCGCACGCACCGGACCGCAGGTGCGCGAGCTCGCAGAGGAGCTCACCGCGAGGTACGGCGTGAAGGTCCTGCCCGCAGGGGTCGACGTCGCGGACTCGGCCGCGGTCGAGCGCGTCGTGCCGCACATCGAGCAGCACCTGGGCCCCGTCGACCTGCTCGTGAACAACGCCGCTGTGATCGAGACCGAGCAAGTGCCCTTCTGGGAGGCCGACCCCGAAGAGCTGTGGCGCGTGGTGCACAACAACCTGCGCGGCCCGCTCCTGCTCACCCGCGCACTGCTCCCCACCATGGTGCAGCGGGGCCACGGCCACGTCGTGAACCTCACGAGCCGGGGCCGCGCTGCCTCGCGCACGGGCACCTACACCGGTTATCTGCTGTCCAAGCGAGCCTTGTCGGTGCTCACCGAGTCGCTGGCCCAACCCCTAGCAGGCACCGGGGTCGTGGTCGTGGACCTGCTCCCCGGGCTGGTGCAGACAGCGATGACCGCCTCCATGCCGGTCTGGGACGACGTGACCGAGTGGGACGCCGCCGCAGCCTCGGCCCGGGTGGTCGTCGACGTCGCAAAGGGCGTGTACGACGAGCGCTCAGGCACAGTTCTCGATGCTCCCGCTCTCGCCGGGCAGGACTGACCGACAAACGGGTGGCCCGCGTGCGGGAGGATGCTCGGCGTGACCTCGCCTGACATCACCCAGTTGCCCACCGTCGCGCCCGTCCCCGACGTCCTTGCCGACCTCGAGTGGCGTGGGCTGCTGGCCCTGAGCACCGATCGCGAAGCCTTGGCCCGCGAGCTGGCGGCTGGCCCCGTGACGCTCTACTGCGGATTCGACCCGACCGCCGACTCCTTGCACCTCGGGAGCCTGGTGCCGCTGTTGGCACTGCGCCGTTTCCAACTTGCCGGGCACCGGCCGATCGCCCTGGCCGGAGGAGCGACGGGCTTCATCGGCGACCCGAGTGGCCGCAGCGCTGAACGTTCCCTGATGGGCGCCGAGGTCATCGCCGGCAGGGTCAAGCTCCTGAGGGCGCAGATGGAGCGCTTCTTGGACTTCGGGGAGACGGCACCGGGCGCGATCTACGCCGACAACCTCGAATGGACCGCGCCGATGTCGGTCATCGACTTCCTGCGCGAGGTCGGCAAGCACTTCCCGGTCAACCAGATGCTCGCGCGGGAGTCGGTCGCAGCCCGCCTGGAGAGTGGGGGACTGTCGTTCACCGAGTTCAGCTACCAGCTGCTCCAGTCCCTGGACTTCCTCGAGCTGCACCGCCGCTACGGCTGCACCCTTCAAGTCGGCGGAACCGACCAGTGGGGCAACATCACCGCCGGCCTGGACTTCATGCGCCGCGTCGACGGCGCCCACGCTCACGCCCTCACCTACCCGCTCATCACCGACTCCAGCGGCCAGAAGCTCGGAAAGAGCACGGGCGGCGGCAACGCCTGGATCGACCCCGCGATGACGTCGCCGTACGCGTTGTGGCAGTTCCTGCTCAACGTGGACGACCGCGACGCCGGCACGTACCTGCGCCTGCTGACCTTCGTGGGGCGCGAGGAGGTGGAGGCACTCGACGCCCTCACGCTGGAGCGTCCCGCTGCCCGCACTGCCCAGCGCCGCCTCGCCGATGAGGTGGTTGCGCTCGTACACGGCCCCGATGAGGTACGGCGGGTGCGTGCCGCCTCGGCCGCCCTGTTCGGCGGCGCAGACCTGCGCGAGCTGGATCAGCCCACGCTCGCAGCCGCGCTGGCCGAGGCCCCCTCCGTCGTCGTGCGGCAGTCGGCACCCCTCGTCGTGGACCTGCTCGCCGACGGACTGGGGTTGTCCAAGTCCGAGGTACGGCGGGCTGTCCGCGAAGGCGGCGCCTACGTCAACAACGCCAAGGTGACGGACGAGTCCGCGGTCCTCACCGAGGGCGACTGGCTGCACGGCCGGTACGCCGTGGTGCGCAAGGGCAAGCGCAGCGTGGTGCTCGTCGATCGAGCCGAATAGGGCGTGGGCGGGAGGTGCCAAGCGGCACTTCGTCCAGTTCGACACGCCGTGACCGTCCGTGACCCTCGTCGCGGCCCCGATTATTTGACGCAGCAGGCCGATCCCCGTAAGTTCTTGTTCGCCCCCGGAGCACCGGACACCGGCAGGACCGTTCAACTGGTCCGCTGGAGCACGGTTCGCGGGCCACCTCGCAAGGAACAGGCTGGTTCGCCATGCCCCTTCGAAGTGCCCGAAACCCCGGTTTGACACGGGGGCGAAGGACCCGCTAGATTAGGCGAGTTGCCCCGAGGAAGGCCGAGAGGCCGGACACGGTGAGCGTTCGATCCTTGAGAACTCAACAGCGTGCCAAAAGTTAGTGCCAAGTAACAACCCCGCGTCGTGGGGTTCGCAGGCGCCTCACATGAGGTTGACTGCGCCACGACAAAGGATTCCTTTGGTGAACAGATTTACGGACAAGTAATTGTCAGTGAGTTCTGCTCGCCAGAATCAAAAGCTGTCCGCCTCGCCAGGCGGCAGCGAACTCTTCAAGACATTAACGGAGAGTTTGATCCTGGCTCAGGACGAACGCTGGCGGCGTGCTTAACACATGCAAGTCGAGCGGAAAGGCCCTTCGGGGTACTCGAGCGGCGAACGGGTGAGTAACACGT
>JBKJSN010000168.1:0-5925 GCA_046595815.1 Mycobacteriales bacterium
GTTGATGGCCGGTCGGACCCCGGAGTTGAACAGGTCGGACTGCAGGAAGATCTGGCCGTCGGTGATCGAGATGACGTTGGTCGGGATGAACGCCGAGACGTCGTTGCCCTTGGTCTCCACGATCGGCAGGCCGGTCATCGACCCGGCGCCGAGCTCGTCGGACAGCTTTGCGCATCGCTCGAGCAGACGGGAGTGCAGATAGAACACGTCCCCGGGGTAGGCCTCGCGGCCCGGCGGGCGGCGCAGCAGCAGCGAGATCGCCCGATAGGCGTCGGCCTGCTTGGACAGGTCGTCGAACACGATCAGGACGTGCTGGCCCTGGTACATCCAGTGCTGGCCGATGGCCGAGCCGGTGTAGGGCGCGAGGTATTTCAGGCCGGCCGGCTGCGAGGCCGGGGCGGCCACGACGGTGGTGTACTCCAGCGCACCGGACTCCTCCAGCCGGGCGACGAGCTCGGCGATCGTCGAGCCCTTCTGACCGATCGCGACGTAGATGCACTTGACCTGCAGCTTCGGGTCGCCGCTGCGCCAGTTCTCCCGCTGGTTGATGATCGCGTCCAGGGCCACGGCGGTCTTGCCGGTCTGCCGGTCGCCGATGATCAGCTGGCGCTGGCCGCGGCCGATGGGCGTCATGGCGTCGATGGCCTTGATGCCGGTCTGCAGCGGCTCGGTGACCGGCTGGCGCTGCACGACGGTGGGCGCCTGCAGCTCCAGGATGCGGCGACCCTCGGAGACGATCTCGCCCTTGCCGTCGAGCGGGTTGCCGAGCGGGTCGACGACGCGGCCGAGGAAGCCGTCACCGACAGGCGCGGACAGGACCTCGCCGGTACGGCGGACCTCCTGGCCCTCCTCGATGCCACCGGCGTCGCCGAGGATGACGGTGCCGATCTCGCGCTCGTCGAGGTTCAGCGCGAGGCCGAGCACGCCGCCCTCGAACTCGAGCAGCTCGTTGGTCATCGTGGCCTGCAGGCCCTCGACACGCGCGATCCCGTCGCCGGTCTCGATGACCCGCCCGACCTCCTCGCGGCTGGTCTCAGGCGTGTACGACGAGACATAGCGCTCGATCGCGTCGCGGATCTCCTCCGGCCGGATGCTGAGCTCCGTCATGGCTCCTGCTCTCTTGTTGTGCTGCTACGTCTGTGGGTTAGGCGAGCGCGCGGCGGGCGTCGGCCAGCCGGGTGCGGGTGGAGCCGTCGATGACCTCGTCGCCAATGCGGACAAGGACACCTCCGAGCACCGTGGGGTCGACTTCGACCTGCAGCTGGACCTCGCGGCCGAGCTGTGCGGACAGCGAAGCGCCGAGGCGCTGCTGCTGCGCCTCGTCGAGGGCGACGGCGCTGGTCACGGTCGCGAGCGAGCGCGAGCGCACGGCAGCAGCCAGTGCGGCGAACTCCTCGAGTCCGCTCTCGAGCGTGCGTCCGCGCGGAGCGAGGACGAGCGCCTCGAGCAGGCGGCGGGTGCCATCGACGGTCTTGCCCTCCAGCAGGCCGTCGAGCAGCGCCTTCTTGCGGTCGGTCGCGAGCCCTCGGTCGGTCAGGACCGCCCGCAGCTCAGGCGCGCCGGCGACGGCGCGCTCGAAGCGGAACAACTCATCCGACACGCGGTCGAGCTCGCCGTTGGCGTCGGCCACCAGGAACGTCGCCGTTGCGGCGAGCACCTCGAGGGCGTCGACGAGGTGGCGGGCGCTGCTCCAGCGCTGACCCACCGCGTGCTTGAGCAGGTCGAGCGACGTGGCGTCGAGCTGGCTCGCGAGGAGCCCGTCCAGGAGCGCGCCCTTGGCGGCCGCGTCCGTGGTCGGGTCACCGAGGGTACGGCGGAGCGTCCCCTCACGGTCGAGCAGCGCGACGACCCCGAACAGCCCTGCGGCTGCCGTGGCGAGCGCGGACGCGTCCGTGCCGGCCGCAGCACTTCCCGCGACGCGCGCGAGTTGGTCACGGACCGCGGCGAGGGCCTCGCGGCTTGCTCCCTGCATCAGGAAGTGCTCTCGAGATCGGCGAGGAAGCGGTCGACCACGCGGCGGCTGCGGTCGTCGTCGGCGAGGGACTCGCCCACGATCCGCTCGGCGAGCTGGGTAGCCAGCGCGCCGATCTCCGTGCGCAGCGCCGTGACGACCTGCTGCCGCTGGGCAGCAAGGGACGCCTCGTTCGACGCCGTGATGCGGGCCGCGGCGTCGCGCGCCTCGGCCGTCATCGCGTCGACGATCTGCTTGCCCTCGGCGCGTGCCTCGTCCCGAATGCGGGCCGCCTCAGAGCGGGCTTCGGCGAGCTGGGCGGTGTACTGCGCGAGCGCAGCAGCCGCCTCTGCCTGGGCCTGCTCGGCCTTGGCGATCCCGCCTTCGATGGCCTCCGTGCGTGCCGCGTACGCCTTCTCGAACATCGGGAAGACGGTCTTGCGGAGCAGCAGGAACAGCAGCAGGAACGCGACCGCGCCGACGATGATCTCGGCCGTGTGCGGCAGGAGGGGGTTGAACTCCTCCTTGCCGGTCTCCTCAGAGAGGAGAGCTCCGATGGACAACACCGGTCCTACTTGAGGGCGAAGGCGAGGCCGATGCCGATGATGGCAAGGGCCTCAGCGAGGGCGAAGCCGAGGATGGCGATGCTCTGCAGCATGCCGCGCGACTCCGGCTGGCGTGCCACGCCGCTGATGTAGGCGGCGAAGATGAGGCCGATGCCGACGCCCGGGCCGATGGCCGCGAGGCCGTAACCGACCATGTTGAGGCTGCCAGTCATTGCTGTCCCTTTCAGAGTGGGTGGTGCTGGAGGGTCTTATGGAGGAGTGTGTCGACTAGTGCTCGTCGGCGAGCGCGCCGCCGATGTAGAGCGCCGTGAGAAGGGTGAAGACGTAGGCCTGCAGCAACTGGACGAAGCCCTCGAAGAAGGTGAGGACGATGCTGCCGAGCAGGGAGATCGAGCCGGCCGTGATGCCGATGATGTTGCCGCCGCCCTCGAAGTCCCGGATGAGGTACTCCCCGCCGAGGACGAACAAAAGCAGCACGAGGTGGCCGGCGCACATGTTGAACGTCAGTCGCAGGGCGAGCGTGACGGGGCGCACGATGACCGTCGAGAAGAACTCGATGGGCGCCAGCAGGAAGTAGACCGGCAGCGGGATCCCGGGCGGGAACATCATGTCCTTGAAGTACTTCACGAAGCCCGCGCGCTTGATGCCCAGGTAGAGGAAGATCATCCAGGAGAAGACCGCCAGCACCAGCGGGAACGCGATGTGCGACGTCGCCGGGAACTGCAGCACCGGGATGATGCCCGCGATGTTGTTGAGCGCGATGAAGCTGAAGAGCGTGGCGAGGTACGGCGCGAAGCGCAGGCCCTGGTGGCCGATCGCGTCCAGCGCCACGTCGTTGCGGATGAACCCGTAGATCGACTCCCCGGCGAACTGCAGCCGGCCAGGGACGACGGCGGCCTTGCGGGCGGACGCCCAGTAGAAGACCGCGATCGCGACCGTCGCGAGCATGACGATCAGGACGGGCTTGGTGAACCACGGCACGCTGTGGAAGAACGCCGGGAGGTCGAAGTCGTTCGGACCCGGGCTCTCAAAGCCCTTACCCCCGGACGAGGCGGCGAGCACGCTGCTCACGACGTCCCTTCAGGTCGTGGAGGCCGATCACGCGACGCCAAGGGGCGGCGTTCACGACCTACCATAGCGAAACCAGATTCCGTACAGCGCGGTGGCCGTTCCGAGCAGCAGCCCCAGCATCGTGAAGATGTCGTGGCCGGTCCAGCTGGCCACCAGGTAGCCCGCACCGCCCCAGATGATGACGCCCGAGAGCATCAGTCCGAAGGCACTCCAGGCGTCGTTCGCCGCCTGTCGCTCCGCGCGACGCTCATCGTCGTCCGGGTCACCAGCTGCGGTGCCGTACGGGTCGGTGGGCATCGCGGGTGAGACTACCGGAGCGCTCCGGCGCGCAAGCGCTCGGGGATGTCCGACAGGTGTCAGAAACCTCACACCCCGGGTCTAGACGTCCTTCTAGAGGTCCAGGGTGGGCTGGTGCTTGCGGGACAGGCCGAGCACCACGTGCGTGGCGGTCCACGCGATAGCACAGGCGATCGCCGTCAACCCGATCACCTGCCGGTCGAGGACGTGCGAGTCCGCGGCGACCTTGATGAGCACGACGGCCAGCACCAGCCGCAGTGCGTAGGTCAGGCCCAGGACCACGAACGCTACGGCGCCCCGGCCGTCCCGGGTGTCCCCGGCGATCACGAAGGGCAGCGACCCGGCGGACATGAAGCCCAGCACGAGCCCGAGCCCGAGCAGGGCCGACCACACGCCGTCGCTGCCGCGAGTGGCCGCAGCGATCGCCGTACAGGCTGCTCCGGCGAAAACCGTGACGAGGGCAGCGAGCCGGTTGCGCCGGGCGATCACCGGTGCAGTCCGCGCAGGCGCGGCAGGTTCAGCGCCACAAGACCGGCGACCGCGATCGCACCAGCGACCCCCAGGACGGTCCCGGCGCCCGCGAGGCTGACCGCGACGCCGGTGAAGGCGATGAGGGCGGTCCAGAAGTACATGATGACGACCGCGCGCTTCTGGCCGTGCCCCATCTCGAGCAGCCGGTGGTGCAGGTGCATCTTGTCCGGCGCGAACGGGCTGCGCCCGGCACGGGTACGGCGGACGACCGCCAGGACGAGGTCCACGAAGGGCACCGCGAGGACCGCCAGGGGCAGCAGGATCGGGAGCAGAACGGGGAAGGCCGCCTTCGGCGGGAGGTTGGTGTAGTTGAACTGACCCGTGAGGCTGGTGACCGAACCGGCCAGCATGAGGCCCACGAGCATCGACCCGGCGTCACCCATGAAGATGCGTGCGGGGTTGAAGTTGTGCGGAAGGAACCCCAGGCAGGCGCCGGCGAGCACGACCGCGATGAGGGTCGGGGCGCTGATGCGCTCCTGCGCGACGCCGAACGTCAGCCGCCCGCTCGCGAGCCCGTAGGAGAAGAAGAACAGCGCCAAGGCGGCGATCGCGCCGACCCCGGCGAGGAGTCCGTCGAGGCCGTCGACGAAGTTCACGGCGTTCACGGTGACCAGCACCAGCAGGACCGTGATCGCGACGCCTTCGTTGCCGAGGCTGATCCCGCCGACTCCCGGGAACGTGACCGTGAGCATCTGCAGGCCCAGCAGCACCATGATGCCGGCCGCGACGGTCTGCCCAGCCAGCTTGGTCACCGCGTCGAGCTGCCAGATGTCGTCGGCGATTCCGAGCAGGCAGATGAAGCCGCCCGCGACCACGATCGCCGTCACGTCGGAGAACTTGAAGATCGCGCTCAGGGCAGGCAGGGAGTGGGCAACGAGGAAGGCGGCGCAGATCCCGCCGTACATCGCGAGCCCGCCCAGGCGCGGGATGGCGTGGTCGTGCACGTCGCGGTCACGCGGCTCGGCCACGGCTCCGATGCGCAGCGCGAGCCTGCGGACCAACGGGGTGAGCAGCCAGGTCACCCCAGCGGCCACCAACAGAACGAGCAGGTACTCACGCACCGGGCGAACCTAGCGGGGATACGCCGGGTGCGCTGTCACCAGCGCGTCCACGCCCTTCTTGATGTCGACAGGGTCCTCCCCGCGCACGGCGCGGCCGATGAGCGAGGCGACCTCCAACATGTCGCCCTCGGTCATGCCCTGCGTGGTCACGCTCGGCGTGCCGACGCGGATGCCGGACGCCACCGACGGGGGCTGCGGGTCGTAGGGGATGGCGTTCTTGTTCAGCACGATGCCGGCGGCAGCGCAGCGCGCCTCGGCGTCCTGGCCCGTGACGTCGATGCCCTGCAGGTCCAGCAGCGCAAGATGGGTGTCGGTGCCGCCGGTGACCGGGCGCATGCCCTCCGTCGCCAGCGCGGAGGTGAGGGCCTGGCTGTTGCTGATGACCTGGCGGGCGTAGGTGCGGTAGGCCTCGGTCGAGGCCTCCTCCAAGGCCGTCGCCTTGAAGGAG
>JBKJSN010000202.1:0-3597 GCA_046595815.1 Mycobacteriales bacterium
CTCGATCTGGCCGTCGTAGGTCTCCTTCGCCTCGACCAGCATCGCCTGCGGGTCGTGGAAGGGCATGAGGTGCGTCAGGACGAGCCGCTTGGCGCCTGCGCGGGTGGCGTGCTCGCCCGCCTCGCAACCGGTCAGGTGAATGCCCGGTGCCGGCGGGCGTCGCAGTTCGACAGCTACCCGCAGTGGTGGTCCTGGCTCCGGGAGTTCGAGGTCGTCGGACAGGTCCTTCGGACCAGGCCCCGTTCTGCACGGGGTGGTCGTTCCGCCGCTTCCCTACCGACTGCGCATCAGCATCGACCAGAGCGTCCCTGGACGATCGCCGTCGAGGGCTTCAGCCGCAACGCCCTCCCCGAGGCGTGAGCCCAGCGCTTAGCGCTTACCGCTTACCGCGCCAGGAGCGGCCAGCGCAGGAGCCGGGGGCTGCGTGCGACAAGAAGACCTCCGGGGGATTCGGGGCAGGTGTGCGAAACACACCAGCCTCGCCCGGAGGTCTTCTTGTTGATCAACCAGGAACGCCACGACAGGTCGCCAGCGCCGTTGGTCAGGACACCTAGACGGGAGCCTTGATGACACGGACGGCGTTGAACATGCCGTAGGTAGTCCGCACGGCGATCCCGATGGGTTTGACGCCTGGGCGTGTCACGGTCGTGGTGAAGCTGACTGCGACGACGTGGTCGCTCGCATCCAGCGCCAGGACGACAACCGTGTCCTTGCTGCCCATCGGCAATCCGGCCTTGACCGCAGAAGCGGCCGGAACGATCCCGCGGATAGTGGCGCTGGCCGAGGTCGAGCCAGCTGAGCTGGGCTGCGTGATGTTGCCCAGCAGGTTGAGAAGGCTGACCGCCGAATCAACGGCGACGGGCTTCCTGGCCTTGGACCACTTCGCGGGAAGCACGCGCACGTACGTCGCACCTGCCACCCGGATCACCTCGGTGCGCTTGCCGCCGGCCGTGAGCACGTAGTGCAAGGAGGTCGGCCTGATCGACGTCCCCGTGATCGTTGTGCGGGTGGGCTTCGTTCCGCCAACCGTCTGCACCGAGGCGAAGCTGTAGGACCTCAGGGCGCGAGTCGCGGTGATCGCGGCAGCGAGCAGCTGCTGACCCTGCGCACCGGCGCTTGAAGTCGGCAGGGCCGCTGGGCCGGCAGAAGGGCCAGTCGGGTCGCTGTTGACATGCTTGTCCGAGCTGCATCCGGTGAAAGCAAGTGCAACGAGCACGGTGAGGGCGGCGGTCTGGGACCGCCGCCCTCGAAGTGAGACTGTCAAGCCTCGACTCAACCGTCTGATCCGTCGGACGCGCTGTCGTCCGCCGTCGCGTCGTCGCTGCTGTCGTCCGCCGTCGCGTCGTCGTTGCTGTCGCCCGCTGTCGCGTCGTCGTTGCTGTCGCCCGCTGTCGCGTCGTCGTGATTGCCGTCCTGACCCTCGTTGTCCCCGACCTGGCCATCGTTGACGTCATCAACGTCACCGAGGTCGACGTCATCTGCCTGACCGTCCTCGACGCCGCTGACAGTGGCCTCGTCGGTGTCGTCGACGCCGACCGATACGTCCTGAACGTCACCGGTCTCATCGACGGTGGAGGTGAGGTCGAGGCCGATGCCCGGGACTGTGATGGTCACATCAGTGGAGGAAACGCCCAGGGCGTTCGCAGGGGAACTGAGGGTCGCGAGGCCGCCGGCTGCGGCGACGACGAACGCGGCGAGAGCCGCGACGCGCTGGGAGTGAGTCATGATGTTCTCCTTGTGGAGGGTCGTTCGCTTCCCGGATGGGCCGCGCTCACTCCAGTCATCGAAGCTCGAACCGCCGAGGTTACGCGGCCACCCGCCGAACCCTGAACCTGCTCTGCGACTCAACCTGGCCGGAGCTGCGTCCGATATCCCTCAAGGCGGCCCTGCTTTCCCGAACTCTGTGGAAGCCCGAAACAGTCTCCTTCTCTAGCCCTCTCACGGGCGTAAGTGCGTCTCTATCGAGTCACGACGCATTCCATTCAGAATTGGAGTGGATCTTGTCCCGCCCGCAGCAGCTCGAGGATGCCCTGCCTGCTGCCCAGCTGCAGCAGGCATGGGCGCTGCGTATCGTTTATGACGCGCTTGCACCGCAGGTCCACGGCTACCTGCGTGCCCGTGGGGCGGTTGAGCCCGACGAGCTCACCAACGACGTCTTCCTCGCCGTCTTCAACGCTCTCCCCACCCTGACCGGCGGTGTCTCAGGGCTCCGGAGCTTTACTTTCTCCGTGGCCCACGCTCGACTCGTCGACACCCTCCGTCGACAGAACCGGCGTCCCGACGACCTGCCGTACGAGTCCGATCGAGACACCCGGAAGAGCGACTCCGCCGAGGATGACGCCCTCTCACACACCAGCGCCGAGCGTGCCGCGCAACTGTTAGAGCGGCTCCCGGAGGACCAGCGCACGGTACTCGCGCTCCGGATCATCGCCGACCTCAGCCTGGATGAGGTCGCAGCGGCGATCGGACGCTCGCAAGGCGCGGTCAAGCAACTTCAGCGTCGGGCCTTAATAGCCCTCAAGAGCGAAGTCAGCCATGACGCGTAACACCAGAGGCACCCGTGACGATTACTGGTTCATGAGGCACCAACGGAAGCTCTGGGACGACCGCACGGTCGAAGCCCTGCTCCGTGTGCGCAACACCAACAGCCTGAGCGAGCCGGCCGCCAAGGACCAAGCGCTGCTCGACACCCTGGCTGCCCTCCGCAGCTTCGCCCACGAGACGCCGCCGACCCCGTCGGCAGCCCTCGCCGCAGTTATGGGCGGCGCCGTCGCGCTGAATCCCTCCGACGCCCCGGCGATTCTCGTCCGGAAAGCCCCCGCTCGCCGACGCCTCCGCATCGCCGTTGTGCTGTGCACCGCAGGCCTGTCGCTGGGCACGCTGGCCACCGCTGCCAACGCGCTGCCTTCCGGGTTTCAACGGACCGCCGCCTCGGTGCTCAACGCCTTGACCCCCTTCGAGTTCCCCACTGCCAAGGCCCGACCCGTTCCGACTGAGTCCCCGGTACGCGAGTCACCATCGCCCCTTCCCCCGGCACCACCTTCCAGCGCCACCGAAGACAGCACTGGGCCGAGTCCGGACACCGACAGCGGAACAGACACACAGGACGGGACCGACTCCAGTACCCAAGACAGCCACAACGACCAGCCAAGCGCAACCGCCTCCACCACGCCGACCGGAAGCGACGAGCAGGACAACAGTCCTGGCAGCACCTCAGGTGCCAGCACGACCGAAACGCCCCCCGGCGAGACCAACGATGAAACCGAGCCTCATGCAGCCGGATCTACCGAGAGCGATCCCACAAGCATTGATTCTGGCTGAGATCGGTCGTCCAGCCCGCCGGCCCACGCCGAGTTTCGCCGCAACGCCCTCGACTCCCCCGGAGCCCTTGCGCCAGCGCGGCACCCCCTGGCCGACACGGCAACCAGGACGCGGGTCTTGCCGAACTCGGCGGGCGAGGGGAGCACCGGGACCGGCGCTGCCCTAGACGGCGTAGACGGCTCCGGCAGTGGCCAACTCGATCTGGCCGTCGTAGGTCTCCTTCGCCTCGACCAGCATCGCCTGCGGGTCGTGGAAGGGCATGAGGTGCGTCAGGAC
>JBKJSN010000073.1:0-17562 GCA_046595815.1 Mycobacteriales bacterium
CTGACGTCGAAGATGCCCACCGATTCACGGACGGTGGTGTGCTCCTTGACCACGCCGGCGGGATATTCGAGGGGCATGGACCAGCCACCGAACTCGGCGAACTTCGCACCGAGAGCGGTGTGGCGGTCGTGCAGTGGGGACTGCTTGAGGGTCGCGTCAGCCATGCTCCGAAACCTACCGCAGCGCCCGGGCCTCCCAGCCTGACCTAAAGTGCCAGCGTGACGACGACGTACACGCTGCGCAGTGCCAGCCCCGCCAAGACCCGGGCGGAGGCCGTCGTGGTCGGCGTCCTCGCCACCGACAAGGGCCCCGTCGTGTGCGACGCGGGCGCCGACGTCGCCCAGGCCTGGGGCCGCAAGTGGGCTCCGCTCCTCTCTTCCCTCGGGGTGACCGGCAAGCCCGGCGAGTCGGTGCGGCTGCCCGCCAACGGCGTCATCAACGCGCAGTTGCTGGTTCTGGTCGGTCTCGGCTCCGAGCCCGACGACACGTCCGTACGCCGCGCTGCCGGCGTCGCTGCGCGCAGCGTCCCGAACGCCGCGTCGGTCGCGATCGCGCTGCCCGCCGACACGCCCGCCCTCGTCGACGCCGTGACCCAGGGCCACCTGCTCGGCGGCTACACCTACACGGCCCACAAGAGCGCGTCGAAGCATGACAAGGACTCAGCAGGGCCGGGCGACGTCGTCGTGCTCAGCCCGATCGCCCGCAAGGCCGAGGCAGTCAGCGCCTTCGAGGAGGCGCAGGTGGTGGCCGACGCCGTCCGCCTGGTCCGCGACTGGGTCAACGAGCCGCCCGGCCACCTGACGCCGGCCGGGTTCGCCGAGGCCGTCTCCGAGGCGCACCGCGTCGTGACCAAGGGCCGCGGAGCCCCCAAGGTCGCGCTGGAGATCTGGGACCACGACACCCTGACCGAGCGCGGCCTGGGTGGCACGCTGGCGGTCGGCAACGGGTCGGACGCGAAGCCGCGCCTGGCGAAGCTGACCTGGTCCCCCAAGGACGCCACCACCCACCTCGCGCTCGTCGGCAAGGGCGTCACCTTCGACTCGGGCGGCCTCACCATCAAGCCCGCCGCGACCATGGTCGGGATGAAGGGCGACATGGGCGGCGCGGCCTGCGTCATCGCCGCGACCCTCGCCATCGCCCAGCTCGGACTGCCGATCAAGGTCACGGCGTTCGCGCCGATGGCCGAGAACATGGTGTCCGGTTCGTCGTTCCGGCCCGGTGACGTGGTCACGATGTACGGCGGCACCACCGTCGAGATCGCCAACACCGATGCCGAGGGCCGGATGCTGCTCGGCGACGCACTGGTGCTCGCGACCGAGGAGTCACCCGACGTGATCGTCGACGTCGCAACCCTCACCGGTCACCTCCAGCTGGCACTCGGCGACAAGGTCGGCGCCGTGCTCGGCTCGCAGGAGATCGTCGATGCCGTGCTCGCGGCCGGCGCACACGCGGGTGAGCAGCACTGGCAGATGCCGATCCCCGAGGAGATGTCGGAGCGGATCAAGGCCTCGAAGGTGGCCGACCTGCTCCAGCACGACTGGGTCCGCTGGGGCGGCGGCCTGATGGCCGCGGCCTTCCTGCGCGAGTTCACCGCCGGCCTGCCCTGGGCGCACCTCGACATCGCCGGCAAGGAGATCAACACCGGTGGCCCCTACGGCCACGTCCCCTCGGGCGGCACCGGCTTCGGCGTCACCACGATCGTGGAGTACGCGAAGTCGCTCGCCGCTGAGTGACCGCCCTCCGCGAAATTCATTTACCGAAATGAATTTCGCGGAAGTGCGTCAGATCCCGCCGGCCTTCTTGCGGCTGTTGTAGTCGCGCATCCGCTGCGGGATGCCGACGACGGCGGCGTCGTACGACGGCACCTGGTGCTTGTTGGCAAACGTGTGCGCCCACTGGACGCTCGGGACACGACGCCTGGTCCACTCGCCGTCGTGCGCGACGAGTAGCAGCGTCACGTCGCTGACCGCGGTGCGCGGCTCGACGAAGCCTTCGACGCCGCGACGCATGGTCACGAACTCGGTGAGGTGAGCGGCATCCTGGCTGTCCGAGGCCCGCACCGTCGTCGAGCCGTTGCGGAAGCCATCACGTGCAGGTCGGCGCACGCGCCCGGATCGGCGAAATCTGTCGAGCAGTCCCATGCCGACATTGTGCCTGTCATGTCGTAGGAATCGGGTAACTGGCCGGTACGCACCCGGTGTGGACAGCATCACGAGAAGTGCAAGGATGGGCGCGTGACCGACGGCAACTTCGACGTACTCATTCTCGGCGCTGGGTCCGGCGGCTACGCGTGTGCACTCCGCGCGGCACAGCTCGGACTCACCGTGGGCCTGGTCGAGAAGGGCAACCTCGGTGGCACCTGCCTCCATGTCGGTTGCATCCCGACCAAGGCCCTGCTGCACGCAGCGGAGGTCGCCGACTCGGCGCGCGACGCCTCGAAGTTCGGGGTGAGCGCCACTCTCGAGGGCATCGACATGGCGGGCGTCAACTCCTACAAGGACGGCGTCGTCTCGCGGCTCTTCAAGGGCCTCACCGGACTGATCAAGTCCCGCGGGATCACGGTCATCGAGGGCGAGGGGCGCGTGACCGGTCCGCGCACCGTGACGGTGGGCGCGGCGACGTACACCGGGAAGAGCCTGGTCCTGGCGTCCGGTTCCTACTCCAAGTCGCTGCCCGGGCTCGAGCTCGACGGCGAGCGTGTCATCTCCTCCGAGCACGCGCTCAAGCTCGACCGGGTGCCCGCGTCGGTGATCGTGCTCGGCGGCGGCGTCATCGGCTGCGAGTTCGCGAGCGTGTGGGCGAGCTTCGGCGCAAAGGTCACCATCATCGAGGCACTCCCCCGGCTCGTCGCGGCCGAGGACGAGCAGTCCTCGAAGGCGCTCGAGCGGGCCTTCCGCAAGCGCAGGATCGACTTCCGCACCGGCACGCCGTTCAAGAGCGTGAAGACCACCGACTCCGGCGTCGCCGTGACCGTCGAGGGTGCCAATGGCGAGCAGAGTGTGATCGAGGCCGAGCTGCTGCTCGTCGCGGTCGGCCGCGGCCCGTCGACCCAGGGCCTGGGCTACGAGGAGCAGGGCGTCGCCATGGAGCGCGGCTTCGTGCTCGCCGACGAACGCTGCCGCACCAATGTCGAGGGCGTCTTCGCCGTCGGCGACATCGTGCCCGGCCTGCAGCTGGCCCACCGCGGCTTCCAGCAGGGCATCTTCGTCGCCGAGGAGATCGCCGGGCCCGACCCGACGCCGATCGACGAGGCCGGCATCCCGCGCGTCACCTACTCCCACCCCGAGATCGCATCGGTCGGCCTGGACGAGGCGAAGGCCAGGGAGGTGTACGGCGACGACATCACCACCATCACCTACGACCTCGGCGGCAACGGCAAGAGCCAGATCCTGCAGACCGCCGGCTTCGTGAAGCTGGTCGGACTCAAGGACGGCCCGGTGCTCGGCGTGCACATGGTCGGCGATCGCGTCGGCGAGCTGATCGGCGAGGCGCAGCTGATCTACAGCTGGGAAGCACACGCAGACGAAGTCGCGCCGCTGATCCACGCGCACCCCACCCAGAACGAAGCCCTCGGTGAGGCGCACCTCGCGCTCGCCGGCAAGGCCCTGCACGCCCACTCCTGATCCATCGACCACTCACCACGCGAGCGAAGGAATGCCCATGGCCTCCGAAGTCACCCTCCCCGCCCTCGGCGAATCCGTCACCGAAGGCACCGTCACCCGCTGGCTCAAGCAGGTCGGCGACACCGTGGCCGTCGACGAGCCGTTGCTCGAGGTGTCGACCGACAAGGTCGACACTGAGATCCCCTCGCCCGTCGCCGGCACGCTGCTGGAGATCCGGGCCAACGAGGACGACACGGTCGAGGTCGGCGCCGTGCTGGCCGTCGTGGGTGAGGCCGGCGAGGGTGGCGGCTCCGACGACGCGCCTGCTGCCGAGGAAGCACCCGCCGAAGAGGCACCCGCTGCCGAGGAGGCGCCCGCTGCCGAGGCTGCACCCGCCGCGGAGGCACCCGCTGCGGAGGCACCCGCTGCGGAGGCTGCACCCGCCGCCGAGGAGAAGCCCGCCGGTGGTGGTGGCGAGTCCACCTCCGTCACGCTGCCCGCACTCGGGGAGTCCGTGACCGAGGGCACCGTCACCTGCTTGAGCCAGCGGGTCGGCGACGCCGTGGCGGTCGACGAGCCGTTGCTCGAGGTCTCGACCGACAAGGTCGACACCGAGATCCCCTCGCCCGCTGCGGGGATCCTGACCTCCATCAAGGTGCAGGAGGACGAGACCGTCGAGGTCGGCGTCGAGCTCGCCGTGATCGGTGACGAAGGCGGCGCGGCGCCCGCTGCGGCCGAGCCTGCGCCCGCCGCCGAGCCCGAGCCCGAGCCCGAGCCCGCGCCGGCCGCCGCGCCGCCTGCTCCCGAGCCCGCAGCCGCACCTGCGGCTGCCCCGCCCACGCCGGCGCCGGTTGCACCCCCCGTTGCGCACGTCGAGGCTCCTGTCACCACGCCGGTCTTCAGCGCGCCCGCGCCTGTCGCCGCCGCTGCTCCGGCGGCTGACGGCAACGGCGACGCCTACGTCACGCCGCTCGTGCGCAAGCTGGCGGCCGAGCACGGCGTCGACCTTGGCGCCATCCAGGGCACCGGTGTGGGCGGCCGCATCCGCAAGCAGGACGTCCTCGACGCCGCAGGCGTCTCCGCGCCGGACAGCCCGGCTCCCGCTCCCGCGCCCGCGTCCGCTCCGATCGCGTCGGCCCCGGCACCCGCTGCCCCCGTGGCGGCCGCGCCGGCACCCGCCGCTCCGGCACCCGCCGCGCCGGTGGCTGCGGCTCCCGCCGTACCGGCCGCTGCCGCTGCCGCTGCCGCTGCCCCTGTCGCGGCCTCCCCGGCCGCAGCGCTGCGGGGTCGCACCGAGCCGCTGTCGCGACTGCGCAAGGTGATCGCCGCCCGCATGGTCGAGTCGCTCCAGGTCAGCGCCCAGCTCACCACGGTCCTCGAGGCCGACGTCACCAACATCGCCAAGCTCCGTGACGCCGCCAAGCGCGACTTCGAGGCCCGCGAGGGCGTGAAGCTCAGCTTCCTGCCGTTCTTCACCCTCGCCGCGATCGAGGCGCTCAAGGCCCACCCGATGGTCAACGCCAGCCTCGACGTGGCGGCTGGCACGGTGACCTACCACGAGGACGTCAACCTCGGCATCGCTGTCG
This sequence comes from Mycobacteriales bacterium, assembly GCA_046595815.1. Lineage (GTDB taxonomy): Bacteria > Actinomycetota > Actinomycetes > Mycobacteriales > SCTD01 > RYN-111. The sequence continues at coordinate 5,189 of JBKJSN010000073.1, forward strand.
ACACCGAGCGCGGCCTGCTCGTGCCCGTCATCGGTGGCGCCGGCGACCTGAACCTGTCCGGCGTCGCCCGCAAGATCTCTGACCTTGCCGAGCGCACCCGCACCAACCAGGTCACGCCCGATGAACTCGGCGGCGGCACGTTCACGATCACCAACACCGGCTCACGCGGCGCGCTGTTCGACACCCCGATCATCAACCAGCCGCAGGTCGGCATCCTCGGCACGGGCGCGGTCGTCAAGCGCCCGGTCGTGGTGAACGACCCCGCCCTCGGTGAGGTCGTCGCGGTCCGCTCGATGGTCTACCTCGCACTGACCTACGACCACCGGATCGTCGACGGCGCTGACGCCGCGCGCTTTTTGTCCACGATGAAGGACCGCCTGGAGCAGGGCGACTTCGCAGCCGAGCTCGGGCTCTAGTCGGGGTGGATCACCTCGCTGCGCTCGAGGGCGAGGTGGTCGCGATGGGCGCGGCCCTGCGCGCCGCGGACCCGTCCGACCCGGTCCCGTCCTGCCCCGGTTGGACCGTCGCGGACCTCACCGCCCACCTCACCACCGTGCACCGCTGGGCCTGGGCTGCGCTCGACGGCGCCAGCCCCCCGCCGTACGACGAGAAGCCGGCCACGCCGCAGGACTACGTCGACGCGGCGACCGCGATGGTGAGCCGGTTGCGCGAGCTGCCGCAGGACGCGCCCTGCTGGACGTTCGACCGCGCGGACCGGACCGCTGGGTTCTGGCGGCGGCGTCAGCTGCAGGAGGTCTCGATCCACCGCTGGGACGTCGCCCAGCATGCGATCGACCCGGTGATCGCGCGCGACGGCATCGACGAGGTCGTGACGTTCTTCGTCCCCCGACAGCTGGGCGCGGGGTGGACGACCGTCCCTGCCGGGACGGTGGTGATCGACGATGGCACGCGGACCTGGCCTGTCGTCACCGGCGACGGACCGGCAGTCCTGGTGCGGGCCACAGCTCCGGACCTGAACCTGCTGCTGTGGGGCAGGCGCAAGTTGGACGAGGTGAGCGTCGACGGCGACGCCACCTTCGCTGCGGCGGTCTTCGCCGCCGCGCTCACCCCCTGAAGGAGACGCACGTGCAGGTCGGCATCACCGGATCGTCAGGGTTTCTGGGTACGGCGCTGACCAGGCACCTGCACCAGCACGGGCACCAAGTGGTGCGCTTCGTCCGTCGGCCGGTGCAGGAGCCGGGCGAACGCACGTGGGACGGCGCAGACCTGGCCCCCGACGCCCTGGCCCACCTCGACGCCGTAGTGCACCTGTCGGGTGCCGGGGTCGGTGACAAGCGGTGGTCCCCGGCGTACAAGGAGGTCATCCGGCGCAGCCGGGTGGACACGACCGCTGCGGTGGCGCGGGCCGTGGCCGGTGCCGGCACGCCGGTGCTGCTGTCGGGCGGCGCGATCGGCTTCTACGGCGACCGGGGTTCTGAGCTCCTCCCCGAGACCGCGGGCAGGGGCGAGGGGTTCCTGTCCGATGTGTGCGTGGAGTGGGAGGCCGCGACGGCGCCGGCGCGCGGCCACACCCGGCTCGCGGTTCTGCGGACCGGAGTCGTGATCGGATCGATCGACGGGGTGCGCGACCCGCTCCTGCAGCGCTTGGTTCCGCTGGTCAAGGGGTTCCTCGGCGCCCCGGTCGGGAACGGCAAGCAGTACCTGTCATGGATCGCGCTGTCGGACTGGACCGCCGCGGTGCGCCACCTGCTCACCACCTCCGTCGAGGGGCCGGTGAACCTCGTGTCACCGACGCCGGTGACCAACGCCGCATTGACCAAGGCACTCGGCAAGTCGCTGCACCGGCCGACCTGGCCCCTGGGCATACCCGGCCCGGTGGTGCGCCTCGCCGCCGGTGGGCTCGCCGACGAGGCGCTCGGCAGTCAGCGGGTGGTGCCGGCCGTGCTGCAGGAGTCAGGGTTCACCTTCACCCACCCCGAGCTCGGCCCAGCTCTGGCCGTCGCCCTGACCTGAGCTGCCCGCCGTACGCTGGCGGGGTGGAGATCCGGCGGCTGGGTCAGGTCGCGTACGACGATGCCTGGGCCCTGCAGCAGCGCCTGCACGCCTCCGTGGTGGACGGGACGCTCGGCGATGTCGTCCTGCTGCTGGAGCACGAGGGCATCTACACCGCCGGTAAGCGGACCGAGGCCTGGGAGCGACCGGCCGACGGCGCCCGGGTGGTCGACGTCGACCGCGGCGGGAAGATCACCTGGCACGGGCCGGGGCAGATCACGGGGTACCCGATCGTGCGGCTCGCCGACCCGATCGACGTGGTCGCTTACGTGCGCCGCCTCGAGCAGGTGCTGATCGAGGTCTGCGCCGACCTCGGGCTGCCGACGACCCGCGTCGATGGGCGGTCGGGAGTCTGGACCGTCGACGGGCAGCGCAAGGTCGCGGCGATAGGCATCCGGGTGGCGCGCGGCGTGACCATGCACGGCTTCGCCCTCAACTGCGACAACAGCCTCACGCCGTACGACGCCATCGTGGCCTGCGGCCTTCGCGACGTGACCGTGACCACCCTGTCGGCCGAGCTGGGCCGGCCGGTGCCGGTCTCCTCGGTGCTGCCCCTGTTGGAGGAGCGGCTCCCGTCGCTGCTCGCTCGTGCGACGGCCGGCCTCATGGCCAAGGAACCGACTGTTCGCGAGACAAGTGCGGTCGGCAGGCCGGCGGGGCAGTAGCGTCCGGCGGCATGACAGCGCTGACGGGGTGGGACGAGAGCAGCTTCGAGCACGAAGGCAGGAGCTTCCCGACGTACCGGCGCGGAAGCGGCCCGGGGGTCGTGATCGTGCACGAGGTGCCGGGCATCACCCCGAAGGTGCAGGCCTTCGCCGAGGAGGTGGTGGCGGCTGGGTTCACCGTTGTCATGCCGTCCCTGCTCGGCACCCCAGGTGAGCCGATGGGGCTGCGCAACGTAGCCAGCGCGCTGCGGCAGATCTGCGTCTCCAGCGAGTTCGTGTCGCTCCGGGCCGGCCGCACGAGCCCGATCACCCGGTGGCTCGGCGCCCTCGCCGACGAGCTCCACAAAGAGCTCGGTGGGCCAGGAGTCGGGGCGCTCGGCATGTGCTTCAGCGGGGGCTTCGCCTTGGGGATGATGGTGACCGGACCCGTCGTGGCGCCGGTCCTGAGCCAGCCGTCGATGCCCTTCCCCGTCACGCCCGCACTGCGCGGCGACCTCAACCTCTCCCCTGCCGACCTCGGCGTGGTCAAGGACAAGGTGGCAGCGGGGTGCGCCGTGCTCGGCCTGCGCTACAAGGGGGATCCGGCGATCGGGTCCCGGTTCGAGACCCTTCGCAGGGAGTTCGGCGAAGGGTTCCTCGCGGTGGAGCTCCCCGGCAGGGGGCACTCGGTGCTGACCGAGCACCGCGACCAGGCCAGCGTCCAGCGAGTCCTTGCCTTCTTCACCGAGCGCCTGAAGTAGTTTTGCCTGATGCCTTACGCCCTTGAGCTGCGCCAGCGCTTCACCCCCCTGCAGAACCGCTACGACCTGATCGGCTTCCACAACGGCACCGAGCAGGTGCTCGGGTACGCCGAGCAGAAGCGGATGGCGCTCAAGGAGAAGATCACGTTCTACGCAAACGACGCGAAGACCGAGATCGCCTTCACGATGGGCGCGCGGAGCATGATGGAGCTCAACGCGACCTACGACATCCACGCCGCCGACGGCTCGGTGCTCGCCACGATGAAGAAGAACTTCGGCAGTTCCCTGCTGCGCTCGACGTACGAAGTCACCACCGCGGACGGTCGCCAGCTGCTGTGCCAGGAGCGCACGGTCTGGAAGGCGCTGATCCGCCGGTTCATCGACCTCCCGCTGTTCGCCGTCGAGTTCGACGTCATCGACCGCGGGCACGTGCTCGCCACCATCGATCGGCAGATGAAGCTTCGTGACATCTACCGCGTCGAGGTGCAGGACGATGCCTTCGACTGGCGGGTGGCCGGCGCGATCGCCGTCGCGCAAGACGCCTTCATGCAGCGTTAGAAACATGCCTGACCGCAAGGCAGTTCGGCACTAGCGTTCGCGACGTGACCTGCGACGAGTGCGGCTTCGACCTGGACCTGTGGTCCGACGAGGACCTCGAGACGACTCTGCTCGCGGCGCCAGCCCTCGCCGTGGCCACCGGCGCCGCCGGGCTCGAGGCTGGGCTGCCGCGCGAGGGCCGGCACCCGCAAGCCGTGCACACTCTCATGCATGGGCTGCATCTCGCCGGACGAGCCGCACACGCGCGCACGCCGACCCAGCAGGGCGCGGTCGCGCAGCTGAGCACGTCGAGCGGCGGCGTGCCCAAGCTCCCTGTCGCCGAGCTCCACCTGACCCGCAACGGAGCCGTCGGCGACGGCCAGCACGACCGCCGCAACCACGGGCGGCCCTGGCAAGCCGTCTGCCTGTGGTCGGCCGAGGTCGTCGACGACCTTGCTGGCGAGGGCCACCCGATCGCCTACGGGAGCGCGGGCGAGAACGTCACCGTGCGCGGGCTCGACTGGGCTGCGCTCACGCCCGGCGTCCGGCTGCAGGTCGGGGAGGCGCTGCTCCAGGTCTCGTCGTACGCCATCCCGTGCGCGAAGAACGCGCAGTGGTTCAGCGACGGCGGGTTCCGGCGCATGTCGCACGAGATACGGCCTGCCGGCAGTCGGGTCTACGCAAGCGTGGTGGGCGAAGGCGTCGTGCGTCCCGGCGACGCCGTCGTGCTGGAACCCCTCAGCTGAGCTGGGGGACAACTTCCTGCGCAATGAGCGCGAGGTGGTCGAGGTCGGACAGGTCCATCGTCTGCAGGTAGACGCGGGTCGCGCCCGCCGACGCGAAGCGGCCGAGCTTGTCCACGACCTCCGCGACGGTCCCGCCGAGGCCGCGTTCCCGCAGGCCCGCGACGTCCTGCCCGATCGCGGCGGCACGTCGGGCCACCTCAGCGTCGTCCCGGCCCACGGCGATCGTCTGAGCAGCCGACAGCCGCACGTCGCGACCCGTGACCAGGCACGCCGCACGGACCCGCTCGAAGGCCTGCGCCGTCTCCTCCAGCGTGTGGAACGGCACGTTGTACTCGTCGGCGTACGTCGCCGCGAGCCGCGGGGTACGCCGAGCACCGAACCCGCCCATGACGATCGGCGGGCCAGGGCGCTGCACCGGCTTGGGCAGTGCCGGGCTGTCCACCAGCCGGTAGTGCGACCCCTCGAAGGTGAACGGGCCGTCCGAGGCCCAGAGCCCGCGGACGATCTGCAGCTGCTCCTCGAGGAGCTCGAAGCGCTCCCCCAGCGGCGGGAAGGGGATCCCGTAAGCGGCGTGCTCCCCGTCGTACCAGCCGGTGCCGAGGCCCAGCTCGACGCGACCTCCGGACATCTGGTCGACCTGGGCGACGGAGATGGCCAGCGGTCCGGGCAGGCGGAACGTCGCCGGCGTCACGAGGGTGCCCAGCCGGATGCGCGAGGTCTCGCGCGCGATCCCGGCGAGGGTGACCCACGCGTCAGTGGACCCGACGCCACCGTCACCGCCGATGGTCAGGTAGTGGTCGGAGCGGAAGAACGCGTCGTACCCCAGTTCCTCGGCGGCCTGCGCGACCCGGAGCAGCTCGTCGTACGTCGCGCCTTGCTGCGGCTCGGTGAAGACCCGGAAGTCCATCTCAGCCCCTGTCGAGGGTGATGAGCACCGCATCGCCTGCCGCCGCCGCGTCGGTGAACAGCTCCACCAGCTGCCGGTAGGGCGGGAGCAGCAGGTCGGTCAGCACTGTCGGTGACTCCCAGGCGCTGTCCGGGTAGGCCTCCGCCAGCTTCATCGCCTTGTGGGTGAAGCGCGGGATGAGCTCCTCAGCCGTGGGCATCGCCTCGGCGACCGCTTCGACCTGCTCCACCGAGACGAAGCGCACCGGCTCGTACGACGTGGGGTCCCCAATAGGGGTCCCACCGAGCACGGCGTCGAACAGCGGAGGCGAGCCACCCCATGCGGAACCGTTGAGCAGCACGTGCAGTCCGTGCCACGCCGTCCCGAGGTCGAGGGGGTCGCCGTCGGCGAACCACTGCGCGGCCACATCGGGGTCGCGTTCGATGGCAGGGACGTCGGAGACCCGGAGGTAGAGCATGCGCACGACAGTTAGCCTAAGTGCGTGACGACCACCCCACGAAAGCGCTCGCTGCGCTCACGCTTCCGCGGGGACCCCGGATGACCGCACCCGAGGGACGGAAGCTGCTGCGCCTCGAGGTGCGCAACGCCGCCACGCCGATCGAGAAGAAGCCGCCGTGGATCAAGACCCGCGCGGTAATGGGCCCGGAGTACACCTCGCTCAAGGCGCTCGTGAAGAGCGAGGGGCTGCACACCGTCTGCGAAGCGGCGGCCTGCCCCAACATCTATGAGTGCTGGGAGGACCGCGAGGCGACGTTCCTCATCGGCGGCGACCAGTGCACCCGCCGCTGCGACTTCTGCAACATCGACACCGGAAAGCCCGCCGCGTATGACACCGACGAGCCTCGCCGCGTCGCGGAGTCCGTCGCCACCATGGGCCTGCGGTACGCCACCATCACCGGCGTCGCGCGCGACGACCTCCTCGACGGCGGCGCCTGGCTGTACGCCGAGACGGTCCGCCTGATCCACGCCGCCCTTGCGGACGTGAAGGTCGAGTTGCTCATCCCGGACTTCGACGCCAAGCCCGACCAGCTCGCAGAGGTCTTCAGCAGCCTGCCGGAGGTGCTCGCCCACAACGTGGAGACGGTGCCGCGCATCTTCCGCCGCATCCGTCCGGGGTTCCGCTACGACCGGTCGCTGGACGTCCTCACGCAGGCACGCGCGGCGGGGCTGGTGACCAAGAGCAACCTCATCCTCGGCATGGGCGAGACCCGCGAGGAGGTCAGTGAGGCGCTGCAGGACCTGGTGGATGCCGGGTGCGAGCTGGTCACGATCACGCAGTACCTGCGGCCGAGCACCCGGCACCACCCCGTCGAGCGCTGGGTCAAGCCGGAGGAGTTCGTCGAGCTCCGCGAGGAGGCGCTCGAGCTCGGCTTCGCCGGGGTCATGTCCGGGCCGCTGGTGCGTTCGTCGTACCGGGCAGGGCGGCTGTTCGAGCAGGCGCTGGCAGCTCGCAGTGAGCCGATGGACCCCGACTCTTCACCCTCAGGTCACGCTGGCGTTACACAGGCCACCGACTCTGGAGAGCGAGACCCTAGGAGGCCGGCGTGACGTTTCCCCCGTTCATCGCTGTTGCCCGCACCGCGGGCACGTTCCAGAACCTGACCCTTGCCCTGCTCCCCCACGGCGGCCAGGGCGCCGCCCGCCGCAACGCCTGGTCCGCCGTGTCCGAGGACGCTGTCAGGGCACGCGCGCGCCGCGAGGCCGAACGGGCCATGGATCACGCTGTGCGCACCCCTGAGCGAACGGCCCGCGCCCGCTGAGCCAGCCAGTCACTCCGCAGCGACGGACAGGCTCGCGTCATGCTGATCCGACCGCGTTGCCGGGACGGCCGGCGTGGGCAAGCACGCCCCAAGCTCGTCGGGACCGATCGGTCGGGAGTACAGGTAGCCCTGTGCGTAGTCGATGCCACACCGGGCGGCGCTGGCCGCCTGTTCGACATCCTCGATCCCTTCGGCAACCGTCTCCAGACCGAGGGCACGGGCAAGGGTCACCACCGCGTCTAGCACGTGCCGGCCTGAGAGCACGTCAATGTTGTTGATGAACTCCCTGTCGATCTTCAAGATGTCCACCGGCAGCCGCGCGAGCTGCGCGAGGCTTGAGTAACCGGAGCCGAAGTCGTCCATGGCGACCCGCACCCCTCTGGTTCGCAGCTGCTGCACGGCAGAGTTCGCCATCAGGCCCGGGACCTGACCCTCGGTGATCTCCAGCACCAGGCACTGTGGCGGGAGCCCATGGCGGCGCAGCGCCAACTCGACCTGCTCTGGCAGGTCCTCGTTGAACTGAGCCGTGGAGACGTTGACGAGCAGCTGCGGGAGCAGCCGACCCTCCCGACGCCAGGAGGCGACCTGGGCAAGCGCGGTGTCGAGCACCCACGCGCCGATCTCCGTGATCTGTCCGTTCTCCTCCGCCAGGGGGATGAACTCATCCGGCGGCACCTCCCCGAGCACCGGGTGGCGCCAACGCAGCAGCGCCTCAGCGCCAGCCAGATCGTGGTTCGCCAGCCGGTAGACCGGTTGGTAAACGAGGCGCAACTCCCCACGATCGGCCGCCCCGGCCAGCTGCGCCATGAGCACGCTGCGCCGGTCCGCACGCTCGGCCATGAGCTCGTCGAAGATCGCCATCCGCATGTACGGCGAGCGCTTGACCCAGAACATCGCGAGGTCCGCGCGTCTGAGCACATCGGCTGGACCGTCGTCGGGACGGACCGCGCTGATGCCGGCGCTGCAGGTGAGCATCAGGCCCCCGGCGCCAGGCATGGGCAACCGCGTGACGCTGCGGGCGATCCGCTCAGCCTCAGCCTCAGGATCGTCGGCGACGACGAGCAGGGCGAACTCGTCCCCGCCCAGCCGGGCGACGAGGTGACCGGGGGCGGCCCGTGAAAGCGATCGCCCGAAGTCCACGAGCACCCGGTCTCCACAGTCGTGCCCGAGGCTGTCGTTGATGGTCTTGAAGCCGTCTAGGTCGATGATGACGACGGCCACCCCGTCAGTGGGCTCGCCGAGCTGGTGGGTGAGGCGCTCGATGAAGGCCACCCGGTTGGGCAGCCCCGTCAGCCCGTCATGGCCAGCTGCGTGCCGGTGCCCTTCAGCCACGATCGAGATCTCTCGGACGAAGACGATCTGCCGCACCACCACGGCGCTCATCATGAGCACGCCGAGGATGATCTCGGACGGACCCATCTGGCCGCCCGACACGGCGTACCAGACGGCGACGGCCATCCCGAGGGCCGGTCCTGCGAAGGGGACAAGGTGGTCGGTCCTGGTCACCACCGGTCGTGCCCCGCGCCCACCAGGCCCCTCCACTTGAGCGGCGTAGATCAACGTCACCAGGGCAGCCTGGAGGACGGCATCGGGCCAGCCGAAGCTCAGCGCTCCGGCCTGGGCGAACCTAAAGGCAGTACCGGAGTCCGCCACCGCGATCAGGAGCAGACCCACAGCAATCGCGTTCAGGAACACGCGCTGGTCGCCTCGTACACGCGGCACCACGGCGAACACCATGGTGATGATGACCACGTCGGTCAGGGGGTACCCGAGCTGCACGACCTTGGCCAGGCCGTGCCAGTTCGCATCAGCAGCAATGGGCTTGAGCACGAGTAGCCAGCTGGCGAACAGCAGCGCAGAGCCTGAAACCGCGCCGTCCGCGAGCAATCGGTGCCGCGGGAGGGGCTTGTCGTCCCCGCTGGGGAGCAGCCACAACCCGCAGGCGGCCAAGGGCACCCACAGCAGGGCGACAGGATCGACGAAGGAGGGGACCGGCAACTTTCCGAGCACGAGCACGTAGCCGACGCTGATGACCGCGGAGGCCGCGGCAGCGCCCATCGAAGCGGCGAAGAGCAGCCTGGAGCGGCGTTGAGCCGGGTCGCCCCGGCCAGCCGACCGGAGCATGAGAAGCCCTGCTGTCAGGATGGCCACCGCGTGCATGGCTGCGGCAACTCCCTGGGCGACTGCAGCTGGAAGCGCCCACAAGGGCAGCACGCTGACAGCACCAAAGACCGCGAAGGCGGTCGCGGTCAGCGTGGGGGATGAGGTGCGGTGCACCTCGTCAGGTTCCCTCGCGAATTCGCGCGGGGGCATGACCCTTCAGGAGGGGTTAGAAGGGGCACAAGGACCCGAATTGCCGGCCGAACGGCGCAACGATCACCGGGACCAAAGTCCATGGTCGGCGCCTCACGACGGCAGCGGTGAGGGGGCACTAGCGTGAGGGGCATGGCCGAGCCCGTGTACCTCCCCGTCATCGGACTGGTGCGCAGCGCCTTCCGCGCCCTCGGCCTGCGGTTCCACATCACCGGCGAGGAGCACGTGCCCGCCAGCGGCGGCGCTGTCGTGGCGATGAACCACATCGGTTATCTCGATTTTGCCCTGGTCGGGTACGCCTTCCGACCGAAGAAGCGCTACATCCGCTTCATGGCAAAGCGCGAGGTCTTCGACAAGGCGGGCCTGGGCTCGGTGCTACGAGGGATGAAGCACATCGCCGTGGATCGCGAGGCAGGATCCGACAGCTACCGCGCCGCCGTGACGGCCTTGCGCTCCGGCGAGTTGGTGGGGGTGTTCCCCGAGGCGACCATCTCCCAGAGCTTCGAGCTCAAGCACTTCAAAAGCGGCGCAGTGCGCATGGCCCAGGAGGCCGGCGTACCTGTCCTTCCTGCAGTGGTCTGGGGCAGCCAGCGGGTGCTCACCAAGAACCGCCCGAAGGACCTGCGCCGCGGCACCGAGATCCGCGTGGTTCTCGGGGAGCCGTACACGCCCGCTGGGGACCCCACCGCGGCGACAGAAGAGCTCAAGTCGCGCATGCAGGCACTGCTTGTCGAGGCGCGCAGCACGTACGGCGGGCAGCCCCGCGACAGCGCTGACACCTGGTGGATCCCGGCCTCCGCCGGGGGCACCGCACCCACCCTCGCCGAGGCCGAGGCGGCCGATGTTGTCGAGCGCGAGGCCCGCGCCGCCAGGCGTGCGGCCAAGGGCAACTAACCTTTCGTCCCATGGCACTCCTGGGACGACGCTCGAAGAAGACCAAGGCCGTCAAGGCCGGCCCCTCGCGCCGGGAGAAGTGGGCGCAGGTCAAGCTCGCGTTCTCCATGACGCGCAAGGCCGACCCGAAGATGCTGCCGCTGGTCATCAGCGTCTTCGTGATCTCGCTGGTCGTGATGATCGGCATCGGCGTCGTCTCGGGCCACCCCGTCTACCTGACGGTCTTCGGGCTGCCGTTCTCGGCGCTGGCTGCCGCCGTCGTCTTCGGTCGGCGGGTGCAGCGCACCGCGTACAGCCAGGTCGAGGGCCAGCTCGGTGCGGCCGCTGCCGTGCTGCAGAACATGCGCGGCAACTGGCGGGTCACCCCTGCCGTGCAGTTCAACAAGGAGCAGGACCTGGTGCACCGCGTCATCGGCCGTCCCGGTGTCGTGCTGGTCGGTGAGGGCAACCCGAATCGGCTGCGCGGGCTGGTCGCCAACGAAAAGCGCGCGCTCTCCCGCCTGGTGGGAGACACCCCGATCTACGACGTGACGATCGGTGATGCGGACGGCCAGGTCTCGCTGCGCGGACTGGAGAAGCACTTCGCCAAGCTCCCCCGCAACATCAAGCCGGCCGTCGTCAACGCGCTCGACAAGCGGCTCAAGGCCATGCGGGCGGCCTCAGGCGCGATGCCGCTCCCGAAGGGCCCGATGCCGACCCGCGTGCCCCGCGGCAAGGTCCGTTAGTCCCCGTTAGTCCCCGTTAGTCCCCGTTAGTCACGGACGACGGCGCAGCCGGCGAGGTGGTCGTGCAGGCCACGACCATCCCGGCCGAAGAAGCCCGCAAGCCCGACGGTGAGCAGCAGCGGAACCGTCCGCAGCAGCGCCGCGACCATGCCCGGCACCCGGGTCGGGTCCGACAACCGCACCACCCGCAGTCCCAGCAGCCGCATGCCAAGCGTCTGGCCCGTCAGCGCCACGAGCAGCACGTGCTCGAGCGCGAGAACGGCGTACGCCGCGCCCTGGCGCTGGGCGCCGCTGGGGTCCTGCACGAAGGCGATGATCAGGCCAGACGCGAGCGCGCTGACGATCAGATCCACCGTGAAGGCGAAGGCGCGGGCGCTGAAGGGGGCCACGCTGCCCGTGCCTTGACGCGGAAGTCCCAGCCGCGACCCCGGCCAGACCTCGGGGTTGCGAAGCTCGCCGAGGGTGTGCTCGGGGCCTGAGAGCCAGGTACCTGTCCAGCGCGCCATGCCAAGAGGCTAGCCTTCGCCGTACCGGGTCTTGGGGGTCGCGTTACCCCGGTGAAACACACGGGACATAGGCGGGTCACACCGCATCACTAACGTCCGTGACACGAACGAGATCAGCTTCGGAAGGGACGACGTGTTCACCACCGCCGACGAGGTGCTCAGCTACATCAAGAAGGAAGCCGTCGAGATGGTCGACGTGCGCTTCTGTGACCTGCCCGGCGTCATGCAGCACTTCACGGTGCCGGTCAGCTCCTTCAACGAGGACGTCTTCACCGACGGCCTGGGCTTCGACGGGTCCTCGATCCGCGGGTTCCAGGAGATCCACGAGTCGGACATGCTCCTGCTCCCGGACCCGACCACGGCCCGGCTCGACCCGTTCCGCGTGCGCAAGACGCTGATCCTCAACTTCTTCATCCACGACCCGCTGACCGGTGAGGCGTACTCCCGCGATCCGCGCAACATCGCGAAGAAGGCGGAGGCGTACCTGAAGACGACCGGCATCGCCGACACCGCGTTCTTCGGCGCCGAGGCGGAGTTCTACATCTTCGACTCCGTGCAGTACGAGGAC
>JBKJSN010000205.1:0-8627 GCA_046595815.1 Mycobacteriales bacterium
CCGACACTTCCGCGGGAGGCAGGAGGCAGGAAACGCGAGGGAAACGTGGAAGACGCTATGAACCCCCTCGGAAGGACCATCCATGCGCTCAGCAGTTGCCAGGGTCACCATCGCCGCAGCCCTCGTTGCCGGCACCGTCGCCGTGACCAGCACGCAGGCAGCGTCGGCGCCCGTCATCGCGCACGGCAGCGTCGAGCAGGTCTACGCAACAGACCTGGCCCCTCGCACCAAGGTCGCTCTGCTGGACGGTCGCGGCCGGACGCTCCAGGCGAAGACTGCCACCGCCGAGGGTGGCGTCCTGTTCTACGACGTCAAGCCGGGCAATGGCTACCGGCTTCGTGTCGGCAGCACCACCTCCACCCCGGTCGCTGTGCACACCGACGCCAACACGCCCTGGACCACCAGCTTCTACAAGCAGTCGATCCCGATGAAGGGGTACGGCTACCTCACCACCCGCGACGGCACCAAGCTCGCCTACACCGTGCACCCGCCCACCAGGCCCGCCAGCCTCGGCACCCCCGACGTGACGATCCCGGCCGGTCCGGTCTTCGCCCCGCCGTACCCCACACTCATCGAGTACTCCGGCTACGGCTACGCGCGCCCGTCAGGCCCGCAGAGCGGCCTGGCCGTGCTGGCCAACGCGATGGGCTTCGCGGTCGTCGACATCAACATGCGCGGCACCGGCTGCTCGGGCGGCGCGTTCAACTTCTTCGAGGCGCTGCAGAGCCTCGACGGCTACGACATCGTCGAGACCGTCGCCCGCCAGAGCTGGGTCAAGGGCAACAAGGTCGGGATGATGGGCATCTCCTACGGCGGCATCAGCCAGCTGTTCACCGCGAAGACCCAGCCCCCGAGCCTCGCCGCGATCTCGCCGCTGTCGGTCCTGGACACCACCCCGACCACGCTCTACCCCGGCGGCGTCCTCAACACCGGCTTCGCCGTCGCGTGGGCCAAGGAGCGGCAGCAGGAGGGACAGCCTTCCGGTCCGGGGCGCGGGCAGGCGTGGGCGTGGGATCGCATCCAGGCCGGCGACCAGACCTGCAAGGCCAACCAGTCCTTGCACGGTGAGGCGCAGGACCTCATGAAGTCGATCCGCGACAACTCGCACTACGACAACCGCGCGTACATCGACTCCATCAGCCCCATCACCTTCGTCGACAAGATCAAGGTGCCGACGTTCATGGCCTGCCAGTGGCAGGACGAGCAGACCGGCGGCCACTGCGCCAACCTGGTCCACCGCTTCACCGGCACCAAGAAGAAGTGGTTCACCTTCACCAACGGCACGCACATCGACTCGATCGACCCCGCGACGTACGTGCGCTGGTATGACTTCCTCCAGCTGTACGTCGCGAAGTTGCCGCCCTCGCAGTACGCCGCCGTCACCGCGGCCGCGTCTCCGGTCATCTACAACCAGGCCATGGGCATAGAGGACAGCGCGATCGTGATGCCGCCAGATCCGATCTGGCAGATCCCGACGTACGCCGATGCGCTCAAGGCCTTCGAGGCCCTCCCCCAGGTGAGAGTGCTGTTCAACAACGGCGCCGGAAAGGGGCCCGCGATGGCGGGCCGACCCGGCGACCCGTACGCCGCGTTCGAGGCGTCCTTCTCCACCTTCCCCGTCCCGGGGACCACGGCCCGCACCTGGTACTTCGGCCCACAGGGGTCGATGACCGACGCCCGGCCGACCGCGAAGGGGATCGACTACTACACCTCCGACGCCAAGGCCCTGCCGCTCACGAACTACACCGGCGGCTCGGGCACCGGCGGGTTGTGGGGCAACGCCAGTCAGTGGTCGTGGAACTGGAAGCCCAACCCGGAAGGTACGGCGGTGTCCTACCTGTCGGCCCCGCTCGCGACGACGACCACGGTCGTCGGCGCGGGTGCGGTCACCGCGTGGATCCGGTCCTCGACCCCCGACGTCGACCTGCAGGCCACGATCAGCGAGGTGGACCCGAGTGGGAAGGAGACCTTCGTGCAGAACGGCTGGCTCCGGGCGAGCGAGCGCGCCCTGGCCACCGGCTCGCACACCGTCTTCGGCCACCCGAGCACCCTGCTCGAACCGGTCCCCAGCTTCGCCTCGCGTGATGCGCGACCCATGCCGCGCAACCGGTTCGTCAAGGTCGTCATCCCGCTCTTCTACCAGGGGCATGCCTACCGCGCCGGCACGCGCATCCGCGTCACCATCGCAGCGCCGAACGGCAGCCAGCCGGTGTGGTCCTTCAGCGAGACGGTCCCGTCAGGCACTGCCCAGGTCTCGGTCGAGTTCGCACCTTCGATGCCCTCGAGCCTGGTGCTGCCCGTCGTACCCGGGGTGACCGTGACTGCACCGCAGCCGGCCTGCCCCAGCCTGCGCAACCAGCCCTGCCGCACCTACACCCCGCTGGTCAACCGGACCGCGTCGAGCTAGTCCCGCTCAGGCCGGTCCGTCCGACGACGCTGCGGGGAGCAAGCCCTTGCGGACCCGCCAGAAGCCGAGGGGCCTTGTTCGACGTGCTCGGCGACCAGAGCCCGGTCCTGCTGTCGACCGCCACCTACACGGCCGTCACCTGCTTGACGCGCAACCCCGCCCTCGTGCTGGCCGCAGGCGTCATGGGTTCTCTGTTCGCGGCGCAGCGCAAGGCCACGGGCGGCATCCAGGCACCGACGCTTACCCACCTCACGTGGTCGTCGCTGATGCTGCGCTACCTGCCGCCCCTGTTACGCCATCGGGACCCCGGCTGCTGCGTGAAGCAAGGCTGAACGGCGCAACGCCACGCAAGTGCCGGGTTAGGGCCGTCGAGGGGCTGCTCGCTTATGACGTCCGGTACCGCTTCGTCATCGAAGCGGCCACCTTCACCTGAGGTTTTGGTCGCCTACCCGGCCGTGAGGTGGACGGTGACGTTGCCGGCGTCCGCGGCAGTGGTCGCGTTGTTTGCGAAGCCACCGACCTGCACGTAGTACGTCTGTCCGCCGGTCAGCGCGACGCTGCTGATCCGGGATGTGCTTCCCGCGGCACCGGCGTCGTCGCTGCAGCCGATCGGGGTGAGCGCGTTCAGCGCTGCTCCCTGGTAGAGCACGAGGACTGTGTCCATGGTGGTCGCGTCGAGATGGGCAGACCCGAACGTGTCCAGCGTCACCGTCGTACTACCACCCGGGGTGATCCTGTACCACAAGGTCTTGCCGATCGCGCCACCCCCCGCGCAGGACGGCGAGACAGGTTCGCTCGTCTCCGTCGTCGCGTTGAGCGTGCTCACCGGACCCGTCGTCGCGGGGACGCTCAGCAGCACCGCGGAGGCGAACGCGTCGTTGCCGGGACCCGACGGGGCGACGTGCAGATTCAGCGTTCCGCTCGCGGCGGCCCCACCCGCCGTCTGGGTCCACCCGCCCGCCTGGATGTAGTAGGTGTGCCCTGAGAGGAGGGTCGCACTCTCGATGCGCGAAGCGCCGCCGGCGCTGATCCCGTCGTCGTTACAAGCGACCTCGACAAGCCCTGCGAGCGTTGTTCCCTCCATCACACGAAGGACGGTGTCGAACGTGGAGCCGGCGGTGTCGATCGCCAGCGTGAACGTCTGGGTCGGGGTGATCCTGTACCAGACCGTCTTGCCCATGAACTCCGAACAGCTCTGGTCGACGTTCTCGTTCGTCTCCACGGTTGCATCCGTGGTGACCACCGCAGGGGCGGTCCAGGTCGTCGTCGGCACGAGAGGTGCATCGCGGAAAAAGTCGTTGGTCGGGCCTCCGGGGGTCAGGTGGAACGCCGCGGTGCCGGAGAAGGCCGTGTTGGTCATGAGCTGGCGGTAGCCACCCACCTGGAACCAGTAGGTGCTGCCGGCGCGAGCGACGAGCGGGGCGAGCTTCGACGTACGCGTGGTCGCATCCCCGCTGTCGTCGTCGCAGGCGACGGCGACCAGGTCGGCGAGCGACGTGCCCTTGTAGGCGACCAGAACCGTGTCGAAGGTGCTCCCTAGGGTGTCCGCGGTCACGCTCGTATCCGTCGTCGGGGCGTACCGGTACCAGACGGTCTTGCCCATGAAGTCACTGCACGAGGGGTCGAGCGGCTCACCGTTCTGCTCACCGGCCTGGCTCGTGTTCACCGTCGCCGGGCTCGCGGGCAAGGTCGTGAGCGATGCCGCATTCAGCAGGTCGTCGTTAGCCGGGCCGGTCGACGTCGACGTGGCACTCACGGGGGGTGCCGAATAGAACCCGCGACCGTAGGTGGCGGCGATCACCTGGTTCGCCGTCGGGTCCAGGAGTAGGTCGGTGACGGGCGCAGGGGGCAGGTTGGTGCTCGTGTTGTTCCAGATTTGGCCGCCGTCCGTCGTCCAGAAGACGCCGTTGTCGGTGCCGACGTAGATCGCCGAAGGGCTCGTGCGGGTGTCGAGCAGGATCGCGTTCGCCGGGCTGTCGGGGAGGTCGCCGCTGATGGACGCCCAGCTCACGCCGGCGTTCGTCGTCTTGTACACGTGCGCGGTGCCGGTGCCGGCGACCGTCGCGTAGGCGATGCTCGCGTTGCCTGAGAAGACGGCGATGTCCGTGACCGGATGCGAAGAGTTGGCGGGCAGCCCGCTGAAGCGGCCGGCCCACGTGCTCGGTGCGCTCGTACTGGTGGCGTAGAGCCCCCCGTTCTGGGTGGACGCGTACACCGTTTGGCCGTCGTACGCCGCGCTCACGGTCAGCACTCGCGAGCCGAAGTCCTGGCTGAGCGCCGTCCAGCTGGTCCCTCCGCAGCCGGTCGTGGCGGCGTTGGTGGTGCGGTACACCGCGCTGGTAGCGGAATACGCCACAGTGCTGCTCGCCGGGCTCCCCGTGAGCACGCTGACGAACGCCGCACCCAGCGAGCTGGGGGGTCGCTCGTTCTGCGTGCATGTTGAGCCGTTGATCACCTTCGTCACAAAGGCGAGCGAGTTGGCGCTGACCAGGGATACGCCGTTGGCAAGGGCCGCGTTGCCGCCGCCATCACCACCACCGGTCATACGGAACACGCCATCCGTCCCGCGCATCACCGTGCTGTTGTCCTGCGCGCCGCTGAGGAGCGGACCCGCGAGCGTGCCCGCCGCGCCCGGGTAGAGCTCGAGGTTCGCCAGGTTGTGGTTGACGTTGTAGAAGAGCGGGCGTGTTGTGAACGACGGGCTCACCGCTGCTGAGTGCCACACACCGCCGTCGGAGCCGACCCACAGGCGTCCGCTGGCGTCGTACGTGACGGCGTGGATGTCGACGTGCAGGCAGTCGGTCGTCGAGGAGGCCGACACGCTCAGCGGGCAGTTCCCGTAGCCGGGGAAGTACCAGCCGATGAGGTATGGGTACTCCGACTGGTAGCCGTGCAGCAGGCTGCCGGCCGACGCGAACTTGGCGTTCGCCCGCGGGTCGCCGGCGATCGCGAGGTCGTAGTTGCACTGCCCGGTGCCGGCGATGGCGTAGCCGTTCGCGTCGCGGCTCTGGGCGCCGCAGTAGGGCATCCGGTAGTTGTCGTTGGTCGCCGCGACGTACGACAAGGGCTTCCAGCTCGTGCCGCTGTCGTAGGAGACGTAGTTGCCCTTCAGCCCGCCGGTGTAGAGGGCGACAGCGGCATAGACAGCCTGTCCCCCGGCGCCCGACGCCGCCGCCGTCGCCGAGAGCGCGATGCGGCCGAACGCGGTCGCGCTGGTCTCGCTGCTCGGCAGGCCCCCACCCACGCGGTACCAGCTCGCGCCGAAGTCGTAGCTCTTGATAGCCCCGTAGTTGAACGCTGCGGCGTACAGCACGCCTGAGGCGTTCGGTGCCGCGACCAGCGAGGACATCTGGGCGTTGGTGAAGGTGTTCGCCCAGTTGCTGCCACCGTTGACCGTGTGGTGCACGCCGGGCGCGAAGCTGCCACCGCAGGAGCTCTTCAGGTAAGGGCCGTTGGTGGCCACCGCGATGTCGTTGCCGTCACCGCGGCGGACCGCGATGCCGATGATGTTGCACCCCACGAACCGGGT
This sequence comes from Mycobacteriales bacterium, assembly GCA_046595815.1. Taxonomy (GTDB): domain Bacteria; phylum Actinomycetota; class Actinomycetes; order Mycobacteriales; family SCTD01; genus RYN-111. The sequence continues at coordinate 5,937 of JBKJSN010000205.1, forward strand.
CCCTCCGACAAGGGCCCAGTGCCCGCCGGCGTCGGTGGTGCGGTAGAGACCTGTGGCGTAGCTGACGCTCCGGTTGTCGAACGCGTCACCTGTGCCGACGTAGATCGTGTTGCTGTCGTTGGGATCGACGGCGATCGCACCGATCTTCGGGGATGCGCCGAGAGGGGCGTTCTCGAAGATTGGCGTCCAGTTCAGGCCGCCGTTCGTGGTCTGGTAGACACCGCCGAAGTCCGACCCGATGTAGACCGTGTCGCCCCGGACCGGGTCCGGCGTGATCACGTTCACCCGACCTGACAGGGGCAGGCTCCCGCCGTACGCCCAGCTGACACCGGTGGCGGGGGCGCTGAGGGGCTTGGGCCCGACCGATCGGAACGGCAGGGCCGCAGCGTTCACAGCCAGGGACTGCGAGCGGATCCGGGCAGCCTGCTTCTGGGCCGCTATGTACTTCTTCGCGCTGACACCAGCATGTCTGCCCTGCCACCACTTGTCGCGCTCCACCTGGTCGTTGCCCTCGCTTCGGGGCGCGGCTGCGGCCGCCGCAGCTGGCACCGTGTCGCGCTGGGCTGGCGCGAGGGCGAGCACCGACGCCGCCGGGAGCAGGAGCGCGACGGCGGTCACGGCCGCTTTGTGCGCGACGCGCTGGTGCAGACCGCAGGTGGTCATCGCATCCCTCCGAGCTGGCTGCTGAGCAGGAGTAACCGGGCCGATCGAGCCAGGTTCGACCGAAGTACAGCCGGGACACCGTTTCCGTCGGACGCGCCGGCAGGGCTCGCAGCCGCGACGAGGGACTCGCAGGTTGCAAGTCCCAGCTCACCGTTGAGACAGGTGTCCGTGCCGTTGTTGCCCTCGAGGAAGTCGACGCCGTCGCGGCCGTCGAGCAGGTCGTCCCCGTCCTCGCCGAAGACGATGTCGTTGGCGGAGGTGCCGAGGAGCTGGTCGGCGTAGTCGGACCCGTCGAGCACCTCCAAGCCGGACAGCGTGTCCGTGCCCTCACCCGTGGCGGTCCCGGCTGTCAGGTCGACGTGGACGCCCGTGGTCGCCTGGCCGTAGAGGATCGCGTCCCGCCCCTTGCCGCCCGCAACGGTGTCGTTCCCCGAACCAGCGAAGAAGAAGTTGTCGCCGGCGTCCCCGGAAAGCACATCATCCAAGCCTGAGCCGTTGACCCCTTCGACGCCGGTCAGGGTGTCGCTACCGTTCCCGGTCGCCGTGCCGGCGACGAGGTCGACAGCGACGGCGTTGCTGCTGTCGAGGTAAGCGACGAAGTCGTTGGCCCCGAGCCCGCCGTCGACGACGTCGTCGCCCGTCCCAGGGGCCAGCGCGTCGTCCCCGTCACCGCCGATGAGCGTGTCATTCCCCGCCCCGGCGAGCACCAGGTCGCCGGTGGCACTACCCGTGATCGTGTCGTCGTACGGGCTGCCGATGACGCCCTCGACGCTCGTGAGGGCGTCGCTCCCGTCGCCTGTCGCCGTCCCCGCCGCCAGGTCGACGGTCACGCCGTTGGTCGCGAACTCGTAGCTGACCGCGTCGACCGATCCGGCCCCGGTGAGCGAGTCGTTACCCGGACCGCCGTCGAGCGTGTTGATGGCGCCGCCGGCTCCGTCCAGCGCGTCGTCGCCCGGGCCTCCGTACAGCCGGTCGTCGGCCGGCCCGCCCAGGAGCTGGTCGTTGCCCTCGTCTCCGATGAGTACGTTGCCCCCGACTCCTGCACCCCCTCCGGAGAGCACGTCGTCGCCAGGGCCGCCTGCGAGCAGGTCGTCGCCCGCGCCACCGACCAGGTGGTCGAGGCCTGCGCCGCCACTGAGCGTGCTCCCCGTCGCAGACGCGGTCAGCGTGTCGTTGTTGCCGCTGCCGACGACGGCGTCGACCAGCGCGAGGGTGTCGCTCCCGGCGCCCGAGGCCGTGCCGGTGGCGAGGTTGACGGTCACGCCGCTGCTGGCAGCCCCGTAGTCGGCCGTGTCGCTGCCCTGCCCGCCGTTCAGGATGTCGTTACCGGCGCCGCCCAGGAGTTGGTCGTCACCGTCGCCGCCGAGCAGGGTGTCGTTGCCCACCCCACCCCGCAGGACGTCGTTGCCGCCGTTGCCTGACAGCGTGCCTCCGCCTGCAGCGGCGATGATCAGGTCGTCGTTGGCGGAACCAACCACGCTCTCGAGGGTGGCGAGCAGGTCGTCGGCGGCGTCAAGGTAGCCGCCCTCCTGCGGGACCCGGTGGGTGGCGTTCTGTAGTCCGAGGTCGACCGTCATGGGCGAAGGCGCGTCGGAGAAGCTGACGGTGTCCGTGCCATTGCCGCCCAGGATCCTGTCCACGCTACCGGCACCCCGCAGGAGGTCGTTCCCGTCCCCGCCGGAGAGGTAGTCGGCCCCGGCGCCACCGGTGAGAGAGTCGTTGCCCGCAAGGCCGAACAGGAACGTCACCCCGTTGGAGGCGACTAGCACGTCGTTGTACGCCGTTCCCAGGACCTTCTCGAAGCCGCTGACGTGATCGGCGCCGGCCCCACCGGACGTAGTACCGGTCAGCAGGTTGACCCCTGCTCCGGCCGTCATCGCGCTGTAGCTGAGGGTGTCCGCCCCCATGCCGCCGATCGCCGTGTCGTACCCGGTCCCCGGGGAGACCGTGTCGTTGCCGAGACCGCCGTTGAGAATGTCGTTGCCACCGCCACCGCTGAGCACGTCGTTGTCGGCACCTCCGGAGAGG
>JBKJSN010000224.1:0-6368 GCA_046595815.1 Mycobacteriales bacterium
GACATCCGGTGCAGGCGGCAGTTGGGTGACCTCAGTGGTCACCGTCGAGGTGTTGTCCTCAGGAGTTGCGTCCGAGGGTGTCACCACGCCCGTGTTGGAGACCGACGTGCCGGTGAAGGTGGCGTCGAGGGTCGCCACCACCGTCACGGCGGCGCTCGCATCCACGGCAAGATCGCCGTCGAGGGTGCAGGACAGGTCGGTCGTACCCGCGCACGTCCACCCGGACCCGACCGCTGAGACCAGCGTCGTGCTGGCGGGAAGCGAGTCGGTGATCGTGACGTCGGAGAGCGGCACGTTCCCGTCGTTGTGCGCGGTGAGTGTCCAGGTGAGGTCATCGCCAGGGGACGCGGATGCCGGACCGGTCTTCACGATCGACACGTCAGGGTTGGGTACGAAGGTCCGCACCGTTGAGGTGTCTCTCGCCGAGCTGCCGTTCGACGGCCGACCGACCTGGTGCAGCCGGACGGTCACGGTGTTCACGATGCTGGCACCGTCGGCCGGCGAGTAGCCGGCGAGAGTCACCAGGCAGGTCGCGGACGCCCCCGCTGCCAGCGTGTTGCCGACCACAGCCGGGCTGCACGTGAAGGTGACGGGGTCTCCCCCCACCGCGTCAGTGAGTGAACTGAGCACGGCCGGGACCACGCTGGTGTTCGTGACGACCACCTTGAAGGCCACCGACGCCCCGACTGCTGACGCGGTCTCATCGTCGCTGTAGGTGCCGTCATCGTTGGCGTCGTTGGTCTTGTCGACCGTCCCTGTGATGGGGACCCGGCAGCCGTTCGCGAACCACGCCTGGCCGTTTGCGTCCCAGTTCAGTCCGGCGAAGTGAGCCGGCCTGCCGTGGTTGTTGTAGTCGAAGGGCGGGATGATGTCGCCCCACTTGATGTGCTGGGCCTTGAGGCTTGGGGTCCACACCGGACCGCGATGGTCAGCGTGCCCGGATACGTCACCGTTCTTGTTCGGCGTGTTGATGACGTACGGGTTGGTGTTGGAGTTCGTGCGATGGCAGATCGTCTGCTTGTCGTTGCTGTTGCCCTTGTTGCCGGCTTCGGCCGGCAGCCACGGTACGGCGAACAGCGCGGTCAATCCGACGACAACGAGCAATCGGTTCAGCGTGCGTGGTCGAGACGTCATGGCGCAGCTCCTCGAGGCCGAGTCGCGCTCGAGGCGGCGGGTGGGCTCGCCGTTGGGCTCCCTGCGCTGCCTGGCGACCGAGTTCCTCCGTGCACCCCGGTCAAGGGGCGTCGGTGAGGGCTTCGCAGATCTTGGCCTCCGTCGCTTCTTGGGTGCGACGAGGTATGTGCGGCCGAGTGTTGCGCTCCGTGACCGGTAGCACAAGACATAGCAGGTGTCCTTGTTTTCCAAGGGAACACGTACCTGGACAGCTTCGGGCAAACCACTGCGCATGACCCTTTACACCGACGTCGGACTGGCCCCGCAGCTGCTTGTTGCGCCGTGCTGCGGCAGGATCCGCGGGCCTGATGACGAACTACCTGGGATGCGCCGATCCCCCCTGTTTGCCCTCGCCGGCGGCCTCGTGCTGGCCGTGTCCGCTGTCGCTCTCGCCGGCCCGTCCCTGCCGGCTACCCAGGCGACGCCGACGCCGGCCCCCGCGGACTACCGAGCCGCGACGTACAAGACCTTCGACGCCGCCGGCCGCCCGAGCGGCACAGCGAAGTGGCACTGGACGACCGCCGGCGGCAACTGCTGCGAGGTGTACGTCACGGCCACCAGCGCTGGAAGGCTCCTGGAGTACGGCGGCACGTGGCCCTTCTACTCCGACGACCGCGGCAAGACCTGGCACAGGATCGTGCCCCTGACCCCGTTGCGCAGTGGTGAGGGAGCCCTCGTCGCGGGTCCGCGGGGCGACGTGTTCGGGATCGGGTGGGACCCCTACACGGGTGATCACCTGCAGGGGCTGCGGTACACCCACGCGAGCAAGAAGTGGGAGGTCGCAGAGGCGCCGCTGAAGTCGCCGTTCTTCGACCGGGAGTGGATCACCTATGTGAAGGGGCCGTTCCGCGACGAGCAGGGCGCCACTGTTCCCTACGTCACGCTCGTGCGCGGTGGCACGGCCACGAAGGCGGTCGAGCTGCTGGCCACCGACGGGCTGAGCTACACGACGGTCACCGTCCCCGGCCGCGACGTCACGTCAGGGCCCGAGCCGCGCTTCTTCGACATCAAGACGGTCAAGAACCCCGACGCGGACTGGTGGCAGCCCAACCCCGGCACCTTCACCCTGCCGATGAACGCAGGCGGCGTGCTGCTGTTCGAGAACTCCGGCGACAACCTGGGGGCACCGGCCGCCTGGCTGAACCCGACGACGCTGAAGTGGGAGCGGGTCCGCCTTGCCTTCACCCCTACGGGCACGGTGCGCCAGGACTCCCGAGGCTGGCTCACGATGGTCAGCCGCAGAGGCAATGAGTTGACGTTGGCGCTGTCCTCCGACGGTGGCCGTCGCTGGCGCGAGGTGCTGCTGCCGCTGCCGGAGTCGCACCCGAAGATCGAGGGCAGCGGCAACTTCTTCGACGTGAAGGTCAACGGCAAGCTCGGGCAGGCGGTGGTCTCCACCCGCGCGGACAACAGGGCCCAACTCGGTCAGGACGTCGTGTGGCGCGTCTCCATCAAGGGCGCTCAGCCCAAGGTGCTCAAGACCTACGCCGTGGGCAAGGGCGACCTGTCGACCACCATTGGCGTGCTCGGGTCGCTCGCGAACCGCTATGACTTCCCCAGCGTCGCGCTGCTCCCGGACGGCCGGATCGCGGTCAGCTTCGACGACAGCACGACTCCGTTGTGGACCTCAGCGGACGGGCTGCCCATGACGGGGTCGGTCACCAACCCGTCCGGACACAGCCCCGCCCTGGCCATCCTCGACTGAGCCGGTCCCGGGTTCTGGGGAACGGCTACCCGGCCCCGACCGGGTGGTCCTTCCCCAGAACGAGGATCGTGTGCAGCAGGGCGGCGACCTCCTGCTCGTCATGCCTGAGGTTGGCGGTCGTCAGGCGGAACACCCGCTCCCCTGACAGGGCCACTCCGACGCGCAAGGACCGCAGGGCGTCGGCCTCCCAGGACCCGGCCTCGCGGTGATGCGCCCCGTCGATCTCGAACGTCACCCGTTGCTTGCGGTACCTGGCGTCGAGGTAGGCGGGCCCGCCGCTGGTGCGGACGCGACGCTGGAGCTCGTCGGGAAGCGGCAACCCGTTTCTGCGCAGGAACCGGAGGAACTCGAGCTCGCTCGCAGCGTGTGCCCCGAGTTCGACGTCATCGAGCACGGTGCGGATCAGCGGCCGACGACGCAGGCGGGGTTGCAGCTCCAGGGCCTTCCGCAGCAAGGGGACTGCCGAGAGTCTTTGCTGCACCATCGCCGCGATCCGCCACTCGGCAGCACGGTCGGTGTCGGCCCAACTGGCGGCGTGGAGTGCGGCGACGTGCCGCGTCAGCATCGGGATCCCGACGACCGGTCCGTGCAGCAGCTCCAGGTGCCGGACTCGCCTGATCCGGACCGCGGTGCCGTCGACCAGCTCGGTGTCCTGGACCCGTCGATGGTGGGGAATCGCCACGTCGATCCCCTCAGCCTGGACGGGGTGGCCGAGCAGCGCCAGCGCGGCATCGCCGGACAGCCGGGCCCCGGGACCAGCGTGCAGCACGGCCGCCCAGAGCCGCTGGCCCTGCGTGAGCCCGCCCGTGTGCGTCACCGCAACCCCGTCGAGGAGGGCCTGCCAGAACGTGGTCAGCCGGTAGTCCCAGGCGTGCTTGGTCAGCCCCTTGTCCAGCGCCTGGGCGCGGGTGAGCACGAGGTCCTGCCGGCGGAGGAGGTCGTCGAGGTCGGCCATCCGGGCAGGCTGGGCGACTTTGGCCTCCTCGGCGCGCCTTCGGCATGGCCTGTGGACGTTCGCCGGCAGCTGTGGGGAACGGCTACCCGGCCCCGACCGGGTGGTCCTTCCCCACAGGCTCGCGGGGGGGGGCGGGGGGGGCGGGGCTGCGGCCGATCTGCGCTGGGGTGCGCACCGAATGCCTCCTTGCGTGGCCGTCCCGGTGGCGCTTTAGTTGACGTAGTGAAACGGGAGGACCCCGCGTGGACGCCTGGACCCTGGTCGGCACCAACCTCGCCCTGATGGTGGCCGTGCTGTCGGTCGCCGCCGTACCCAGCTTTCGATCCAAGGACCCCAGCTACATCGACGGGCTCTGGGGCCTGGGGTTCGTCGTGGTCGCACTGTCGACGCTGGTCCAGACCGACGGCGACAGCCTCCGCAGCGCCCTGCTCGTCGGCCTCACCGGACTGTGGGGGCTGCGCCTGTCGGCGTACCTGTTCGCCCGGTGGCGTCGGCAAGGACCCGACCCGCGCTACCAGGTGATGTTCGGAGCCGACGCCCCCAACTCCCGGCTGTGGTTGCGCGTCTTCGTGACGCAGGCGGTGATCCTCACCCTCGTCGCTCTGCCGGTGCAGCTCGGCCAGCTGTACGACGCAAGCCTGACCGCCCTCAACCTGCTCGGCGCGGTGCTGGCCCTGGCAGGCATCGCCACGGAGGCCACCGCCGACGCGCAGCTGTCCCGCTTCAAGAAGGACCCGGCGAACCACGGCACCGTGATGGACCGCGGCCTGTGGGGCTGGAGCCGGCACCCGAACTACTTCGGCGAGGCCGTCACCTGGTGGGGCCTGGGGTTGCTCGCCTGGCACAACGGGGCGACGACGTTCGGGCTCCTCGGACCCGCGCTCATCACCTACTTCCTGCTCACCCGCAGCGGGATCGGCCCGTTGGAGCGTCAGCTGCGCCAGAGCAAGCCGCAGTACGCCGACTACATCGCGCGCACGAGCGCGTTCGTCCCCCGACCCCCACGCAAGGGAGCTGCAGTGTGAGCGTCTTCGTCCTCGGTGGTGCCCAGACCGACTTCGCCCGCAACTACGCGCGGGAGGGTCTGGAGGTCGGTGACCTCGTGAGCGACGCCGTACACGCGACTTTCGAGGATGCGCGCGTGGAGTCGGTCGACACGATCCACGTCGGCAACGCCTTCGGCCAGCTCTTCAACGGCCAAGGCCACCTCGGGGCGATGCCCGCGACGATGCTGCCGGAGCTCGCCGGAATCCCGGCGATGCGGCACGAGGCGGCCTGTGCATCCGGTGGCATCGCGGTCCTCGCCGCGATGGCGGAGATCGAGGCGGGCAGGTACGACGTGGCGCTGGTCCTCGGGGTCGAGCAGGAGCGCAACGTGCCGGGCGATCAGGCGTCGCGGCTGCTGCGCGCTGCGGCCTGGGTCGGCCACGAGGACGATGAGGTCCCCTACGTCTGGCCGCACCAGTTCGACCTGCTGGCGCAGGAGTACGACCGGCGCTACGGCCTGGACTACCAGCACCTTTCGTCGATCGCCGAGCTCAACTACCGCAACGCCAAGGACAACCCCTTCGCCCAGACGCGGGGTTGGACGGTGCCCTCCTTCGGCGCAGACGAGGCGAACCCGGTCGTCAGCGGGAGCATCCGGCGTACCGACTGCTCGCAGGTCACCGACGGTGCCGCCGGCGTCGTGCTGGCCAGCCGGCGGTACGCCGAGGAGTGGGCGAAGCGGCACGGTGTCACCGAGGTAGCCCAGGTGAAGGGCTGGGGGCACCGCACCGTCGGGCTGCCCCTGCGCCCGAAACTGACGCAGGACGACCCCTACGTCATGCCGCACGTGCGCCGCGCCATCACCGATGCCTTCGACCGGGCGGGGGTGCCGGACGTGTTCGCGGTCGATGGGATCGAGACGCACGACTGCTTCACGCCGAGCGAGTACCTCGCTATCGACCACTTCGGCATCACGCAGCCCGGGGAGAGCTGGAAGGCCGTGGAGGCAGGCATTCTCGAGCGCGGCGGGGCGATGCCGGTCAACCCCAGCGGCGGCCTGATCGGCGGTGGGCACCCGGTCGGGGCCACCGGCGTGCGGATGGTCCTGGACGCGACCAAGCAGGTCGCGGGACGCGCCGGCGGGTGCCAGGTCGAGGGCGCCCGCACCTTCGCCACCCTCAACATCGGTGGGTCGACGACGACCACCGTCAGCTTTGTGATCGGGGTCTGACATGCGTGCCACCAAGGTCTCCGAGCCGCTCTCGACGCTGCCCGCGGACGACGACCACCCCTACCGCAGCGGGGCCTGGCAGCCGAACCTCGCCGAGTGGGACGCCACCGACCTCGAGGTCATCGGTGACCTGCCGGATGACCTCGAGGGCGTCTACCTGCGCAACACCGAGAACCCGCTCCTGCCCTCGATCGGTCGCTACCACCCGTTCGCCGGCGGCGAGCTCGTCGGCGAGGCCGGTGGTGCGGACGAAGCGGTTCCGGTAGTCGGCGCGCCCGCCGCGGAAGTGCACCGCGTGCACCATGCCGTCGCCGTCG
>JBKJSN010000225.1:0-3673 GCA_046595815.1 Mycobacteriales bacterium
TGCTTCGCGAACAGCACCGCGTGCTCACGCTCGAGCGAGCCGACCCGATCCAGCACCGCACGGCGGGCGGCGAGATCGGTTGCGGACATGCCCCAAATATATCGAACACGTCATCGAGGAGCAACAGGCTCAACGAGACTGTGAACAACTCAAACCTCGATAGAACAAGGAGATTGTGGTGGCTCACTATCCACAGAATGTGGAGAACCTCGGACTCCCGTCACGGACCGCCGGAGAGCTGGTACCCGCGGAAGATGTCGTGGCTGGTCTCGACGAAAACCCCGAGCCCGCACGTGCTGCCGTCGTTGGGCACGCCCCACACGCTCTTGGAGCCCGTCCATGTCCTGACCCGGCCGACGACCACGGGCGCGTCCCGCAGCGCCACGTCCCGCCGTACCGGGTCGAGGTGGCCGAGGTAGTAGCGGCGGCCGCACACGTTGACCTGGTCGGGGGAGGCCATCCAGGGCGTCTGGTCCAGCTCCATCGACCAGACGGCGAGCACGGGTACGGCGAGGACCGGCAGGACGAGCGGCACCGCCCACTTCCAGGACGGGCGCATCAGAACAGGACCGTGCCGGCCGTGCGCGCCTCGTGGTCGAGCAGCCAGCGCTTGGCGTGCAGGCCCCCGGCGTACCCGACCAGGTCGCCATTGGCGCCGATGACGCGGTGGCAGGGGACCACGATCGCGACCGGGTTCGCGCCGTTCGCCAGGCCCACCGCGCGGGAGGCGACCGCGGGGTCGGCGCCGACGGCGGCGGCGATCTCGCCGTACGAGCAGGTCGCGGCGTAGGGGATGGCGGTCAGCGCGTGCCAGACGGAGAGCTGGAATGGCGAGCCGCTCAGGTCAAGTGGCAGGTCGAAGGACTGGAGCGCGCCGGCGAAGTACGCGCTCAGTTGGGAACGGGCGTCCGGGAGGCAGCCGAAGGCCGGATCGTGCTTGTCCGAGGCCGTCGCAGGGACGCCCTTGGAGGACGGCAGGAAGACCTGGGCGAGGCCGGTGGCGGAGGCGAGCAGGAGCAGTTCGCCCAGCGGCGAGGCGACGGTGCAGCTGCGGTGACCGGTCTCCACAGGGCTCCCTTGACGGTCCGGTCGAGGTGCGCTCTACTGGAGTTGTTCGAACAGGCGTTCGATCAAGTTGGAACAGCAGCAGAGAGCCCTTCCCCGACGTGTCGCACCCTCTCACACGTCACCGACTCTCCCGTGCCGACCGAGAGGAGAGATGACCGATGACCCGCCTGCACGCCGACCTCGTCGAGGTCCACATGGCCGCGGCAGAGCACGGGCCGGAGCCGGAGCAGTTCGTGTGGCGTGGCCGCCCGTACGTCGTCCGCGAGGTCCTTGCGCGCTGGACCGCCGCGGGGTCGTGGTGGAGCCATCAAGAGCTCGACGACAGGGAACAGCAGTGGTGGCGGGTCCTCACCGGCGGGGGCGGCACCTACGACCTGTGCCTGTGCTGGCGCACCGGCTGGAGCCTGAAGCGGGTGCTGGATTGACCGCGCCAGTCTCCCTCCTGGGCCTCGCCCACCGAGGCCTCACCGAAGCGGCCCGTACGACGGCACCCGGCGAGCGGTATGCCCTGTCCCACCTGGCCGCCCTGAGAGCCGCCGCGGCCGTCCTCGCCTGTCGCACACGGCCACAGGCGCGCAAGGCCAAGCCTCGGCCGGTCTGGTCGCTGCTCGTCGAGGTTGCCCCGGAGCTGCGCGAGTGGGCGGAGTTCTTCGCCGCCGGTGCCGCCAAGCGGGCCGCCGCCGAGGCAGGGCTGGCCGGTGTCGTCAGCCCCCGCGAGGCCGACGACCTGCTCCGCGACGCCCAGTCCTTCCTCGCCTTGGTGGAAACCACGCTCTCCACCCGTCTGGCGGGATGAACCGGTGGACCCCTTCGTCCACCTCCACGTCGCGAGCGGCTACTCCTTGCGGCACGGCGCTTCCCACCCACAGCAGCTCGTCGCGCGCGCCGTCGAGCACGGCATGGACGCCCTTGCGTTGACCGACCGCGACGGCACCTACGGCGCGGTGAAGTTCGCCCAGGCCTGCGCCGCCGCGGGCCTGCGGCCGTTGTTCGGCGTCGACCTCGCCGTCGCGCCCCTGCACCCGGCCCGCGAGCCGAGCAAGCGCACTCCCGCCCGTGGCGGTGCCTTCGACCCCACCGACGCGCTGCCCAGGATCACCCTGCTCGCCCGCGACGGCCGCGGCTGGGCTGCGCTGTGCCGGCTCATCTCTGCCACCCATCTCGCGGGGGAGCGCGGCTCGCCGGTGACGAGCCTGGACCTGGTGGCCGAGTACGCCGGGGCTACCGCCCAGGACGGTGCCCTCGTGGTCCTGCTCGGCCCGGCGTCGGAGCTCGGCCGGGCAGTCGCGGCCCGCCGCCCCGACCTTGCGGCCCAGCACCTGGCGCGCTGGCGGGAGGTGCTCGGCGCCGACAGCACCCTGATCGAGGTGGTCCACCACCGTGGTGCCGGCGACGCAGCGCGAGCCGGCCGGATGCTCGGCTTCGCCCACGCGCAGCAGGCCAGCGCGGTGCTCACCAACGTGGTCCGGTACGCCGACCGGGCCGACGCCCCGACCGCCGACGTGCTCGACGCCGCACGAAGGCTCGTCGCCCTCGACACTCGGCACATCGACCGCACCAACGCCGAGGCTGCGCTGCTGTCGGGCAAGGACATGGCCGACGTGGCGGAGGAGATCGCCCGGGCCGCGGGGCTGGGCGACGGCCGGGCACTGCTCGCCCGCACCCGGCACGAGGCCGAGCGTTGCGCCGTCGACCCGCGCCGCGACCTCGGCATCGGGGAGGTCCACTTCCCGGAGCTGAGCGAACAAGGGACCGTTCCCGGTCAGCCCAGTGCCCTGCTGCGCCAGCGGGTCGAGGCGGGCTTCGGTCGCCGGGGGATGAAGGACGACGACGCGACCCGAAGGCGGCTCGACGAAGAGCTCGCCGTCATCGACCAGCTGGGCTTCCCGTCGTACTTCTGGACCGTTGCGGACGTCGTCGACCTCATCAAGGACATGGGGGTGCGCGTCGCGGCGCGGGGCAGCGGAGCGGGCTCGCTGGTCAACTACCTGCTGGGCATCAGCGACGTCGACCCGATCCGCTACGGACTGCTCATGGAGCGCTTCCTGTCCCCGCTGCGCAAGGCGCTGCCCGACATCGACGTCGATGTGGAGTCCGCGCGCAGGACCGAGGTGTACGAGAAGATCCTTGCCAGGTACGGCGGGGAGCGCTGCACCTGCGTGTCGATGATGGACACCTACCGGGCCCGGCACGGCGTGCGCGACGTCGGTGCGGCGCTGGGGATGAACCCCGGCGACGTCGACGCGCTGGCGAAGTCCTTCCCCCACATCCGGGCCAGCCAGGTGCGCCAGGCGATGAAGGACCTCCCCGAGCTGCGGGCGAGCAGCTTCAACAGCTCGTCGAGCAGGCACAGCACGGATCTGCTGCTGTCCCTGGTGGAGCGCCTGGACGGGCTGCCCCGGCACATCGCGCTGCACCCGTGCGGCGTGCTGCTGTCCGACGCCACGCTGCTCAACCGCACCCCGGTCGAGTCGAGCTGGCTGGGCTTCCCGATGAGCCAGTTCGACAAGGATCAGCCGCTTCGGGTACATGCCGGGGTCGTGGGTGAGGACGCCGGCGAGGAAGGCCGCCGGGTGGTGTGCCTTGAGCCAGGCCGACTGGTAGG
>JBKJSN010000105.1:0-3406 GCA_046595815.1 Mycobacteriales bacterium
TCTTCGTTTACCACGCTCAGGAGCGGGTGGTGAACGTGCCGATTGCCGAGGCGAGTAACAAGCGTGGGGGAATCCACAACTCGCTGACCCGGATCCTGATGAAACCCAGCCATCTCATCGGCGGGTATGCGCAGCTGACCTTCGCCTTCAACTATCTCGGGCCAACAGGTAACCAGCGCGACGAGGTGACGATGATCCGTCGTCGCGGCCAGGAGGTGCAGTACTAATGCGTGTCATGGCCCAGGTCGGCATGGTCATGAACCTCGACAAGTGCATCGGTTGCCACACGTGCTCGGTCACGTGCAAGCAGGCCTGGACGAACCGGGCCGGCACCGAGTACGTGTGGTTCAACAACGTCGAGACCCGCCCTGGGCAGGGGTACCCGCGGCGGTACCAGGACCAGGAACAGTGGCGCGGCGGCTGGGTCCTCAACAAACGCGGACGACTGGTACTGAAGGCCGGAGGGCGGACTCGCAAGCTGCTCAGCATCTTCAGCAACCCCGTGCTGCCGGAGATCAAGGACTACTACGAGCCTTGGACCTACGACTACGAGAAGCTGACCTCAGCGCCGCTCGGTGACGACTTCCCGGTGGCGGAACCTCGCTCGTTGCTCACCGGCAAGCCGATGTCGATCGCGTGGAGCGCCAACTGGGACGATGACCTCGGGGGAGCTCCCGAAATGGGGCACCTCGACCCGATCGTCGCGGGGATCGCTGACCAGATCGGGCAGAAGGTGCGCTTCGAGTACGAGCAGGCGTTCATGTTCTACCTGCCCCGGATCTGTGAGCACTGCCTCAACCCGTCGTGCGTCGCATCGTGCCCCTCGGGGGCCATGTACAAGCGCAGCGAGGACGGCATCGTGCTCGTCGACCAGGACAAGTGCCGTGGCTGGCGGATGTGTGTCACGGGCTGTCCGTACAAGAAGGTCTATTTCAACCACCGCACCGGCAAGGCCGAGAAGTGCACGTTCTGCTATCCCCGCGTTGAGGTGGGTCTGCCAACGGTCTGCAGCGAAACCTGCGTCGGCCGATTGCGGTACATCGGGCTGATCTTCTACGACGCCGACCGCGTGACGCAGGCCGCCGCGACTCCCGACCCGCGAGCCCTGTACAGCGCGCAGCTGGACCTGATGCTCGACCCCAACGACCCCCGGGTGATCGAGGGGGCGCGACGTGAAGGTATCTCTGACGAGTGGATCGACGCGGCGCAGCGCTCGCCGGTCTATGCGCTCGTCAAGACCTACCGGGTGGCGCTCCCGCTGCACCCGGAGTACCGGACCATGCCGATGGTCTGGTACGTGCCGCCGCTGTCGCCGGTCTCGGAGGCTCTTCGCGACACCGGCCACGACGGCGAGGACGTCGACAACCTCTTCGGAGCCATCGAAACTCTGCGGATCCCGGTGGAATACCTGGCCGGGCTGTTCACCGCGGGAGACACCGTGCCCGTGACAGGGGTGCTGCAGAAGCTGGCGGCGATGCGTGCCTACATGCGTCGGGTGACTTTGGAGGAGCCGGACGACGAGTCGATCGCGACGGCCGTCGGCATGACGGGTGCCGAGATCACGGCGATGTATCGGCTGCTCGCCATCGCCAAGTACGAGGACAGGTATGTCATCCCGAGCGCGTACGCCGAGCAGGGCCACGCCCTGGAGGAGACGGCCTGCTCGCTCGACTTCGACGGCGGGCCGGGGATGCTCGACAGCGGCCCCTTCGGTGAGACCTCCGGCCGACCTGTGCCGGTCTCCGTGGAAACCTTCCATGCCCTCAAGGACCGGCAGGGGGGAGGGCCCGCGGGGGAGGGCGGCGCCCGGGTGAACCTGCTGAACTGGGACGGTCGCGGGACCGCTGGCCTGTTCCCCCGCCGTACCTCCGACGGAGACGAGCCGTGAGCGCGCCGGCTACGGTGCTGGCGGCGGCGTCACTGCTGCTGCAGTACCCGGACGACCGGGTGCGGGGCACGTTCGACGCGGTGCGGGCGGCGGTGGAAGTGCCTGCCCTGTTCTCCGCGCTCGACGGCCTGCAGGGTCTCGATCCCCTTGCCTTGCAGGCGCACTACGTTGACGTGCTCGACCAGCGTCGGCAGTGCTGCCTCTACCTCACGTGGTGGACCGAAGGGGAGACGCGGCGGCGCGGGATGGCACTCGCACAGTTGAAGGAGCGCTATCGAGCACACGGCTTCGAGCTCGTCTCGACGGAGCTGCCCGACTTCCTGCCTGTGGTGTTGGAGTTCGCGGCGGGTGAAGTCGCAGCCGGGTTGTCGCTGCTGCAGGAACATCGGGCCGCGCTAGAGCTGCTTCGGCTGGCACTGCTCGAGTGCGGTACGCCCTACGCCGGGGTCCTCGAGGCCGTCTGCGACCTGCTGCCGGGCCCTTCCCCCCAGGATGTGGCCGCAGCCCGAGCTTTGGGGCGCACTGGGCCGCCGACAGAGAGCGTGGGCCGGGACGGGTACGGCTTCGACGCTGGTCCCACCTCGCTGCTCCCGACGGGAGGACAGCGGTGAAGGTGTTGTTGTGGGGAGTGTTGCCCTACCTCGTGCTGGTTCTGTTGGTGGGGGGCACCCTGTGGCGGTGGCGCTACGACCAATTCGGTTGGACGACGCGATCGTCGCAGGTCTACGAGTCGCGTCTGCTGCGGATCGGCAGCCCGCTGTTCCACTTCGGGATCCTCGTGGTGGCCTTTGGCCACGTGATCGGACTGCTGATCCCGAAATCGTGGACCGACGGGGCGGGGGTCAGCCAGGAGGCCTATCACTTGCAGGCGTTCGTGCTCGGCCTCTTGGCTGGCTTCGCGGCGGTAGGGGGTCTCGGCATACTGGTCTACCGCCGTCGCACGACGAGGCCCGTTTTTGCGGCGACGACCCGCAACGACAAGGCAATGTACGTCGTGCTGGCAGCCGCTCTCGTTGCGGGGCTGGTGGCAACGATGCTTGGTGCAGGGGGCGGCGAGGAGCACAACTACCGGCTCACGGTCTCGCCGTGGTTCCGGTCCTTGTTCACCCTCCAGCCCGACGTTGACGCGATGGCCGCTGCTGGCCTCGCCTACCAGGTGCACGCGCTCATCGCCTTCGTGCTGTTCGCCGCGTGGCCCTTCACCCGTCTCGTGCACGCGTTCTCCGCCCCCGTCGGATATCTGTTCCGGCCCTACGTCGTGTACCGGCGGCGTGCTCCTGGGATGGGGCCTGCCTCACGCCCTCCCCGTCGCGGCTGGGAACGTGCAGACCGCTGACGACTGAGGGCCACAGGCTTCGCTGCCGAGCGAAAGTGCCTGTGGTTGTTGGGGTTTTCGTCCACAGCTGTTGGTTCGCGGGGCTATCGCGCGGCGATGGCGCAGACGCATGCTGATCGAGGTCGGCGTGGACCGCGGAACGCGAAGTTGGCGACCAACCTGCGGCTCCGGCGGGAGGTCCA
>JBKJSN010000167.1:0-10633 GCA_046595815.1 Mycobacteriales bacterium
GTGGACATCGAGATCGGCGAGCTGATCGTCTCCGCCTGGCGGACCGACGAGGACGCGGTACGGCGGGCTGCTGACCGCCTCCAGTCGAGCTGGCCCTGTCAGGTCGTGCCGAACAAGGACCGCGTCATGCTGCTGCCGGCCGAGGTCGACAAGGGAAGCGGCCTGCGTGCCGCCGTCGCGGCGCTGGGCGTGGACCTGAGCACGGTCGTCGGCATCGGCGACGGGGAGAACGACGTCCCGCTCCTGCACGCGGCTGGCTTCGGCGTGGCCGTCGCGGACGCCGTGCCCGGGCTGCGGGCCATCGCCGATCTGTGCACCAAGGCCCCCGCCTCTGCCGGCGTGATGGAAGCCCTCGACGTCCTGATGGCCTGACGCGTCAGTCCTTCAGCGCCTCACGCAGCGCCCGCTCCCACTCGCGGGCGCGCTGCGACCTCAGCAGTTCGACGTCGGCCAGCTGCATCTCCAGCCAGCGACCCGCGTCGTTGCGCTCCACCACCGCCCTGCTCGCCTGCAGCAGCGCGTGGCGCTCCTCGACCGGCATGACCAGGGCGCGGTACAGCGCGTCGGCCTGATCCATGACGTCGAGCGGGTGCACGCCGAGAGCGAAAGCGCCGATCTCCTCGAAGACGCCGGCCTGACGCGAGAGCACGAGCGCCGCATCGCGTTCGCTGAGCAGCACGCCCTCCTTGGCGACGAGGTTCATGCCGTCGCGCACTGGGTTGACCAGCAGGACGTCGGCCTCCTGGTAACCCGCGACAGCGCGCGCCTGGCCCTCCCCCACCCGCAGGTCCACCGGCTGCCAGTCCGCAGTGCCGTGCCGATCGTTGACCGCCTGGGCCGTCTCCACGATGGCGTCCATGTACTCGCGGTACTGCCGCACATCGGTGCGCGTGGGCTGGATCAGCGCCAGCATGCCCACCCGGCCGTGGAGCTCCGGGTGGTCCGACAGCATCTGGTCCAGGGCGAGGAAGCCGCGTACCACGTTCTTCGAGGGGTCCGCCCGGTCGACGCGCACGATGAGCTTCTCTGGACGACTCGCCTGCAGCTCGGCGCGTTCCTGTGCCGCCTCGGGGCCGGCGGCGAAAGCACGCAGGGTGTCGGCATCGAGCGAGATCGGGTACCACCGCACTGCGACGCGGCGGCCGTCGATGAACACCAGTCCCTGCTCGCGGTCGACGGGCAAGGAGAGCACCCGCTCGCACGTGTCGAGGAAGTTCCGCACGTACCCCTCGGTGTGGAAGGCCACGACGTCGTTGGCGAGCAGCCCCCGCAGCAGCAGATCGGCGATCCCGGTGGGGAGCGTCCGCCAGGTCTCCGCCGTCGGCCAGGGGATGTGCACGAAGTGGTGCAGGAAGGCTTCCGGTCGCTGTGCGCGCACGTGCGAGGCGACGAGGTAGAGGTGGTAGTCGTGCAGCATCACGACGCAGTCCTCACCACGTCGGTCCAGCTCGGCGACCACGGCTTCTGCGAACGCAGCGTTGACGGCGGCATAGCCGGCGAAGGCCGCGTGCTCCTCACGCGCGAAGGTCGGGTTGCAGCCGACGTCCCAGAGCTCGTGCTGCAGGAACCACAAGATCGGGTTCGCCGCGACAGCGCTCGTCTGGTGCTGGGCCAGCGGTTCCAAGGCCACCATGCGTACGGCGACCTTGCGACCGCGCACTTCGCAGATGACCTCGCCCTCCGCGGCGACGGCCCGGTCCTCGTCGGTCATCGCCGCGCAGACCCACGCCCCGCGCTCGGCGAGGTCAGGCAGCGCGAGCAGGCCGGTCACCAGACCACCGGAGGCGGCCCCAGCCTCCGTGCGGCCCGACTCGTCACGGCTGTGCACGACGGGTCCCCGGAAGGAGACCACGACGAGCTCTGTCATGGGCCCTCGCCCACCAAGGGGGCCAGTGCGCCATGGCCCGCCTGCGCGCGGTCGAGCCGCACAGCGGTGTTCACCAGGCAGACGTGCGAGAAGGCCTGGGGGAAGTTGCCGAGCAACCGCCCGGCGATCGGGTCGTACTGCTCGGCCAGCAGTCCGACGTCGTTGCGGAGCGTCAGAAGTCGTTCGAACACAGCCCGCGCCTCCTCCACCCTGCCCTGCATCGCCAGGTTGTCGACGTACCAGAAGGTGCAGGCGAGGAAGGCACCTTCGCCTGGCGGCAGCCCGTCAATCGACTCGTCGTTCAGGTAACGCAGCACCAGCCCGTCGACCATGAGGCTGCGTTCGATCTCGGCCACCGTCCCCTTGACCCGCGGGTCGTCGGCGGGCAGGAAGCCGACGAGCGGGATGAGCAGCAGGCTGGCGTCCACGCCCTTGCCCCCGTAGTGCTGGACGAAGCTGCCGAGCTCGGCGTCGAACCCGCTATGGCAGACCTCGGCGTGGATCTCATCGCGCACCCTGCGCCACCGGTCGACGGGACCACTGAGCCCGTACTCCTCCACGGAGCGGACCGCCCGGTCCATCGCGACCCAGGCCATGACCTTGGAGTGGGTGAAGTGCCGCGGCTCGCCGCGCACCTCCCAGATCCCGTAGTCCGGCTCCCGCCACCCGGTCTCGAGCCACTCGATGAGGTTCTGCTCCAGCGCCCAGGCCCGCTCCTGGAAGGGCAGCCCCGCCACCCTGGCGTCGTAGACCGTGCTGATGACCTCGCCGTACACGTCGAGCTGTCGCTGCTCCACGGCACCGTTCCCGATGCGCACCGGGCGCGAGCCTTCGTACCCCTCGAGCCACGGCAGCTCGAGCTCGGTCAGCCGTCGCTCCCCCGCAGGGCCGTACATGATCTGCAGCTGCGACGGGTCACCCGCGACGGTCCGCAGCAGCCAGTCACGCCACGCAGCGGCCTCGTCGAGGTAGCCGCCGAGCATCAGAGCGTCCAGGGTCATAGCGGCGTCGCGCAGCCAGCAGTAGCGGTAGTCCCAGTTGCGGACCCCACCGATCCGCTCGGGCAACGAGGTCGTGACCGCGGCGACGATCCCACCCGTCGGCGCATGGGTCAGCGCCTTCAGCGTGATGAGCGAGCGAAGCACCGCCTCGGACCACTCCCCGTGGTAACCGCACTGGTCGCTCCACTCGCGCCACCACGCCTCGGTCTCCTCAACCGCGATGAACGGGTCGAGCCCGGCCCCGATCTCGACGTGCGAGGGGTGCCAGGTGAGGGTGAAGCCCACCCGTTGGCCGGCGCGGACCGTGAAGTCCGCGATCGTGGTGTTCTCGACCGTGTGAAGGTGCACGTCGTGGGTCGTCAGGCGCAGGGCGTCCGGGCCGGCGACGACGAGGGCGCCGTCCTCGAGGTGCTCCACCCAAGGGAGCACCGAGCCGTAGTCGAAGCGGGCCGAGAGTTCCATCCGCATCGACATCTCGCCGGACACGCCCTCGACGACGCGGCAGACATCCGGCTCGGCGCCACGCGGCGGCATCACGTCGATCACGCGCACGGTCCCCGTGGGCCCTTCGTGCAGCGTCTCCAGGACGAGCGTCCCCTCGCGATAGCGGCGGGACACGTGGGGCTGGCGTTCCGAGGGCGCGAGCAGCCAACGACCCCGATGAGGACCGCCCAAGATCGCGGCGAAGCAGGCCGCCGCGTCGAAGCGCGGCAGGCACAACCAGTCGATCGAGCCTTCGAGCGACACCAACGCTGCGGTCTCGGTGTCGCCGATCACCGCGTAGTCCTCGATATGGGCTGAGATGCGCCTGTCTCCCTAATTGACCCCTTGGAACAGGACCCTTGAAACGGAGCCCTTAGAACGCCTACCCGAGGGGGTGGTGACCAAACAGTGAGGTCAGCCTCACTCAGGCTCAGCGTTTGAGCAACCTGTTGAGCAACCTCAACACCTCGTCGTCCGTGGTGGGCCGGAAGTCGTCGTAGTAGGCACCTACTGCCCCGAGCCGCGACGGCTGCAACGGGCAGATCACCTCGTCGGCCTCCTCGGCCAGCGACCGCACCGTGTCCGGCGCGCCCACGGGTACGGCGAGCACCAGCCGTGCGGGTGCCTCCCGCCGTACGCGGCGCAGCGCCGCACGAGCAGTGACCCCCGTCGCCAGCCCGTCGTCGACCACCACGACCTCGCGCCCGATCAGGGCCGGCAACGGGCGGCCGCGGTAGAGCACGCGTCGCCGGTCGAGCTCGACACGCTCACGTGCCAGCACGTCCTGCATCTGCTCGGGACTCATGCCCAAGGCAGCGAGCGCGCGCTGATCCCACAACGGGGGGTCGTCCTCCGCGACGGCCCCGACGCCGTACTCCTCGTAGTGCGGCGCACCGAGCTTGCGCACCACGACGACGTCGAGGACCCCGCCACAGGCCGCCACCACCTCGGCCGCGACGACGACACCTCCGCGCGGCAGGCCCAGGACCATCGGGTCCCGCAGCGTTCCCAGCGCCGACGCGAGCACTCGCCCGGCCTGCACGCGGTCCGCGTATCCCCTCATGACCACAGGGTCCCTGCTGTTCGATACTTGCCCATGCCTGCTGGCTACTCCGGAACCCCGCTCGTGGCAAAGCTCGGCGTGCGCAGCGCGCACCGGGTCCTGCTTGACGGCGCCCCCACCGGCTTCGACCTCCCCGAGCTGCCCGACGGCGTGGTGGTGCACCGCAGAGCCGGTCGATCGCCGTACGACGTGGCTGTGGTGTTCTGCCCGGACCGGGACACCTTGGTACGGCGATGGCCTGGTGCCCACGAGGCGGTGACCCCCGCCGGTCGGCTCTGGGTGGCCTGGCCGAAGCGTGCGAGCGGTCTGCAGAGCGACCTCGACGAGAACGGCGTCCGTGAGCACGGGCTCTCGCACGGGCGGGTGGACGTCAAGGTCTGCGCGATCGACGCGACCTGGTCGGGGCTGGCGTTCGTCGTGCGCCTGACCGACCGTCAGGTCAGCAGCGCGTCGGCGACGGCGCCCTGAGGGAGATCAGGTAGTCGTTGACCGGCCGCAGGATGCAACCGGGTGCGCCCACCCGGTAGACGGTGTGGCCGTCCGCAACGTTGGTGATCAGCACCCCGCGACTGAGCTGGGCGGCGAGGGCCTGAGCCCACGCGAAGGGGGTGGCCGGGTCACGCGTGTTGCCGATCACGACCACCGGCGGGCTGCCGGGAGCGGTGACCCGGTGCGGAGCGCCCGTTGCCGGTGCGGCCCAGCCGATGCAACCGATCCCCGACAGCGCGATCGCCGGCCCGAACCGCGGCGAGTTCTTCGCGACCTTCGCCGCCAGGGCGTAGTACGGCGCCTCGGTGCGGGGCCATGGGCGGTCGACGCAGTTGACCGCGAAGTTGGCCTCGACCAGGTTGGCGTAGCCGTCCGGCTCCCGTCCCAGGTAGCTGTCGCTCAGGCCGAGCAGCTGCGCTCCGTCGCCCTGGACCGCGCTCGCCAGCGCATCGGCGATCGCCGGCCAGCCGTAGGTGCGGCTGTACAGGCCCGCTCCCACGCCGAGGGTGAACTCGTCCGGCCCGACCGCACGCAGGCCGTCGCCGGGAAGGCCCTCGGCGTCGACCTTGGCGGCGAGGGCGTCAAAGGCCTTGCCGAGGTCTCCGCTGACCGCCCGCCGGAACGCGCAGTCGGTGCGCCCGCAGTGGGCGAGGAAGGCGTTCAGCGCGCCCTCGAACCCGGCCGACTGGCCGCCCAGGAACCCGTCCCAGGTCAGGGTCGGGTCGAGGGCACCGTCGAGGACCATGGCGCGGACGTGCGTCGGGAACTGGTCGAGGTACGACGCGCCGATCGCGGTGCCGTAGGAGTACCCGACGTAGGTCAGCTTGGCGTCGCCCACCGCCTGACGGACCCGGTCGAGGTCCTGCGCGACCACCTTGGTGTCGACGTACGGCAGCACCCGGCCCGACCGCTTGGCGCAGCCCGCGGCGAGCTTGCGGTTGCCCTGCAGCAGCGCGGCGCGCTCGGCAGGGCTGTCCGGCACCGGGTCGAGGTGGAAGTAGGTGTCGAGCTCGGAGGTCGACAAGCACCGGACCGGGGCGGTGCGCCCCACTCCCCGCGGGTCGAAGGCAACCAGGTCGAAGCGCGCGCGCACCGCCGCGGGGAAGTCCTCGTAGCTGCCCTTGAGCCAGCCGACCGCGGACTCCCCCGGACCGCCCGGGTTGGTGATGAGCGAGCCGATGCGGTGCGAGCCGGTCGCCCGGTGGCGAGTCAGGGCAAGGCCCACGGTGCCCAACGCGGGCTTGGTCTCGTCCAGGGGAACGGTCAAGGTGGCGCACTGGAAGCCGCCACCGCAGGACTTCCACGTCGAGAGCCGACCAGGAGCCGGTACGGCGGAACCCGCGCTCGCGGTCGACGTGGGCCCGGGCGTGACTGTCGCCGTGGGGCTGATCGTCGGGGTCGGCATCGGCGCAGCGGTCGGGCTGCTCGCCCCTCCGCTGCAGGCGGTCAACAGCAGCAGGGACAGCAGCGCGGGCAGCAGCAGGACGGCGTGGCGACTGGGGCGGTGCGCGCTGAGCGCGGAAGTGGGGTGCACCCTGGCATTCTGACAGCGACCGGGCAGGTAACCTCACTGACCGGCAGAGCAGCCCACTCTCACTTCCCCAAGGCGGCGTTTCAGCGGTGTCGACGCAGACCGGTCAGCAAAACAGCGGCTCGCACGAGTTCGGGGCGAACGAGTGGTACATCCAAGAGCTCTATCAGGACTATCTCAAGGACCCGAACAGCGTCCCTGAGACCTGGCGGACCTTCCTGGCCGACTACCGCCCCGAGGGTGTCCCTGCAGCTCCCGCGGCCCCCGCTCCGGCGGCTCCCGCTGCTCCGGCAGCGCCCGCCGCGGCTCCGGCTCCCACGCCCGCTCCTGCGCCTGCTGCGCCGGCGCCCGCCACGGCCGAGGCCAAGACGACCCCGCTCAAGGGTGCGGCGGCCAGGGTCGTCGCGAACATGGAGTCCTCGCTGTCGATCCCCACGGCGACGAGCGTGCGAGCGGTGCCCGCCAAGCTCCTGGCGGACAACCGCACCGTGATCAACAACCACCTGCGCCGGGCGCGCGGTGGCAAGGTCTCCTTCACCCACCTCATCGGGTATGCGCTCGTCAAGGCGGTTGCCGACGTACCCGTGATGAACTCGGCGTACGCCGAGGTGGGCGGCAAGCCGCAGGTGGTCCTGCCCGGGCAGGTCGGCCTGGGCCTGGCGATCGACCTGCAGAACGCCAACGGCACGCGGTCGCTCGTCGTCGCGGCGATCAAGAACGCCGACTCGATGGACTTCGCACAGTTCCACGCGGCGTACGAGGACATCGTGCGGCGGGCGCGCAACGGCAAGCTCACCGTGGAGGACTTCGCCGGCTCGACGATCAGCCTCACCAACCCGGGCGGCATCGGCACGGTGCACTCGATGCCCCGGCTCATGCAGGGCCAGGGCGCGATCATCGGCGTCGGGGCGATGGAGTACCCCGCTGAGTTCCAGGGGGCGTCTGAAGAGAGCCTGGCCCACCTGGCCATTTCGAAGATCATCACGCTGACGTCGACCTACGACCACCGCGTCATCCAGGGCGCGCAGTCCGGCGAGTTCCTGCGCCGGATGCACCAGCTGCTGCTGGGTGAGGACGGCTTCTACGACGAGGTCTTCGGCTCGCTGCGGATCCCCTACGAGCCGGTGCGCTGGGTCGCGGACGTCACGACCAGCCACGAGGGCGACCTCGACAAGGCCACGCGGGTCAACGAGCTCATCCACGCCTACCGCGTCCGCGGCCACCTGATGGCCGACACCGACCCGCTCAACTTCAAGATCCGCACCCACCCGGACCTCGACGTCGTCAACCACGGCCTGACGCTGTGGGATCTCGACCGCGAGTTCCCCGTCGGCGGGTTCGCCGGCCAGCGGGTGATGAAGCTGCGCGACGTCCTCGGAGTGCTGCGCGACTCCTACTGCCGCAACGTCGGTATCGAGTACATGCACATCCAGGACCCCGCTGAGCGCAAGTGGATCCAGGAGCGGGTGGAGAAGAAGGCCCCGCCGCAGGACCGTGCGCTGCAGCTGCACGTACTGCACAAGCTCAATGCTGCCGAGGCCTTCGAGAACTTCCTGCAGACCAAGTTCGTGGGCCAGAAGCGGTTCTCGCTCGAGGGTGGCGAGTCGGTGATCCCCATGCTCGACGCAGTGCTGTCCGGGGCTGCGACCGCCGGCCTCGAAGAGGTCGTCATCGGCATGGCCCACCGCGGCCGGCTCAACGTCCTGGCCAACATCGTGGGCAAGTCCTACGGCCAGATCTTCCGCGAGTTCGAGGGCAACATCGACCCCTCGTCCGTGCAGGGCTCGGGCGATGTGAAGTACCACCTCGGCGCCGACGGCACCTACACCGCCGTCAACGGCACCGAGGTGAAGGTCTCCTTGACCTCCAACCCCTCGCACTTGGAGACCGTCGACCCGGTGCTCGAGGGCATTGTGCGCGCCAGGCAGGACCTGATCGACAAGGGCGAGGCGGGGTACACCGTCCTGCCCGTCCTGCTCCACGGAGACGCGGCGTTCGCGGGCCAGGGCGTGGTCGCGGAGACCTTGCAGATGGGCCAGCTCCGCGGGTACCGCACCGGCGGCACGGTGCACATCGTCATCAACAACCAGGTCGGGTTCACCACTGCTCCCGAGAGCAGCCGGTCCTCGACGTACTCCACCGACGTGGCCCGCACGGTGCAGGCGCCGATCTTCCACGTGAACGGCGATGACCCCGAGGCGTGCGTGCGGGTCGCGGCGCTGGCGTTTGAGTTCCGGCAGGCGTTCAAGAAGGACGCCGTCATCGACCTCGTCTGCTACCGCCGCCGCGGGCACAACGAGGGCGACGACCCCTCGATGACCCAGCCCCTGATGTACGACGTCATCGACACGAAGCTTTCGGTGCGCAAGACCTACACCGAGGACCTCGTCGGTCGTGGCGACATCACGAGCGAGGAGGCCGAGGAGGCGCTGAAGGACTACCAGTCCCAGCTCGAGCGGGTCTTCGCCGAGACGCGCGACGCCGCAACGGCCATCGCCGCCGAGCCGGTGCTCGCGCCGCTGCTCGACCTGTCGACGATCCCGACGGCGGTGAGCCAGGAGGTCCTCGACACCCTCGGTCGCGCCCACGTCGAGCTTCCCGAGGGCTTCACCCCGCACCCCAAGCTCGCTCCGCTGATGCAGAAGCGGGCCGGGATGGTCACCGAGGGCGGCATCGACTGGGGCTTCGGCGAGATCCTCGCCTTCGGCTCGCTGCTGATGCAGGGCACCCCGGTCCGGCTGGCCGGTCAGGACTCGCGACGCGGCACGTTCGTGCAGCGGCACGCGACGCTCATCGACCGGATCACCGGCGAAGAGCACACCCCGCTCAAGCACCTCGGCCCTGACGCCGCGCCGTTCTACGTCTACGACTCTCTGCTGTCGGAGTACGCGTGCCTGGGCTTCGAGTACGGCTACGCCGTCGCTCGGCCAGAGGCACTCGTGCTGTGGGAGGCGCAGTTCGGCGACTTCGTCAACGGCGCCATGACCATCATCGACGAGTACATCTCCTCCGGCGAGGCCAAGTGGGGCCAGCGTTCGGGCGTGACCATGCTGCTGCCGCACGGGTACGAAGGTCAGGGCCCGGACCACTCCTCGGCCCGCATCGAGCGCTTCCTGCAGCTGTGCGCCGAGGACAACATGACGGTCGCTTACCCGACCACGGCGGCGCAGCACTTCCACCTGCTGCGGGCGCAGGCCCTTGCCCACGTCCAGCGGCCGCTCGTGGTCTTCACGCCCAAGTCGATGCTGCGACTCAAGGCCGCGAGCTCCATGCCGTCGGACTTCACCTCCGGTCACTGGCAGCCGGTGCTCGCCGACCCCGAGGCACCGGACGCTGCCGGTGTGACGCGGGTCGTGCTCAGCGCCGGCAAGGTGCACTACGACCTCGCGGCCCACCGCAGGAAGAACTCCGACTCCTCTGTCGCGCTGCTGCGCGTCGAGCAGCTCTACCCGCTGCCCGGCGCCCAGGTGCGAGCGGCGCTTGCGGCGTACCCCAACGCCACCGACGTCGTCTGGGTCCAGGAGGAGCCGGCGAACCAGGGTGCGTGGTCGCACATCGCCCTGTCCCTCCCCGAGCAGCTGCCGACCGGCACCGCCCTGCGCCGCATCTCGCGGCGCGCGTCGGCCTCCCCGGCCGTCGGGTCGCACAAGGTCCACGAGAGCGAGCAGGCGGCGCTCGTCGAGGCAGTCTTCTCCCGCTGATGTACTTCACCGACCGCGGCATCGAGGAGCTCGCGCAGCGACGCGGCGAGGAGCAGGTCAGCCTCGCTTGGCTCGCCGAGCGGCTGAAGGACTTCGTCGACGAGCACCCCGAGTTCGAGGTGCCCATCGAGCGGGTGGCCACCTGGCTCGCCCGCCTCGACGACGACGACGAGTAGGGCTCGACTCCCCCAAGAACGGGCTTGCCAACGGGCAGACCATTCCCCATGTGCACTTCCACGTCGCCGGGACCCTTCCCGGCGGCGGAACTGAGTGGGGAGTCGTTCCGACGTTGGACCTCGCGGAGACGGAGCACCTCGCGGCCCGCCTTCGCCCTCATTGGGACGCCGCGAGTCAGTAGCTCAGTACGTCGGGGGTGGTCGACGGAATTGGCGTCCGTCGGGGGTGGTCCAGATCGTCTCGCCCGTGTCGTCGTCGAGGGTGACGGTGAAGTAGGCCTGTTTGGCGCGGTGGTGCCGTCGGCACAGGCACTGGCAGTTC
>JBKJSN010000177.1:0-18687 GCA_046595815.1 Mycobacteriales bacterium
GAACTGCCAGTGCCTGTGCCGACGGCACCACCGCGCCAAACAGGCCTACTTCACCGTCACCCTCGACGACGACACGGGCGAGACGATCTGGACCACCCCCGACGGACGCCAATTCCGCCGCCCACCTCCGACCTACTGACCCGCCGCACAGACCTAGGACCGGAACTCCACTTGGTTCCGGTCTCAGGTATGCCCTGGCTGACGTCTGAGCGCGGCGAAAACGGCTCCGAAGATTCCTTGGTTGGGCCCTCTCCTCGGGGCGGGTAGCGGCCCCTCCTGGTAACTGCAAAGGCCACTGCGCTGTCGGGTAGACGACACCTCCGCAGGAATCGATCATCCCGCGTCGAACGCCGCGACATGAACCTCCGCCGGTCCATATTCCCGTTGGTACTGGCCGCAGCTGTCTTCAGCGCCACGCCGTCGCACGCTGCGGTGAAGCCGCAGATCGTCGACCCGAAGGGTGACGCCGTCGGTCTGCAAGGTATGCACGACATCGTGTCGACGACCTTCGAGATGACCAGGACGGTGAAGAAGGTCGGCAAGAAGTCCGTAGTGACGCCGCAGTCGCTGGTCGTGACAATGAAGCTCGTGAGCGCGCCGTCAGTCGCGCCGGGCACCTACTACGGCGTCGTCGCTGGAGTAACAAGGTGCGGCGCGTTCGAACTCGGAGCCAGATTCACCGCCTTCCCTACACCTGGCTACAACGCGGACGCCACCTTCTCAGATTGCGGCACTCCTGATGACACCGCTGGCTTCACCCTGACGACCTTCCGGATGGAGCCTGTTCTCACGATCGGTTCAGACAGCATGAAGTGGACGATTCCCTACAAGGCCCTGCCCAAGAAGATCCGTGTGGGCCAGGTGTTCTTCGACCTCACCGCCTACACCGCGCCAGCCGACCCGGTCTCCGGCATCAGCAGCCATGCACTCACCTCGATCTTCGGCTACGACAGCGCCCTTGACATCGGCAGGGGCGACGCCGCGAGGCTGTAAGGACCAAGCGCGGTGTCGGCGGCGTGATGACTCGGCTGCAGGGAGGGGTTCCGTGCCGGGTAGAGGTATCTGGCATTGCTACTCAACTCGGAGATCCCCTGCGTCGCAGGGGCGTCGTTCGCCGGGCGAGCCAGGTAGGCCGCTAGCACCGCTCCCGGGACCAAACCCACGAGTGCGATCAACACGCCGAGTCCGAGCAGCGGAATGCCGAGCGCTGCGGCCGGTGCCTGCCGGAACGACGGTCGAGGTCGCCGCCACCAAGGCAGCGCGTCGTAGCCGTGCCGTGCCATGGTCCAGAAGACACGCAGCGCCGCGTATCGCGCCGCTCAGTCGTAGATGTCGGGGTTGTCCTTGCTGATGCGCTGCCACAGCGGCTGCCACTGGAACCAGCCGGCGAGCTCGAAGCCGACCTGTCCGTAGGTCTGCCGCGCCTCCTCGTGCCCGATGGGGCGCGGGGTGCCGGCGGCGTACGCCATGAGCTGGGCCTGCGACGTGCGCTCCAGCGTCAGGAACCACCAGGCGGCGCTCTCGACTGTCTCGCCGACGGTGAGCATCCCGTGGTTACGCAAGATGACGGCCTTGTTCTGCCCGAGCGACTCACCGATGCGGCGGCCCTCCTCGGGGTCGAGCACGACCCCGGTGTAGCTGTCGTGCACCGCGTGGTCGCCGTAGAACGCGCACGCGTCCTGGGTCAGCGGCTCGATCGTCATCGGCAGCGAGGACAGCGACTTGCCGTACGGCCCGTGGGCGTGGGCGGCGGCGATGACGTCAGGACGGGCAGCGTGCACGGCGCAGTGGATCGCGACTGCCGCCCCGTTGACGGCGCGGTCGCCCTCGACGACCTGGCCGGTGTGGTCCACGCGCACCAGGTCGCTCTGCTTGATGAGGCTGAAGTGCATCCCGAAGGGGTTCACCCAGTAGGAGTCCGGGAACTCTGGGTCGCGCGCGGTGATGTGCCCCGCGACGCCCTCGTCGAGCCCCGCCTTGCTGAACATCCGGAACGCCGCCGCGAGCTGCACCTTGCGGTGCATCCGCTCCTCCTCGACGGTGGCGAAGACCTGAGGCGTCGGCAGGTAGAGGTCCTTGCCTGCGGAGGCGGCCAGCAGTGCCTCGACCTGGCCACCGGTCTGCTCGGTCTCGATCGTGGTCACAGTTCCTCCTGGGTACGGCGATTCGCACCGAGTCTGGCAGGCCAGCTCAGACCTCGCGCAACGCCTCAGCCAGCTCCTTGCGGCGGGCCGCTTCGGCGTGCCGCTCCTCGAGCTCCTCCGGGGCGGGAACGGCCTCCGGCCAGGGCAGTAGCTCCCCGCCCTTGGCAGGGCACAGAGCCTGGTGGTCGCACCAGTCGCACAGCCGGGAGGGGTTCGGCCGGAAGTCCTTGGCCTGCAAGGACTTCTCTATCGCGGACCAGAGCGCGAGCAGCTTTCGCTCGGTCGCCAGCAGGTCAGCCTCGTCGGGGGAGTAGGTGAGCACCTGTCGGTCGCCGAGGTACATCAGCTGCAAGAGCGCCGGGATCACGCCACGGGTCCGCCAGATGACCAGTGCGTAGAACTTCATCTGGAACAGCGCCTTGGCCTCGAAGGCCTCGCCCGGAGCGCGTCCGGTCTTGTAGTCCACGACGCGGATCTCGCCGGTAGGGGCCTGGTCGAGCCTGTCGACGATGCCGCGCAGCTGCAACCCACCCGGGAGCACGTGCGTGACATAGGCCTCCCGCTCGACCGGATCGAGCCGGCGGGGGTCCTCCAGTGAGAAGTACCCGTCCAGCAGGGCTCGGGCGCTGGTGAGCCACTCAGCCAGATCCGTCTCCGAGGCAAACAGGCCCGTGACCTCAGGCTCGGCTTCGGCGAGCCGCTCCCACTCGGGCGAGAGCATCGCGGCCGCAGCATCCGGCGTGCGCTCGGCAGCGGGCAGGTCGTAGAGCCGCTCGAGCACCGCGTGCACGAGCGTCCCGCGGGTGGCGGCAGACGAAGGCGCCTGCGGGAGCTTGTCGATGGTTCGGTAGCGGAACAGCAGCGGGCACGTCATGAAGTCGCCGGCACGCGAAGGGGACAGGGACCCGATGACGGGCAGCGGGACGTCGACGGCGGTCATGCCCATGACGGTACGAGGCCGCACCGACAGTGGCCCGACGTACACGCCGCTGGCGCCGCCTAGGCTGTGGGTGATGAGCACACCGACCCGACAACCCGGTGTGCAGGTCGCTCGGGTCCTCGGCGTCCCGGTGCGGTTGATGCCCTCGTGGTTCGTGTTCGCCGCCTACCTCGTGCTGACCGGCCAACAGGTCCTTCGCAACCGCGTCGGCACGGGGGAGGCCTATGCGTTGGCAGGTGCCTTCGTGCTCCTGCTGCTGCTGAGCGTGATCCTGCACGAGATCGGCCACCTTGCCGTCGCGCGAGCCTTCGGGCTCCCGGTCCGCAGCATCACAGTCACCCTGCTGGCCGGGTACACCGAGATCACCGAGGCGCCCCAGACACCGGCCCGGGAGTACGCCGTGGCCGTCTGCGGGCCGATGGTGTCCCTGCTGCTGTCCGGCGTCTGCATCGCGGGAGCCACTGCCCTCCCGACCGATTCGATCGCCCAGCTCCTGCTGCAGGGCGCTGCCGTGACCAACGGCGTCATCGGCGTACTGAACCTGCTGCCGGGCCTGCCCCTGGACGGCGGTCGGGTGCTGCGCAGCATCGTGTGGCAGCTCGGCCGTGACCCCGAAAGAGCCACCCGCGTCAGCGCCTATGCCGGCATGGGCCTGGCGTTGTTCGTCATCCCGGTCCTGGTTGTCGGCGTGCTCCCTGCGTACGGCATCGGCGACCGCGACGCCTACACCGTCATCGTCTCCGCGCTCGTCGGCGCCTTCGTCTACGCCGGGGCTGCGGCGGCCCTTCGCCGCTCCCGCATGGTGAGTCGACTTCCCAACGTGTCGGTCCTGGCGCTGGCTCGTCCCGCTCATGCCGTGCCCCCGACCCTGCCCCTCGCCGAGGCGGTTCGTCAGGCACAGGAGCGTGGCCTGCGCGCGCTGGTCGTGATGGGCACCTCCGGACGCGTCGAGGGGCTGGTCAGCGAGGCGTGGGTCAAGCAGGTCCCGCTCGAGCGGCGGCCCTGGGTGTCCGTGGCGGACGGGGCACGCCGGGTCGAGCCTGCGCTGGTGCTCGAGCCCGGCCTCGTCGGGGAGGAGCTGCTGGCTGTCCTTCAGGAGTCGCCGGCCTCGGAGTACCTCATCGCAGGCACGCCGCCCCGCGTCCTGGTCAGCTCCGACGTCGCCGCAGCCCTCACCGGCGCGCCGACCTCTTAGCCTTGTACCGGTGAGCTACGAAGCAGCACGTCGTCGCGGTCCCCTCGCCCCCGGAGACCAGGTGCAGCTGACCGACCCCAAGGGCCGGATGCACACCATCACGCTCACGCCGGGCAAGCAGTTCCACACGCACAAGGGGATCCTCGACCACGACTCCCTCCTCGGCGGGCCGGACTGCGTGGCGGTGACGATCGGGACCACGACCTACCTCGCGCAGCGTCCCCTGCTGTCCGACTACGTCCTGTCGATGCCACGCGGCGCGCAGGTCGTCTACCCCAAGGACAGCGCGAACATCGTCGGGATGGCCGACATCTTCCCTGGCGCACACGTCGTCGAGGCCGGCGTGGGCTCAGGGGCGCTGTCGATGTCGCTGCTGCGCGCGGTAGGCGAGGGCGGGCGGTTGTCGTCCTACGAGCGCCGAGCCGACTTCGCCGACATCGCCCGCGCCAACGTCGAGCGCTTCTTCGGCGGCCCACACCCGGCCTGGTCGATCACCGTCGGCTCCCTGCAGGGCGCGCTGACCGATACCGACGTGGACCGCGTCGTCCTCGACATGCTCGCGCCCTGGGAGTGCCTGGACGCCGTGTCGAAGGCCCTTCGACCTGGCGGCGTCCTGTGCTGCTACGTCGCCACCACCACGCAGCTGTCCACGACCGTGGAGGCGATGCGCGCCCACGGCACCTTCACCGAGCCCGCAGCCTGGGAGACGATGGCCCGCGGCTGGCACGTCGAGGGCCTCGCCGTACGCCCACAGCACAAGATGGTCGGGCACACGGGTTTCCTGTGCACCACCCGCCGCCTCGCAGATGGTGTCGAGCCACCGGTGCGCCGACGCCGCCCCTCCAAGGGCATGTACGGCGAGAGCCTGGCCGAGACCGGCGCCACAGCCGATGGAGATCAGCCCGAGCGCCTCGACCCCTCGCGCCTGCCATGACTGACGCGCATGGCTGACGTGACCCGCCCCCGGCTCGAGGGCACCATCGCCGTCCGCGACGGCCGTCGACTGGGCTTCGCGAGCTTCGGGTCGCCCCTAGGTCGCCCGATCGTGTGGATGCACGGAACGCCAGGTGCCCGACGCCAGATCCCTTTGGTGGCAAGGGAGAGCGCGGACCGTGACGGGCTGCGCATCATCGGGATCGACCGCCCTGGGATTGGCTCCTCGACGCCGTACGTGTACCCGGATCTGCGTGACTGGACCGCCGACCTCGAACTGCTCGCCGACACCCTCGGCATCGACCGCTTCGACGTGATCGGACTGTCGGGCGGGGGCCCGTACACCCTCGCCGCCGCAGCCGCGCTGCCGCACCGCGTGGACAAGGTCGCCGTCATCGGAGGGGTCGCGCCGACCATCGGTCCGGACGCCATCGGCGGCGGAGTCGTCGGTGCACTGCAGCGGACGGCCCCCTTCGTCCGAGCCGGTCGGATCCCGCTGGGGCTGGCCCTCACCGCCGGGATCCGGGTAGCCCGCCCGCTGGCGGGCACTGCCCTGGACCTCTACCGCATGGGCCAGCCGGATGGCGACAAGCGACTGCTGGGGCGCCCGGAGTTCAAGGCGATGTTCCTCGATGACCTGCTCAACGGCAGCCGCAGGCAGGTCACGGCTCCGCTGTCGGACTTCCTGCTGTTCACGCGCGACTGGGGTTTCCGGTTGGAGGACGTGAAGACGCCGGTCCTGTGGTGGCACGGGGACGCCGACCACATCGTGCCTTTCGCCCACGGCGAGCACTGCGTGGAAAGGCTCCCCAACGCGACGCTGCACGTCATGGAGGGCGAGAGCCACCTCGGGGGCCTGGGTCTGGCGGAAGAGATCCTGCGCGGCCTGACTGCCTGAGCTCAGGCAGTCCTGTCGTCAGGCAGTGATGCGGGACGGCACCTGGGGCATTCCGAGGAAATCGGGCCCCGCAACCGCAGTGCCGGCAGCGTCGGTCACATGAATGCAGTCGCCCGGGCACTCGATCGCTGAGTCCACCACCGCCGCGACCAGACCCTCGGGAACCTCGACCACCGCACCGGCGGCCAGCTGCATCTCCCCGGAGGCGTCCTTGACGTAGGCAAGCCCGTCGATGTCGAACTCGAACACCTCGGGGGCGTACTGCACGCACAGTCCGTCACCGGTGCACAGGTCCTGGTCGACCCGGACCCGCAGCTTCCCCGCTCCCACTTCGCTCACGTCACCAAGGTTACGTCTCGGGGCGTCCCGACCTAGAACCGAGCGGTGGGCCTCTCGGCGTACATAGGATGCGGGCAACAGCACGCCCCTGAACCAGACACAGCATGACGGGGAGGTGGAGCACGTGGCCCAGACACGCGGGACCGGCTCCGAACCAGGCGGCCCAGATGACCTCATGGCGCAAGTTGGCTTCCTCGAAGAGGAAGTCGCGGTCCTACGACGCAAGCTCGCCGACGGCCCACGTCAGGTGAAGGCGCTCGAGGAGCGGCTCGCCGAGGTGCAGGCCTCGCTCTCGCACACCTCGGGCCAGAACGACCGCCTTGTCAGCACCCTCAAGGAGGCGCGCGACCAGATCCTCGCCCTGCGTGAGGAGGTCGAACGGCTCGCCCAGCCGCCCTCTGGGTACGGCGTGTTCCTCAGTACGCACGAGGACGGCACCGTCGACGTCTTCACCGGCGGACGCAAGCTACGGGTGACCGTGTCCCCAGCGGTTGAGGTCGAGGACCTGCGGCGCGGCCAGGAGGTCATGCTCAACGAGGCCCTCAACGTCGTGCAGGCGCTGTCCTACGAGCGCCATGGCGAGGTCGTCATGCTCAAGGAGCTGCTCGGAGACGATCGGGCGTTGGTCATCGGGCACACCGATGACGAGAAGGTCGTCCAACTCGCCCATTCGCTCGCCGACGAGCCCCTCAAGGCCGGCGACTCCTTGCTGCTCGAGCCGCGCAGCGGTTACGTCTACGAACGCATCCCCAAGAGCGAGGTCGAGGAGCTCGTCCTCGAAGAGGTCCCGGATATCGACTACAGCGACATCGGTGGTCTGTCCGCGCAGATCGAGGCGATCCGTGATGCGGTCGAGCTTCCCTTCCTGCACAAGGATCTTTTCAAGGAGCACCAGCTCCGTCCGCCGAAGGGCGTGCTGCTCTACGGCCCTCCCGGCTGCGGCAAGACCCTCATCGCCAAGGCGGTCGCGAACAGCCTCGCGAAGAAGGTCGCTGAGGTCACCGGCCGGCCCGAGGGCCGTGCCTTCTTCCTCAACATCAAGGGCCCTGAGCTACTCAACAAGTACGTCGGGGAGACCGAGCGGCACATCCGGCTCATCTTCCAGAGGGCTCGGGAGAAGGCGACCGATGGCACCCCCGTCATCGTGTTCTTCGACGAGATGGACTCGATCTTCCGCACCCGCGGCAGCGGTGTGTCCAGCGACGTAGAGACCACCATCGTGCCGCAGCTGTTGTCGGAGATCGACGGGGTCGAGACCCTCGAGAACGTCGTGGTGATCGGCGCCTCCAACCGTGAGGACATGATCGACCCGGCCATCCTGCGACCCGGCCGGCTCGACGTGAAAATCAAGATCGAACGACCGGACGCAGAAGCGGCGCGTGACATCTTCAGCAAGTACCTCAAGGTGGAGCTGCCGCTCCACCCCGAGGACCTGGCCGAGCACGGTGGCTCCCGCGAGGCGACCGTCGCGGCGATGGTCCAGGGTGTCGTGGAGCGCATCTACACCGAGGCGGAGGAGAACCGCTTCCTGGAGGTCACCTACGCCGGCGGCGACAAAGAAGTCCTGTACTTCAAGGACTTCAACTCCGGCGCCATGATCGAGAACATCGTCGCGCGGGCCAAGAAGATGGCGATCAAGGACTTCCTCGAGTCCGGCCAGAAGGGGCTGCGCATGCAGCACCTGCTCACGGCCTGCATCGATGAGTTCAAGGAGAACGAGGATCTGCCGAACACCACCAACCCCGACGACTGGGCCCGGATCTCGGGCAAGAAGGGCGAGCGGATCGTGTTCATCCGCACCCTCGTCACCAGCGCGAAGGGCACGGAGACCGGCAAGTCCATCGACACCATCGCCAACACGGGCCAGTACCTCTGACGATGCCAGGCGGGACGGCTCGCACGTTGCGGCCTAGGCTCGGCTCATGACCACCCGTCGCGTCATGGGCGTGGAGACCGAGTACGGCGTGTCCACGCCCGGTCATTCCGGCGTCAACCACATGGTGGCCTCCAGCCAGGTTGTCAACGGATACGCCGGTGTCGTACCCGAAGGCCCGCGGGACCGCCGTACACGCTGGGATTTCGAGGAGGAGAACCCGCTGCGCGACGCGCGCGGGTTCGAGGTGGGGATCGGACTGTCGGACCACCTCGCAGGGGAGCCGGAGGACGACCTCGGGCTGGCCAACGTGATCCTCACCAACGGCGCCCGCCTGTACGTCGACCACGCGCACCCGGAGTACTCCAGCCCTGAGGTCACCAACCCACGCGACCTGGTGGTGTGGGACAAGGCGGGCGAGCGGGTGATGGAGGTGGCCGCCCAGCGCGCCCTCCTCGTTCCTGGCAGTGCGCCGATCCAGCTGTACAAGAACAACACCGACAACAAGGGCGCGTCCTACGGCACACACGAGAACTACCTCATGGCCCGCGCGACGCCCTTCGCCGAGATCGTGCGGCACCTGACGCCGTTCTTCGTCTCCCGCCAGGTCGTCGTCGGTGCCGGGCGCGTCGGTATCGGTCAGGACGGCCGTGAGCACGGCTTCCAGCTCAGCCAGCGTGCCGACTACTTCGAGGTCGAGGTCGGCCTCGAGACCACCTTGAAGCGCCCGATCATCAACACCCGCGACGAACCGCACGCCGACCCCGAGAAGTACCGCCGCCTGCACGTGATCATCGGCGACGCGAACCTTTCGGAGATCTCGACCTACCTCAAGGTGGGGACGGCCGCGCTCGTGCTCGCGATGATCGAGGACGGCTGGCTGCGCCAGAACGGCATCGACCTCGCGGTCGAGCACCCGGTGTCCGCTCTGCGCGCGGTGTCCCACGACCCCGGGCTCAGACACCAGGTGGTGCTGCGCGACGGCCGCCGGATGACCGCCGTACAGCTGCAGATGGAGTACTGCGAGCAGGCTCGCAAGCACGTCGAGGACCGCCTGGGCAGCGACGTCGATCCCGTGACGGCCGACGTTCTCGCCCGCTGGGAGTCGACCCTGGACCGCTTGGCGAGCGACCCGATGCAACTCGCGACCGAGCTCGACTGGGTCGCCAAGTTGACCCTGCTCGAGGGGTACCGTCAGCGTGAGGGGCTCGACTGGGACGCCCCGAAGCTGCATTTGGTGGACTTGCAGTACAGCGACGTGCGCCGCGACAAGGGCCTCTACAACCGGTTGGTCGCACGCGGCTCGATGCAGACGCTGATCACCGAGGACGAGGTGCAGCGCGCCGTCACCTCGCCGCCTGAGGACACCCGGGCCTACTTCCGAGGCCGGTGCCTCGCGCGCTACCCCGACCAGGTCGCCGCCGCATCGTGGGACAGCCTGATCTTCGACGTGGGTCGCGAGTCGCTGCAGCGCGTGCCGACCCTGGAGCCGCTGCGGGGCACTAAGGCCCACGTGGGTGCCCTGATCGACCGCAGCGACACTGCCCTGGATCTGCTCGAGGGACTCGCCGGCCGCCGCTGAGCCAACTGTTCACGAAAGGGCCCTGTCTCGCCGATGGGGAAGTGACGGGCTCGCGGGATAGGTTTCCCTGAGGCGTCAGAACCGAAGGAGATTCCCATGGCAGGCAAGGACAGCGGCGGTCAGGAGCGCGCAGCCAAGGCGACCGAGGACGTCGAGGAGACCGTTGCCGAGACGACCTCCGACGTGCAGGACCGCGTCAAGGAGCTGACCGACGACGTGGACGACCTGCTCGATGAGATCGACGAGGTGCTGGAATCCAACGCCGAGGAGTTCGTGAAGAGCTACGTCCAAAAAGGAGGCCAGTGAGCTCCGGCTCCCGCGCGGTCTCCCTTCGCCTGAAGTCTGTTCGCTGACCGTGTAGACATCATGGCGAACGTGATCGAGTTCCTGGAGAGGACAACGTGGCAGAAGACCTTGGAGTCCCCGGGCGTCTACCGGCACACTTCACCGCCCCCGGCAGCAGCAGCTTCTATGACTTCCTCGGTGCTGCAGCGCCTGCGCTCGTGCCCTCGCATCTGAGCTTGCCCGAGGGCACCGTCGCCGCGCCGCACGGGACCACGATCGTGGCGGTCGCGCACGCGGGCGGCGTCGTGATGGCCGGTGACCGGCGGGCCACGATGGGCAACATCATCGCCCAGCGCGACATCGAGAAGGTCTTCCCGGCCGACGACCTCAGCTGCGTCGGCATTGCCGGTACGGCCGGTCTGGCCATCGAGATGGTGCGACTGTTCCAGGTCGAGCTCGAGCACTACGAGAAGCTCGAAGGCAGCACCCTGTCCATGGAAGGCAAGGCGAACCGCTTGTCCGCGATGATCCGCGGCAACCTCGGGATGGCGATGCAGGGGCTGGCCGTCGTACCTCTGTTCGCAGGTTGGGACGCCGATCAGGGCATGGGCCGCATCTTCAGCTACGACGTCACCGGCGGTCGGTACGAAGAGCACGGCTACCACTCCGTCGGGTCCGGGAGCCTGTTCGCCCGCTCCGCGCTGAAGAAGCGCTACCGCGACGACGCGTCCCAGGCTGATGCCGTCGCGCTGGCGATCGACGCCCTCTACGATGCCGCCGACGACGACTCCGCCACCGGCGGGCCCGACCTCACGCGCAAGATCTGGCCGGTCGTCATGACGGTGACGGCCGAAGGCCTGCACCGGCTGCCCGACGAGGCCGTCGAGTCGGTGGTCCAGACCTTGGTGGACGCCCGCATGACGAACCCCGGAGGCTGAGCGAAGTGAGCACGCCGTTCTACGTCAGTCCCGAGCAGATCATGCGGGACAAGAGCGACTACGCCCGCAAGGGCATTGCCCGAGGCCGCTCGGTACTCGTCATGACCTACGCCGACGGCATCTTGTTCTGCGGGGAAAACCCTTCCAAGGCACTGCACAAGATCTCCGAGATCTACGACCGCATCGCATTCGCCGCGGTGGGCAAGTACAACGAGTTCGAGAACCTCCGCCTTGCCGGAGTCCGGTACGCCGACCTGCGCGGCTACCAGTACGACCGCTCCGACGTGACCAGCCGCGGTCTCGCGAACGCCTACGCCCAGACGCTCGGCACGATCTTCACCGAGTCCGGGAAGCCCTACGAAGTCGAGCTCACGGTCGCCGAGGTGGGGGACACCATCGCCGGAGACCAGCTCTACCGGCTGACCTATGACGGCTCGGTCGCGGAGGAGCACGGTTTCGTCGTCATGGGCGGCAGCTCCGAGCCCATCGCTGCGGTCCTGCGCGAGGAGCACGACGGCGCTGCCCACCTCGACACTGCGGTCCGGCTGGCGGTGAAGGCGCTGCGTGCCACCCCCGAGGGAGCCGAGCCCCGCGAGATCCATGCAGATGGCCTTGAGACCGCAGTCCTGGATCGCACCCGACCACGACGCGCCTTCAAGCGACTCAGCACCGAACGCCTCACCACCATCCTTGGAGCCTGAACCCCCGATGAAGCGCACCCTTGTGTTGTCCCTTGCCGTCCTGAGCGCCCTGACCGCCTGCAGCGGCAGCAACGGCACGGAGTCCGTCGGACAGTCCTCGCCTACCCCCACCGCTGCGACGAGCGCCTGCGCTGCCGACCCGGCGACGACCGACCTGACCCAAAAGCCCGCAGCGGTCCTTCCCGCCGGCTCGACCGCGCCCTCCGATACGGCCTTCACGGACGTCGTGGTCGGCAAGGGCGCCGAGGCCACGGACGGGGCCAACGTCGAGGTGAAGTACCTCGGCGTGCTGTTCGAGGACTGCAAGGAGTTCGACTCCTCCTGGAGCCGTGGGGCGGGGGAGACCCTGCCCTTCTCGATCGGCGGTCAGGTGATCCCCGGCTTCAGCAAGGGCACGCTGGGCATGAAGGTCGGCGGCCGGCGTCAGGTCGTCATCCCTGCTCAGGACGGGTACGGCGTGCAGGGAGCCCCTCCGGCGATCCCCCCGAACGCGACCCTCATCTTTGTGATCGATCTGGTCAAAGTGGGCTGACCGGCCCACTGCTCCATCCGGTGGAACTCTGCCGTTCGGCTCAAGGGACACTGCTCCAGCCGCCGACACCTCCCTCACACGGGACAAGGGGCCGGACATGCTGCTGACAGACGACAGGCTGGTCGACACGATGCGGGATTTCATCACCGCGGCGAACAGGGTGCAGTACCTGTCACGCCAGGACCACCTCGACCTTCGCCTCCTCGACCAGGCCAGCGAGTCACAGCAGGCCGCCGCTCGCGCCTTGCAGGATGCGCTGGTCTCCCGCGGCTGGCGTCGTCCCGGCACGCTGTAGGCGCGCCGTTGTCCGTTCGCCACCCGGCGCGGGAGATCGGCGAGTAGCGTCCCTGATGTGGACCGTCGGATCTTCGGGATCGAGAACGAGTACGGCGTCACGTGCACCTTTCGGGGGCAGCGACGACTCAGTCCGGACGAGGTGGCCCG
The DNA here is from genome assembly GCA_046595815.1 of Mycobacteriales bacterium. Classification (GTDB taxonomy): domain Bacteria; phylum Actinomycetota; class Actinomycetes; order Mycobacteriales; family SCTD01; genus RYN-111. The sequence continues at coordinate 12,805 of JBKJSN010000177.1, forward strand.
TTACCTGTTCCGACGGGTGGTGAGCTGGGGCCGCAGCTCCAACGTTTTCCTCAAGAACGGTGCCCGGCTCTACCTCGACGTCGGCAGCCACCCCGAGTACGCCACGCCCGAGTGCGACGACATCGGCGAGCTGGTCACCCACGACAAGGCGGGGGAGCGGATCCTCGAGGGCCTGCTCGTGGACGCCGAACGACGGCTCCGTGAAGAGGGCATCGCCGGCGACATCTACCTGTTCAAGAACAACACCGACTCTGCGGGCAACTCCTACGGCTGCCACGAGAACTATTTGGTGGGTCGGCACGGCGAGTTCACCCGGCTCGCAGACGTCCTCATCCCGTTCCTGGTGAGCCGGCAGATCGTCTGCGGCGCAGGCAAAGTGCTGCAGACGCCCCGGGGCGCGGTGTACTGCGTGAGCCAGCGAGCGGAGCACATCTGGGAGGGCGTCAGCAGCGCCACGACCCGCAGCCGCCCGATCATCAACACCCGCGATGAGCCGCACGCCGACGCCGAGCGCTACCGGCGGCTCCACGTCATCGTCGGCGACAGCAACATGAGCGAGACGACCACGCTGCTCAAGGTCGGCTCGACCGACTTGGTCCTTCGGATGATCGAGGCGGGGGTCGTGCTGCGCGACCTGACGCTGGAGAACCCCATCCGGGCGATCCGGGAGATCAGCCACGACATGACCGGCCAGCGGAAGGTGAAGCTCGCGAACGGTCGTGAGGCCAGCGCGCTGGAGATCCAGCGTGAGTACTTCAGCAAGGCCCAGGACTTCATCTCACGGCGGGGCGGCGACGAGACCGTCAAGCGGGTCATGGACCTGTGGGGGCGCACGCTCGACGCGGTCGAGAGCGGTGACCTGAGTCTGGTCGAGCGCGAGATCGACTGGGTCATCAAGTACCAGCTCATCGAGCGCTACCGCGCCAAGCACGACCTGCCGTTGGCCTCTCCGCGGGTCGCGCAGCTCGACCTGGCCTACCACGACATCAACCGCAACCGCGGCCTCTACTACCTGCTCGAACGCAAGGGCATGGTGGAGCGCACCACGCAGGACCTGACGGTCTTCGAGGCCAAGTCGGTCCCGCCCCAGACCACCCGGGCGAGGCTTCGCGGTGAGTTCATCGCCAAGGCTCAGGAGAAGCGCCGCGACTTCACCGTGGACTGGGTCCACCTCAAGCTCAACGACCAGGCCCAGCGCACTGTGCTGTGCAAGGACCCGTTCCGATCGGTCGACGACCGGGTGGAGAAGCTCATCGCTTCCATGTGATTAGCCTGGGGTCATGTCAAAGCCCCAGATCACCATCCCCGACGGACCCCCGCCCGCCGATCTCGTCATCGAGGACCTCGAGGTCGGTGATGGCAAGGAAGCGACCGCCGGCACGCGTTGCACCATGCAGTACGTCGGGCACTCCTGGTCGACCGGCAAGCAGTTCGACGCGAGCTGGGACCGCGGTGAGCCCTTCGCTTTCCAGCTCGGTGCCGGCATGGTCATCGGTGGCTGGGACCAGGGCGTGGCGGGCATGATGGTCGGCGGCCGGCGCAAGCTGACCATCCCGCCGCACCTGGGCTACGGCGCCCGCGGTGCCGGCGCAGCCATCGGCCCGAACGAGACCCTCGTCTTCGTCGTCGATCTGCTCGCCGTCCAGTAGGACGCCCCGCGCGTCTGACCGCCGTACGGCGCAAGGAGCGACTAGCGTCCCTGGCGTGTCGAGGAAGAAGACAGAGCGCCAGGCGAGCCTGGTCATGTGCCTGCTCAGCACACGCCGTCACCTCACGGTGCAGGAGATCCGGGACACCGTCCCCGGGTATGACTCCGACACCGAGGACGCCTTCCGGCGCATGTTCGAGCGTGACAAGGACGAACTGCGCGAGCAGGGGATCCCGCTCGAGACCGGGGGCGACACCGGCGACGGCTACCGCATCTCCCGCCTTGAGTACGAGCTGCCGGAGATCGCTCTGGAGCCGGACGAGGCCACGGCCGTCGGTCTGGCCATGCGACTGTGGGAGGCAGCCCCCCTCTCCGGAGTCATGGGTACGGCGCTGCTCAAGCTCAGGGCAGCAGGCGTGGACGCGGCGGAGGTCCCGGCCGACCTCGAGGTACGCATCGAGACCGGCGAGCCGGCGTTCGCCGAGTGCTGGCGGGCGACGCAGGAAGCCCGGGTGCTGCGCTTCGCCTATCGCCGGGCCGGCGACGGTGCCACCGAGCAGCGCGAGGTGGAGCCCTGGGGCCTGGTCAGCCGGAGGGGCTGGTGGTACCTCGTCGGCTTCGATCGCGGACGCAAGGCCGAGCGAGTCTTCCGGCTCTCCCGAGTCGTGGGTGGGGTCGAGTTGACCGGTCCGGCCGGCGCCGTGAGCAGACCCGCTGGCCTCGACCTAGCGGTCGCGGTGGCGGGCATCGAGGCTCCCGAACCCACAGCCGTTGCACGGGTGCGGGTGCGTGAGGGCACCTGCGCCGGGCTCCGACGCGACCTGCGCGGCAGTGCCCCGGCCGCGGACGGCTGGGAGGAGCTCGAGATCGGGTACGCCGATCCCGGCCGCTTCGCGGCCACTGTTGCGCAGTACGGACCCGACGCCCATGTCCTAGGCCCCGACGAAGTGCGGGAGGCCGTCGTACGCCACCTGACCGCCGTGGTGGGGCAGCGATGAGCGGCAGCTCGGAGGTCTTGCCGCGTCTGTTGGCGTTGGCGCCCTACCTGGTCAACCATCCAGGCGTCACGTTCGCGAAGGCCGCAGAGGACCTCAGCACCACCGAGAGCCAGCTCCGCAAGGACCTGGAGCTGCTGAGCATGTGCGGGGTCTCGAAGTACTACACCCACAGCCTGGTCGAGGTGGAGTTCGACGGCGACACCATCACGATGCACAACCCCCAGGGAGTGAATCGCCCGCTGCGCCTGACGGCGGAGGAGGCGGTGGCTCTGCTCGTCGCCCTGCGGGCCCTGGCCGACACCCCTGACCTGGTGGACGTCGAGCCCGTGCACCGCGCGCTTGCCAAGGTGGAGGCCGCGGTCGGCGCGGCCGGTGCCCCCGCCGACCGGGTCACGATCGAGCTGGCTGCCGAGTCCTCGGTCGCTGGCGTCGTACGGCAGGGACTGACTGACGGACGGGCGCTGCGACTGACCTACTGGACGGCCTCCCGGGATGCCACCACCGAGCGCGTGGTCGATCCCGTACGCGTCTTCACCGCCTCAGGTCGGCCCTACCTGCAGGCGTGGTGCCGGCTGCGTGAGGACGTTCGCACCTTCCACCTCGGCCGGGTGCAGGCGGTGGAGGTCTTGGCAGAGCCCGCCAACCCACCTGCAGACCTTCCCTCGCGCGAGCCAGGGGACGGCCTGTTCCAGCCCGGACCCGATGACCTGGTGGTCAGGATCGCCCTGGCTCCGGCCGCGGGCTGGGTCGCGGAGTACTACCCCACCGACGCTGTCGAGGACCTCGGCGACGGACATCTGGTCATCTCGCTGCGGGCGCGCGATGAGGCGTGGGTACGGCGCCTGGTGCTCTCGCTCGGTGCGGCGGCGCAGGTGCTGGAGCCCGCGTCCATCACAGAGCGTCTCCTTCAGGACGCGCGACACGCCCTGTTGGCCTACCAGTCCTAGTCACCCTGGGTCATTGTTGCCGGGGACCGTCAAGGGATTGCCCGTCCGTGCCGAAACCAGCGGTGTCGCCCCAGACAGGGACGCTGAGGGAGAGGTACCGGCGAGATGACGCTCATCAAGGCTTCCTGCCCCGGCTGTGGCGAGGTCGAGCTGACTCCCACCGATGTCGCCCTCATGGTGTGCAGTCACGCACCACTGTCGTACTACGCGTTCACCTGCCACGGCTGCGGTGACGAGGTGCGCAAGCCTGCTGACGACCACGTCGTGTCCCTGTTGGTCTCCGGCGGTGTGCCGGCCACGGTCTGGGAGATCCCGGCCGAGGCGATGGAGATCCACGACGGACCGCGGTTGTCCTACGACGACCTGCTCGACTTCGCCCTTCAGCTCGGCGACACCGACCTGCTCGCGGGCGAGGTCGCGCGCGCCGCTTGATCGGCGCCCACTAGGCTCACCAGGTGCTCTGGCTTGCTATAGATCTGCTGCTCGCGCTCGTTGCCGTCGGCCTGCTGCTCCTGGTCGCGGTGCGCCTGTGGCACAAGGTGAGGGCGTTCTCGCGTGCGGTCGGGGAGGCCAGCACCGCGGTCGGCGTCGCGGCAGACGCGCTCGCGGCAGCTCAGGCTCAGACGCGGGCGTAGGCTGTGGTCACGTCTAACGAGGAGCGCGTGTGAACTTCCCTGGTGGCTGGGAGCTAGTCCTGGTCCTGCTTGTCGTGCTGGTGATTTTCGGCAGCAAGCGGTTGCCCGACTCCGCACGCTCCCTTGGCCGGTCCCTGCGTATCTTCAAGGCCGAGACCAAGGGTCTGCGCACCGACGCTGAGGAGCAGCCGCGCTTCGACCCGATCACGGGCAAGCCGCTCGACCCGCCTGTCGGCACCGACTCCACCAGCTAGTCCGGTGACCCGCCGTCCGACGGACGGGCGGATGTCGCTCGCCGATCACCTCTACGAGCTGCGCAACCGGCTCGCGAAGTCCTTGCTCGCCGTTGCCGTTGGCATGGCGATCGTGGGCCTCGTGCTCTACCAGCCGGTCTTCGACTTCCTGCGCGAGCCGTACTGCCGCACCAGCGCGGCCGACGATGCCTGCAACCTGTACGTGCGAGACATCTTCGCGCAGTTCGCCGTACGCCTTCGGGTCGCCGGCATCGGGGGCACGTTGCTCGCCGCGCCGGTGTGGCTCTACCAGCTCGGGGCTTTCATCACCCCAGCGCTGCACCGCCGGGAGAAGCGCTACGCCATCGCCTTCCTGTCCGGCTCGCTCGTGCTCTTCGCCGTCGGCGTCGTCTTCGCCTACCTCACCATGGACAAGGGACTGCAGTTCCTGCTGACGGTCGGCGGCGACGGGCTGGTGACCTTGCCTGACCTGCAGAGCTACCTGAGCTTCGTCACCGTCACGCTGTTCGCCTTCGGGCTCGCGTTCCTGTTCCCCGTCGTCCTGGTGTTCCTCAACCTCGTCGGCGCACTGAGTGCCTCGCGGATGGGCGGGATGTGGCGCGGGATGCTGGTCGGCATCGCCGTCATGAGCGCAGTGCTGACCCCCAGCACAGACCCGATCACCTTCCTCGCCATGGCGCTTCCGGTCTCCGTCCTCTACGGACTCTGCGTCGGCATCGCATGGATCGTGGACCGCATGCGGCGACGAACACCCGGCAAGGAAGGGCTCGAGGGCCTCGGCGACGACGAGACCTCCTACGTCGACCCGCGTCCCTCCCAACTGTGACCACCCAGCGGAATAGCCTCAGGGAGTGAGCACGCCCTCCCAGCGGTATGCGTCGTTCCGCGCCTCCCAGGCCGGTCCGGCTCTCACAGCGTTCGAGGTGGGCTATCCGTTCGGCCTCGATGCCTTTCAGCGCACGGCCTGCCGCGCGCTGGAGGAGGGCAGGGGCGTCCTTGTCGCCGCCCCTACCGGCGCGGGCAAGACCGTGGTCGGTGAGTTCGCGGTGTTCCTCGCCTTGCGCTCTGGGCGCAAGTGCTTCTACACCACCCCCATCAAGGCGCTGTCGAACCAGAAGTTCAACGACCTCGTCGCGCGGCACGGCGCGGACCGGGTTGGACTGCTGACCGGCGACGTGTCTGTCAATGGTGATGCCGACGTCGTCGTGATGACGACCGAGGTGCTGCGCAACATGATCTACGCGCGATCGGACGCGCTCCGGGACCTGCAGTTCGTGGTGCTCGACGAGGTGCACTTCCTGCAGGACGCCTACCGCGGCCCGGTGTGGGAGGAGGTCATGATCCACCTGCCGCGCGAGGTGAGGCTCGTCTGCCTGTCGGCGACCGTCTCGAACGCCGATG
>JBKJSN010000131.1:0-4139 GCA_046595815.1 Mycobacteriales bacterium
GCTCTGCGGGTCCTCGGGGTAGTCCGGCACCGAGAACCCGGCCGCCTGCAGCTCAGCCACCGCGGCCTTGAGCTGGGGCAGCGAGGCGCTGACGTTGGGCAACTTGATGATGTTGGCCTCGGGCGTCTTCGCGAGCTCCCCGAGCTCGGCAAGGGCATCGGGCGCCAGGTCGAAGGCCGCCAGGATGCGCGCCGCCAACGAGATGTCGCGGGACTCGATGTCCACGCCCGCCTTGCCGGCGTAGGCCCGCAGGATCGGGAGCAGCGAGTGCGTCGCGAGCGCCGGGGCCTCGTCGGTGTAGGTGTAGAGGATCTTCATCAGATGAGGCCGAGCTCGCGCACGGCGTCGCGCTCGTCGCTGAGCTCCTGCACGGAAGCGTCGATCTTGCCCCGCGAGAACTCGTTGATCTCGACGCCGGAGATGATCTCCCACTCGCCGCCCACGGCCCGGCAGGGGAAGGATGAGATAAGGCCCCCGGGCACGCCGTACGAGCCGTCGGAGGCCACGCTGGAGGAGGTCCAGTCGGTGCCGTTCACCCAGTCGTAGACGTGGTCGATGGCGGCGTTCGCCGCGCTGGCCGCGCTGGAGGCGCCGCGGGCCTCGATGATCGCCGCGCCGCGCTTGGCCACCGTCGGGATGAACGTGTCCTTCAGCCAGGCCTCGTCGACCTGCTCGGCAGCGCTCGAGCCGTTGACCTTCGTCGTGTAGAGGTCGGGGTACTGCGTCGCGGAGTGGTTGCCCCAGATCGTCATCTGCTCGATCGCGGTGACCGGCACGGCGAGCTTGGCCGCGAGCTGCGACAGCGCGCGGTTGTGGTCCAGCCGGGTCATCGCGGTGAAACGGTTGGCGGGCACATCGGGCGCGTGCTGCTGGGCGATGAGGGCGTTGGTGTTCGCCGGGTTGCCAACCACGAGGACCTTGATGTCGCTGGCGGCATGGTCGTTGATGGCCTTGCCCTGCGGTCCGAAGATGCCGCCGTTCGCGGCGAGCAGGTCACCGCGCTCCATGCCGGCGGTGCGCGGGCGCGCACCCACGAGCAGCGCCACGTTGGTGCCGTCGAAGCCGGCCTTCAGGTCGTCGGTGATGTCGATGCCGGTCAGCAGCGGGAAGGCGCAGTCATCGAGCTCCATCGCGGTGCCCTCGGCGGACTTCAGCGCAGGGGCGATCTCCAGCAGGCGCAGCCGGACCGGCACGTCGGGCCCGAGCAGGTGTCCCGAGGCGATCCGGAAGAGCAGGGCGTAGCCGATCTGGCCGGCCGCGCCGGTGACAGTGACGGTGACAGGGGCGGTGGTGGCCATGGCCGGGCTCTCCAAGACATGAGGGACTTCAACAGGGACTTCAGCAGGGACTGCAACGGGACTGCGGCACAGCCTAGTGAGGCTGTTCAGCGACCCATCGGGATGGTGTTCGCCAGGGCCACGAGGCCGAACCCGAGCACGAGCAGCACAGTGGCGTCGATCACGCGGGAGCGGACGGCGAGGTCGCCCACCTGCTGGGCCGGCAGGACCAGGCGCAGCGCCGCCCCCAGGCAGAACGCGACCCCCACGATGGCCGAGCCGACCCGCCACCAGCCGAAGACCGACGTCGCGAGGAGCCCGGCGAGGACCACGGCCACCACGACCAGCAGTGCTTTCACGGGTTGGTCGTCCCGAGCCGGGCCGGCGGGGGGTCCTGCCCTGCGAGTACGGCGACAGCCAGGTCGGCCTGCGCGGCGCGCACCAGCACGTGGTCAGTCGTGAAGCCCGCCATGGAGGTGAACGGGATCTGGGCCGCAGCCAGACGGGTGGCCACGTCGGCGAGGAAGCCCACCTGCTCCCAGGGCAGTGGCCCCGCGAAGGTGATCCGGCGCCAGCCGGGTTCGACGGCCAGCGCCCCGCCGTACCGGGCAAGGGTGGTTTCGGATGCGACAAGTGTCACTTCGTCGTCGTCCTCGACGAGCCCGAAAAAGCCCTCAGGGAGCGGTTCTGGACGCCAGCCCACAGGCCAGCGCCCAACGGCGAGGTGCGTGGGGTCGAGCGTGGGACCCAGGTCAGCGGGCATGGCCTCACCCTAGCGAGATCCTCACGACTGCCTTACGTCCCGGCGTGTGACCGCGTGTGCCCGCCGACACGGGGGGTAGGTATGAGACGTGGACACCATTGAGCACCCTTCCCTTCTTTTGGAGGAGTCAGGCGGCAGCTTCACGCTGAGTGATGCCGTGACCACGCTGGGTCGAGGTTCCGGAGTGGATGTCGACCTCGTCGACCCGACCGTCTCGCGCCTGCACGCCGAGATCGTGCGGCGTGGGCCGCACGCGTACGTCGCAGACCTCGGTCTGTCGGCCAACGGAACCCTCGTCAACGGCAGGCCCGTGGGGCGCCGCGTGCTCGCAGAGGGCGACGTGCTGCAGCTGGGCACGGTGCGCCTGCGGGTGACCGGCCTGCCGCCTGTTGCCGACGACGCGACTCCGCTGCGCCGCACCCAGGCTCCTGAGCTCACCCGACGTGAGCGCGAGGTCCTCGACGCGCTGTGCCGTCCGGCCCTGCAGCAGGACGCGTTCGTGGCACCGGCTACGGCGCACGAGGTCGCCGACGAGCTCGTCGTCACCGAGGCCGCGGTCAAGCAGCACCTGCTGCGGCTCTACCAGAAGTTCAAGGTCGAGGAGGGCCCGAACCGTCGTGCCCGCCTGGCCAACGAGGTCATCAGCGCAGGGGTGGTGCGTCCCGCCCCTCTCCTGCCAGCCGCCGGGATCCGGCGCGTCGGCTAGTCCAGCCCGTGCCGGCGTAGCGCGGCCTCGACGCAGTTCTTGAACAGCATCGCGATGGTCGTCGGCCCCACGCCCCCCACCCGGGGGGTGATGGCGCCGGCGACCTCGTTGCAGGCCTCGTCGACGTCCGGCAGCAGCTTCTTGCCCTCGTAACGGACCCCGCCACCGATCACCACCGCGCCCGGCGTGATGTGCTCCGGCTGCAAGATCCCGGGCACGCCGGCGGCGGCGATCACGATCTCCGCGCGGCGGGTGTAGTCCGCCCAGTTCTTCACGCCGGTGTGCACGACGGTGACGGCAGCGTTGGCGGTGTCGCGCTTCTGCGTCAGCAGCAGGCTCAGGGGTCGGCCGAGCGTCGTGCCGCGGCCCAGGATGCAGACCTCCCTGCCACTGACCGGGATGCCATGGAAGGCCAGCAGTGCCTCGATCCCTGCGGGGGTGCACGGGACCGGGCCGGGCAGGCCGAGCGCCAGCCGTCCCATGTTCACGGGGTGCAGGCCGTCGACGTCCTTGTCAGGGTCCATCTCCAGCAGCACGGCCTCGAAGTCGACCTGCGGCGGCGTCGGGTGCTGGACGAGCATCGCGTCGCAGGCCGGATCGTCGTTCAACCGCCGTACCGCTGCGATGACCTCCGCGGTCGTCGCGTCCTGGGGAAGCCGCTCGTGCGGGCTCGCGAAGCCGAGCTCCTCGGCCTTGACCATCTTCATCCCGACGTACCCAGCACTCGCGCTGTCGTCACCGACCAGCACGGTCCCGAGCCCCGGCGTGTGGCCGGCCTCCTTGAGGCGGGCGATCTGCGGAGCGAGGCCCGCCAAGACGGCTTCGGCGACGGGGGCTCCGGGCAGCAGACGGGCGCTCATGGCGACAACCCTAGTGTTCCTCTGGTGACTCCCTCTGCGCTGCACCTGCTCGCCTATCGCCTCCTCGGATGGCGCCTCGGTCCGGCGTACCGGGAGTGGGTGCTCGAGGACCTGACCCGGCGCGGCTGGCTGCTGCGCCAAGGGGTGCCCGCGATCGCGGCGCTGGTCGCTGTCGGCGGTCTGATCACCAAGGCCGTCGGCGGTTCGGGCGAGCGGCTGTTCGCCCTCGCCGTGGTGCTGACGGGCGTCGGGTTGTTCATGCGCGCATCGCTGCGCGAGAAGGCGTTCCGGCAGCAGGGCATCGATGTCGCCGGGAACCCGGCCGCCGAGTGGTACGCCGACGAGCACGCCCGCCGTCAGCGCAACGTCCTCAGCGCCGTGAGCACCGTCGTGCTCGTCGGCGCGGGCCTGACGATCCTGGCCCTGCGCTCGCGCTAGTGGAAGAAGTGGCGGGTGCCGGTGAGGTACATCGTGACCCCGGCGCGCTGGGCGGCCTCGACAACCTCGGCGTCACGGACCGAGCCCCCCGGCTG
>JBKJSN010000154.1:0-31615 GCA_046595815.1 Mycobacteriales bacterium
TGCCCTCCACCGCCCGCGACCTCGCCACCCACGCCGACACCATCCGGCGCATCGCCATCGACCACACCACCGGCCACGTCCTGGCCGTCGACGACACCCTCCCCGGCCCCGGCGCGCCCCGCACCACCCAGCCACCCCCCGACCCCGACCCCGACCCCGACGACGATGGGCCGCCCGGGGGGCATGGCCCCGACGATGACCCTGACGACGACGTCCCGCCGTCCGGAGGTCATGACCCGGGCCTCGGACCGGTCGCGGCGCAGCTCCGCGGCCTGGCCAACACCCCCGTCGTACCCCGCGACCTCGACACCAGCAGCTACCGCGTCCCCACCCGACTCCGCCGGTTCGTGGAGCACCGCGACCGCACGTGCGTGTTCCCTGGCTGCACCGTCCCCGGCCGCTACTGCGATGTCGACCACCGCGAACCCTGGCCCCAGGGCCGCACCGACCACACCAACTGCCACTGCCTGTGCCGACGGCACCACCGGGCGAAACAGGCCTACTTCACCGTCACCAAAGACCCCGACACCCAGGACACCCTCTGGACCACCCCCGACGGCCGCACCTACCTCCGCCCACCACCAACGTTCTGAGCGGCCGCCGGGCCTGGGAACGCCTACCGGTAGTTGGTGAACTGCAGGGCGAAGTCGAAGTCGTGCCCCTTGAGCAGGGCGATGACCGCCTGCAGGTCGTCCTTCTTCTTGGCCGACACCCGCAGCTGCTCGCCTTGGATCTGCGCCTGCACGCCCTTCGGGCCTTCCTCGCGGATGAGCTTGGAGACCTTCTTGGCGTTCTCCATGCTGATGCCCTCGGCCACCTTGGCGGTGATGCGGTACTCCTTGCCCGACTGCTGGGCCTCGCCGGCGTCCAGGGTCTTCAGTGAGATCTGCCGCTTGATGAGCTTCTCCTTGAAGACCTCGAGCAGCGCGTTGACCCGCTCCTCGCTCTCGGCCTTGAGCAGGATGCTCTCGCCAGACCAGGCGATCTCGGCCCCGGTGCCCTTGAAGTCGTAGCGGGTGGCGGCCTCCTTGGCCGTCTGGTTGAGGGCGTTGTCGACCTCCTGGCGATCGACCTTGCTCACCACGTCGAACGACGGGTCGGTCACGTGCGTCTCCTTGCTATGGTCTATCCCGCACCAAGGCGGGTTGCCCGAGTGGTCAATGGGAGCGGACTGTAAATCCGCCGGCTTAGCCTACGAAGGTTCGAACCCTTCACCCGCCACCGCGTGCCGCGTCGGCCCCTGTTCTCGAGTCGAGAGCCGGGGCCGACGTCGTGTAGGCTCTCGACTCGCGTCTGGTCCCGCGCGGACCTTGCGCACCGCCCCTTTAGCTCAGTCGGCAGAGCGTCTCCATGGTAAGGAGAAGGTCTACGGTTCGATTCCGTAAAGGGGCTCTGAAGTCCAGGAACAGCACCACCCCGGCGGCGTAGCTCAGCTGGTAGAGCAAACGACTCATAATCGTTGTGTCACCGGTTCAAGTCCGGTCGTCGCTACAAGATCTTTTGAGGTACGCCGGACCTGTCCGGTAGCCTTGTCCCCACCCGGTCGACCGGCACGCGCCGCTCGCCCTCCACTGACCTGAAAGCGCAGGACCCTTCGCATGGCCGCCACCGACGTCCGCCCGAAGATCACGCTGGCCTGCCAGGACTGCAAGCACCGCAACTACATCACCAAGAAGAACCGGCGCAACGACCCCGACCGTCTTGAGCTGAAGAAGTTCTGCCCCAACTGCCGCGCGCACACCGAGCACAAAGAGACCCGGTAACACGCTCCGCAGTTTCGACCAGGCCGGCCCTCACCAGAGGCGCCGGCCTTCGTCGTACCTGGGATAGAACGTGTTCTAGTCCTGCGCTAGCCTCCGTCGAACGACAGGCGAGAGGACGGTCATGGCGCTGAACCGCGACTTCATCGGGCGCAGCTCGACCTCGAAGGAGCCCTTCGAGGTCACCCGCAACGACATCCGGCGCTTCGCGCTGGCGATCGGCGACAGCAACCCGGCGTACCTGGACCCGGAGGCCGCGAAGGCACTCGGCCACCGCGACGTCGTCGCTCCGCCGACCTTCCTCATCACCGCCAACGCGAGCGAGCCCGGGGGCGGCTTCATCCTCGACCCGGCGCTTGGCCTGAACTACGCGATGGTCGTGCACGGCGAGGAGCGCTTCACCTTCCACCGGCCGGTGTACGCCGGGGACGTGCTCGAGACGGTGACCACCATCGCCGACATCCGCGACGCCGGACGCAACGAGCTGATGACGTTGGTCAGCGAGGTCACCAGCAACGGCGAGAAGGTCGCGACCGTCACCAACACGATCGTCAGCCGCGGCACCGCCGCCCCGAAGGAGGCGTGAGATGCCCGCGTTCGCAGACGTCGAGGTCGGCACCGAGCTGCCCGCCCGCGAGTTCGTCCTGCAGCGACCCAACCTCGTGCAGTACGCCGGGGCCAGCGGCGACTTCAACCCCATCCACTGGAACGAGCGGATCGCCACCGCCGTCGGCCTGCCCAACGTCATCGCCCACGGCATGCTCACGATGGCCACTGCCGGACGGGTGGTGACCGACTGGGTGGGTGACCCCGGCCGCGTCCTGGAGTACGGCGTGCGCTTCTCCGCACCGGTCGTGGTCCCCGACGACGACCAGGGGGCGACCCTCACGGTCGCCTGGACGGTCGAGGAGAAGAACGAGGACGGGACCGTCGTCGTCGGCCTCACCGCCACCGTCGACGGCAACAAGGTCCTCATGGGCGCGAAGGCCGTCGTCCGCCTGGCCTGACCGCCCTTGCCCCATCCGCCTGCGTCCCGTAGACACCGCAGGGTGACCGCCCCCGAGAACCTCGCCTGCCTTGCCGAGAACGTCCTGGAGCGCTTCGGCGACCGTCCCTCCCTGTGGTTCGAGGGGACCTGGCATCGCGCCGGCGACCTGGCGAGCCGCAGCAACCGGGCTGCCGGTGGCTTCGCAGCCCTCGGCGTGCGCCCCGGCGACCGGGTCGTGATCGTGATGGCCAACTGCCCCGAGGTCGGCATCGCCTACCACGCGCTGTGGCGCGCCGGCGCCGTCCCGACCCCGGTGCTGTTCCTGCTCACCGAGGACGAGCTGCGTCACGTCATCACCGACTCCGGCGCAGTGGCGGTCGTGACCACCCCCGAGTTCCTCCCCAAGGTTCAGGCCGCAGCCCAGGGCCTGCCCACTGTGGTCGTCGGCGGATCGGGCGGCATCGCCTGGGAGGAGCTGGAGGCGGCCGACGAGTCGCCCCTCATCAACCGGGTCGGTGACGACCTGGCCGCGCTGCTCTACACCGGCGGCACCACCGGCCGGTCCAAGGGCGTTGCCCTGACCCACACCGGCCTGTCCGCCACCGGCAAGGCCGCCTCCGACATGGCCTACCGCCCGGGCGTCACGAGCATGCTGCTGCCCCTGCCGCTGGCCCACGCCTACGGGCTGCTCGTCACCGTGGCGGGGCTGCACCCGCATGAGCCGGGCACCTCGCACCTGCTCCGCTGGTTCGACGCCGCGGCCTGGGTCAACCTGGTCGAGGAGCACCGCATCCAGACGAGTGCGCTCGTGCCGTCGATGATCCAGCTGCTGCTCGGCCAGCCACTGGAGGACCACGACCTCTCCAGCCTGGTGCGCGTCAGCAGCGGCGCTGCTCCGCTGGCACGGGAGGTGGCGCTGGAGCTCGAGCGCCGCATCCCGTCCGTCGAGGTGGCCGAGGGCTACGGCTGCACCGAGTCCAGTGCCCTCATCAGCACCCAGCCGCCGACCGAGCGGCGCCTCGGGTCCGTCGGCCGCCCCGTCCCCGGGGTCGAGGTCCGCATCGAGCTCCCCGACGGCGGTACGGCGAAAGCTGGCGAGGACGGTGAGATCTGCGTCCGCGGCGCCAACCTCATGCAGGGCTACTGGCACAGCCCGGAGACCACCGCCTTCGCGTTGCGCGACGGCTGGCTGCACACCGGCGACATCGGCCACCTCGATGAGGACGGCTGGCTGTACGTCGTCGACCGGCTCAAGGACCTCATCATCCGCAACGGCTTCAACGTCTACCCGCGTGACGTCGAGGATGTGCTTCTGGCGCACCCCTCGGTCGTGGCCGCTGCCGTGGTCGGGCGCCCCGACCCGAAGGTGGGGGAGGAGGTCGTGGCGGTGGTCCAGCTCAGCAACCCGACGTCGCCTGAGGACCTCGTCGCCTACGCCAAGGAGCACCTCGGGGCCTACAAGTACCCCCGCGAGATCCGCATCGTCGACGCCGTGCCGCTGACGAGCGTGATGAAGACGGACCGCAAGGCCGTGCGTGCACTGATCACCTCGAAGTAGCCCGGTCGGGGGATGTCGGACCCGGTGCAACGCGCGATGGGATGAGGTCGACGCGAAGGCCGTCGGCGCGCCGGGTGACTCCTGACGGCTGACGTGAGGGAGATGCGATGGTTCTGTCGCTCCGTCACCGCCGGGCCGTGCGGGAGGGTGACCTGCCGCGTCCCCGCGAGGCCTTCGTGCTCTCCGGCGGCGGCTCCCTCGGCGCGGCCCAGGTCGGTGCCCTGCGGGCGCTGCTCGAGGCCGGCATCCGCCCTGACCTCGTCGTGGGCTGCTCGGTCGGTGCCCTCAACGCCGCGGCGCTGGCCGTCGACCCGACGCTGGACCGGGTGCTCGAGATGGAGCGGGCCTGGCGCGGGATCGACAAGACCCACGTCTTCGGCCGCAGCCGTCGCCTCGCGCCCACCCCCCTTCTCAACGCGGTACGCCGGGACGACCACCTCTACGAGCCGCAGGCCCTGCGCGCCCTGGTCCGAGCCTGGGTGCCGATCTCCGACCTGAGCGACACCGCTGTGCCTTGCCACGTGGTCACGACCGACCTCGAGCGAGGCCTGCCCGCCTGGTGGTCGGCGGGGGATCCCGTGGAGATCCTCAGCGCGAGCGCCTGCCTCCCGGCGCTGTTCCCGCCCGTACGGCTCGGCGACTCGCTGCACGTCGACGGTGGCGTCACCGTGCCCGTGCCGATCGGGCGGGCTCTTGAGCTGGGGGCGATGCGGGTCTGGGTCCTCGACGTGACGGGAGGGATCCTGGGCCGGCGAGGAGCGCGCATGACCGCACTCGACGTGCTGCTGCACTCCTTTGCCATCAGTCGTTCACTGCTCGACCGCCCGGTGACAGGGCCGCACGCGGACCAGCAGGTCATCCGGCTGCGGCGCCCAGACGTGGGGCACCTGGAGATGCGTGACTTCTCCCAGACCGGGCGCCTCATGGCCGCGGGCTACGCCGTGGCTCGGGAGGCCCTGCGGGAGCTCGAGGAGACCGCCCGGCGTACCGGCTGAACAGCCGGCGCCGTGCGAGGATCGTCGTCCCCGATCGGAGGTCCCATGTCCGCGCCCTGGCCTGCCCTGTCCCCTCGCGTCCGCACCGTCACGACCGCTGACGGGGTGGCTCTGCACGTGGAGGAGCACGGACCGAGGGACGCCTCGGGCACGGTGGTGCTGCTCCACGGCTATCAGCTCTCCCGCCGGCTGTGGGCTCGACAGGTGCACGCATTGCGGGAACAGCGGCCGGACCTTCGGGTGCTGACCTACGACCACCGCGGCCACGGCCGCTCGGGACCGACGCCCCCCGAGGGGGCTTCCCTGCGCCAGCTCGGCGACGATCTGCGCGTCCTGCTCGACGAGGCTGTGCCGACTGGTCCGGTCGTCCTGGTGGGCCACTCGATGGGCGGCATGACCATCATGTCCTTCGCCGAGCAGCACCCGCACGAGATCGGTTCCCGCGTCAGCGGAGTCGCGCTGCTCAGCACCTCCTCCGGAGGGCTGGCGGACAACGATTTCGGCCTCCACCCACGACTCGCGGGCATCGCCCACCTCGCCGTACCCAGGTTGCAGGCCTGGGTCCACCGCCGGGTCGAGAAGGGCCGCCGGCAGCCACCGTCACCGGGGACTCGCTGGCTGCTGTTCGGGTCCGACGCCCACCGCGTCGACGTGCTGCGCACACAGCGGGTCCTCGACGGCACGCCCGCAGCCACCTCGGTGCACTTCTACTCGACCTTCAGCGACCACGACCGGCTCCACGCGCTGGAGCACCTGGCCGAGGTCCCGGTCCTCATCGCCTGCGGTGACCGCGACCGCATCACGCCGCTGACGCACAGCCACGCCCTCGCCAAGGCACTGCCGCACGCCGCGCTCGTGGTCTACCCGGGGTGCGGGCACATGGTCATGCTGGAGCGGGCCGAGGACGTCGACCGTCGGCTGCTCGCCCTCGTGGGTACGGCGATCCCGGTGGCGCAGCCCGTCAGCTGACCTCCCTTGCGTGTGTGACGTGGGTCACGGACGATGCGCGCACGCGTTTCGTCCGCTTCGCCTGTGAGGTCCTCTGTGGTCCCAGCTCGGCGCTATGCCCCCTTCCTCGCCATTGCGGCCTCCCAGCTGGTGCTGGTCGCGGTGGCCCCGTCGCGGGGGCATGAGGTCGCCGCACCCGCCCCCGTGGCCGTGCTGGGGATTCCCTCCGCCGCACCCGGCGTCGTGGTCGGAGCCCCGCAGGCCGCGGGCGCACCGACCGTCACGGTGGGACAGGCCCCCGGGGCGCAGGCGGACACGGCGGCCCCTGGAGTTCAGGGTGGCGGGCCGAGCGGTTCTGGCGGCTCGACCGGGGGGGCGGTCGAGGACCGGAGCAGGTGCGCCGGGGCCAAGCAGTTCCTCGACTTCCCACAGGCGCCCGCCTGCGTCCCCCACACCGGAAACCCCGGCGCGACCTACCCGGGCGTCACGGCCAAGACGATCAAGCTCGTCTACTTCCGGGAGAAGGACAACCCGGTCGTCCGTGGCGTCCTGGAGTCGCAGGACCTCTACAGCGACCCTGAGGACCAGCGCCGTTTCATGGCGGCGATGGAGACCTTCATCAACTCCCGTTACGAGCTGTTCGGCCGCAAGGTTTCGATCGCCTTCTGGCAGTCGCCGTGCGAGGCCGCCCCGCCCGTCGACTCCTGTTTCCGCAACGACGCGAAAGCCCTTGTGGCACGAGAGAAACCGTTCGCAGTCGTCTACGACAACAACACCAACACCCCCGCTTTCTTCGACGAGCTGAGCAAGCTGCGCGTCGTGAACTTCGGCGGCTGGCACTTCCAGGACTCCTTCAACACAGCCCACCGCCCGTACCACTACGACGTGCAGATGGGTGGGGACAGCCAGGCGGAGATCACCGGCGAGTACTGGTGCAAGAAGCTGGCCGGCAAGAAGGCTCGGTACGCCGGGTCGGCGGATCTTCAGGCCAAGGTCCGCCACGCGGCGGTCTTCTACCCCAAGACCTCGGTCAACACCGGGCCCGCCCAGCACCTCGCCCGGATCCTGCGCGGCTGCGGCACCAAGGTCGAGGAGGTCGGGTACGAGCCGGACACCGCGACCGCGTCCTCGCAGGCGACCTCCCAGGTGGCGCAGGCAAAGAACTCCGGTGCCACGAGCGTTCTGTACTTCTCCGATCCCATCGCCCCGGCCTTCGGCACCAAGGCGATGACGACGCAGAACTGGTTCCCCGAGCACGTGCTCGTCGGTAGCGGGCTGCTGGACTACGACATCCTCGCCCGGCTCTACGACAGCCAGCAGTGGGCACATGCCTTCGGGCCGAGCGATGTGGTGGTCTACAAGCCGCGCTCTGGACAGGAGTCTGCGATCACCTGGAGGGCCGCGGGAAACACGGGGACGCCATACACGAGCGCCCAACTCCCCTGGGGTTACTGGGCTGTCGTCGCCGCCGGGCTACAGATGGCCGGCCCGACCTTGACACCGGCAACCTTCGAGTCGGCACTGCTGTCCGGCCGGGCTGACACCCCACCTTGGTCGAGAACCCGCGCGGCAAACATCGCCTGGACCCACTTCGCCCCCGGTGACTACACCGCCGTCTCGGACCAGAAGCAGTGCTACTGGGACCCCAATGCCATCAGCACCATCGACGGCAAGCAGGGCGCGTACGTCCCACTGGACGGGGGTCGCCGTTACGGACCTGGCGAGTGGACCCGGGGCGAGCCCGTCCTGCCCGGCAGATGACGGGCCTGCGCTGGCTCGGCGGCGCGCTCGCCGTCGTGCTGGGTGTGGAGGTGCTGTTCGGCCGCGCCTCGACCGGGTCGCTGCTCGGTGTCCCGTACTGGGACGGTGTGCCCTTCGGGATCCTCGTCAACGGTGCGGTCATCGGAACCCTCTACGGGCTCGTGGCCCTGGGACTGGTCCTGGTCTACCGCGCGACCCGAGTCATCAACTTCGCCCAGGCCGCCATGGGTTCGTTCCCGGCGCTGGCCGGTCTGTTGCTGGTGGCCGGACGCGGTTGGCCGTACTGGGCCGGAGTCCTGGTGATGCTCGTCGGGTCGGTGCTCGTCGGGGCCTTCGTCGAGTGGTTCTTCCTGCGCAGGCTCGCCTCGCGTCCCCGGCTGGTCGTCACGGTGGCGACGGTCGGGGTCTCCTTCGCGCTCACCCTCGCCGAGGCCTACGAGCCGCAGGCCCTCACCGGCGCGGCGGTGGCGCCGGTCAGCTTCCCCACTCCCTTCTCGCACTTCTGGTTCGATGCCGGCGGCCTGCTGCTCACCGGCGACTACCTCGCCGTCCTCGTCGTCGGGGGAGCCACGCTCGTCGCTCTCGCCCTGATGCTGCGGCTGACCCGCATCGGCATCGCCATCCGCGCCTGCGCGGAGAACGCCGACAGGGCTGCGCTGCTCGGCGTACCCGTTGCGCGGGTGACCACCCTGGTGTGGGTGCTCGCTGCCGTACTCGCGGGCATCGGGGCGTTCCTGCGTGGTCCGGTGGTCGGCCTGCCGATCGGCACCGGGGTGAGTCCGGTCGTCCTGCTGTACGCCCTGGCCGCAGCCGTTGTCGCCCGGATGGAGAGCCTGCCGCTGGCCATGGCTGCCGGGATCGGGCTCGGCGTGCTCGACCAGTCCGCCGTCTACGGCACCGCCAAGCCGGACCTGTCCGTGGCGCTGGTGCTCCCCGTCGTGCTCGTGGCGCTGCTGCTGCGCAGCGGGGCTCTCGCGCGGGCGTACGACACCGGTGTGTCGAGCTTTCGCGTGCTGCAGGAGCACCGGCCGATCCCGCTGGAGCTCCGGCACCTTCCCGAGGTGCGGGCAGCGCGGGTAGCCGGTGCGCTCCTCGTCGTGGGCCTGGCCCTCGGCGCGCCGTACCTCGTGGGCTCGGCACACGCGGACACCGCCAGCTTCATCGTCATCTGCGCGACCGTTTCGGTGTCCCTGGTGGTCCTGTCCGGCTGGGCCGGACAGATCTCCTTGGGGCAGTTCGGGTTCGTCGGGATCGGTGCCGCGGTCGCGGGCGGGCTGGCGACCCGGGCGGAAGCCGACTTCTTCGTCGCGGTCCTCAGCGCGGCCGTCGTCGGAGCCGTCGCAGCAGTCCTCATCGGGCTGCCCGCGCTCCGTGTCCAGGGACTGTTCCTCGCCGTGGTGACCCTGGCCTTCGCGGCGACCGTCCGCAACGTGGTGCTCTCCCGCGACGTCTTCGGTGCGTGGCTCCCGGACCCCAACGCCCAGGTGCTCCGCCCCCTGCTCTGGGACCGCATCGACGTCCGCGGCTCCGTGGCCTTCTACTACGTGTGCCTGGTCGGCCTGGTGCTCTGCGCCCTGTCGGCGAAGGCGCTGCGCTCCTCGCGCTCGGGCCGGGTCTTCCTCGCCGTGCGCGACAACGTCAGGGCGGCACAGTCCTACGGCGTCTCCGCCACCGCGACCCGCCTCGCGGCCTTCGGCTTCTCGGGGTTCTTCGCGGCCCTCGCCGGGGCGCTGTTCGTCTACCAGCAGGGCAGTCTGGACCCGGCCTCCTTCAGCATCGAGATGTCCATCGAGGCCTTCGTGTTCGCCGTCCTCGGCGGCCTCGCTGGGGTGGGCACCGCCATCAGCGGCGCCGTGGTCTACGAGTCGCTCAAGTACCTGCAGCCCCTGCAGCACCTGTTCGGGGACACCGAGTTGGTGCGGTTCCTGGACAGCTTCGTGCTGCACGGAAGTCCGTTGTTCGTGCTCACGTTCGCCCCCGGTGGGCTCGGCGCGCTGTGGTACGCCCGCCGCGACAACTGGTTGCGCCGACGCGCTCAGGCCCGCGGCATCGTCGTCCCGTCGCTGCTGGCGGATCACGTCGAGCAGCACGTCCCGGAGGGGGATCGCCCGCCGCATGAGCCCGCCGAGGACGCGGTCCTGACCTGCCACGGCGTCGATGCCGGGTACGACGGGGTCCAGGTCCTCTTCGGGGTGGACCTGGAGGTCAGGCGCGGAGAGGTCCTGGCGCTGCTGGGCACCAACGGCGCGGGCAAGTCGACGCTGCTGCGGGTGGTATCCGGGCTGCTGCCGCCCACCGCGGGACAGGTGCGCTTCGAGGGGGTCGACGTCACAGGTGCGAGCCCTGGCGCCATGGCCCGGCGTGGTGTGGTGCAGGTGCCGGGGGGCCGCGGCGTCTTCCCGACCCTCACCGTGGCCGAGCACCTCACCCTCGCCACGTGGTTGCTGCCCGATGACCCCGAGGTCCCGGTACGGCGAGAGCAAGCCCTTCAGCGTTTCCCGCGGCTGGCCGAGCGGATCACCACGCAGGCAGGCAACCTGTCGGGCGGCGAGCAGCAGCAGCTCGCGCTGGCCATGGCGTTCCTCACCCGCCCGGCCCTGCTGGTCATCGACGAGCTCTCGCTCGGGCTGGCGCCCACGGTCGTCGAGCGGCTGCTGGAGGTCGTCCGCGAGATCAACGCCGCCGGGACCGCGGTGGTGCTCGTCGAGCAGTCCATCAACGTCGCGCTCACCCTCGCCGACCGGGCCTGCTTCATGGAGAAGGGCGAGGTGCGCTTCGTGGGGCGCACCGCCGACCTGCTCGGCCGCGACGACCTCGCCCGCTCGGTGTTCTTCGACGGCGCCCGCACGGCCGTCCGTCCGCCCGTCACGTCCCAGCCTCGTCAGGCGGTGGTGGACACGCCCGAGGTGGTGCTGGCCGTCGAGGGCCTGTCCGTCGCGTTCGGCGGCATCCAGGCGGTCGACGGGGTCAGCCTGTCGGTGCGGGCCGGTGAGGTGGTCGGTCTGGTGGGCGCCAACGGCGCCGGCAAGACGACGCTGTTCGACCTCGTGAGCGGCTACCTCGCCCCGACGGCGGGCCGGGTCGTGCTGTTCGGCGAGGACGTCACTCGCCGCTCGCCGGACGCCCGGGCGAGGGCAGGCCTGGGCCGATCCTTCCAGGACGCCCGGATCTTCCCCTCGCTCACCGTTGCCGAAAACCTGGCGCTGTCACTGGAGCGGCACCTGCAGGTGCGCGACCACATCGCGGCAGGGCTGGCGTTGCCAGCGGTGCGCGAGCTGGAGCAGGACATCGCCTGGTCGGTCGCCGATCTCGTGGAGCTGCTGAACCTCGGTGCCTACCGCGACAAGTTCGTCAGTGAGTTGTCCACCGGCAGCCGCCGGGTGGTCGACCTCGCCATGGCGGTGGCGCACGACCCGCAAGTGCTGCTGCTCGACGAGCCGAGCTCGGGCATCGCGCAGCGTGAGAGCGAGGCGCTCGTCCCGCTGCTGGCCCGACTTCGCGAACAGACGGGTTGCGCCCTGGTGGTCATCGAGCACGACATGCCGCTCGTGACCGCGCTGGCCGACCGCCTGGTCGCCCTCGACCTCGGCAGGGTGCTCACCGAGGGCCCGCCGCTCGAGGTGCTCGAGGACCCGCGGGTGGTCGCGGCCTACCTGGGCGGCGACGCAGCGGTCGTTGCACGGTCGGGCCCGGTGCTGGTGTGAGGCGTCTCGCGGCGGTCGCCTTCCTCGCCCTCCTGGCACTCGCCGCCCCCGGGCCGGTCCAGGCCCAGGGCGCCGACGCGCAGGGCTGGTGGTGGACGGCGGCTCAGCAGGGGATGCCCGCCCTGCCCGCTCCGCCCGACGTCACTGCCGATGATCTGCTCGTCCAGGGCGGCGATGCGCCACGGCTGGCGGGGCGGCCGGCGTCCCCGACGGCCGTTGCCGCGCTGCGGTTCGTCGTGCCGCCCGGTGCTGGCGTCGCGGGTCTGTCGCTGGCCCTGGGCAGCGGGGCCCGGGCCGACGACGTGCGGGCCTACGCGACGACCTCGACCTGGGTACCCGCAAAGGGTGGGCCGATGGCCCTGGCCCCGTCCCCCGACGTCTCCCGTTACAGCGCCGGCCACCTGTCGGCCGATGGCCTCACGCTGGCTTTCCCCGACGTCGGGCGGCTGCTCACCGAGGCCGGGCTGCTGTCGATCGTGCTCGTGCCCGGACCGACCGATCGCGTAGTCGCCCACCGGCCCAGCCCGGCGGCGCTCGTGGTCGTGCCGGCACTGACGGTCACCTCGCCGCCGACGCCCGCGCCACCGCAGCCCACCGGGGTGGCTGCGCCACCGCCCGCTCTGCCCGTCGTCGCAGTACCCGTCGTACCCGCCGCCCTCCCGGCCCAGGCGCCGCCGCAGGTCGCGGCGCCCACCCCTAGACCCGTCGTCGCGCCCGTGCTCGCCCAGGGCGTGCCGGTACGCCGGGTGGTTGCCGATGACGCCCGTACGCGCTCGATCGTCCTCGTCGAGCTCGCCCTGTTGGCGCTCACGTTCGGGCTGCTCGGCCAGGGACCGCTGGCCCGGGCTCAGCGACTGCTTGGCCCCGTGCCGGTCGACACGGGGGAGCGGGGCATCGGGCGATTCCGGGCCGTCCGAGAGGGGCCGGCACCGCGCCTGTGAGCTATTGCGCCTCTGCGAGCAGAGCGGCCAGGCGCCCGACGCCCTTCTCCAGGTCGGCGTCTCCGAGGGCGTAGGACAGCCGGAAGTAGCCCGGCGTCCCAAAGGCCTCCCCAGGGACGACGGCGACACCCACCTCGTCCAGCACCAGCTCTGCGAGCTGGGCCGAAGAGGTGATCGCCTGCCCACGCAGGGTCTTGCCCAGCAGGCCCTTGACCGAGGGGTAGACGTAGAACGCGCCCTGCGGCTCGGGGCACTCCACGCCGGGGATGGCGCGCAGCAGCGCGACCATCGTCTGACGACGGCGGTCGAACGCCGCCCGCATCTCGGCCACCGCGTCGAGGTCACCGCTGACGGCGGCCAGGGCCGCGCGCTGCGCGACGTTGCTGACGTTGGAGGTGGCGTGCGACTGCAGGTTGGTCGCGGCCTTCACGACGTCATCGGGGCCGATCAGCCAGCCGACCCGCCAGCCCGTCATGGCGTAGGTCTTCGCGACGCCGTTCACCACGACGCACTGCCCCGCCAGTTCAGGCACGACCACAGGCATCGAAACATGCTCAGCCCCGCCATACACCAGGTGTTCGTAGATCTCGTCGGCGACGACCCAGATGCCGTGCTCGAGGGCCCAGCGGCCGACCGCCTCGACCTCCTCCGGGGAGGCCACCGCTCCGGTCGGGTTCGAGGGGGAGCACCACAGCAGCACCTTGGTGCGCTCCGTGCGGGCGGCCTCGAGCTGCTCGACGGTGACGCGGTAGCCCTGCTCCTCGGTCGTGACGACGTCCACCGGTACGCCGCCGGCCAGCTTGATCGCCTCGGGGTAGGTCGTCCAGTACGGCGCCGGAAGGAGCACCTCGTCGCCCGGGTCGAGCAGGGTCGCGAAGGCCTCGTACACAGCCTGCTTGCCACCGTTGGTCACCAGCACCTGGGCGGCCGAGATATCGAAACCGCTGTCGCGCTTGGTCTTCGCGGCGATGGCTGCCTTCAGCTCGGGCAACCCGCCCGCCGGGGTGTAGCGGTGGTTGACCGGGTCGGAGCAGGCGGCGACGGCGGCCGCCACGATGGCCGGGGGCGTGGGGAAGACGGGCTCGCCCGCTCCGAAGCCGACCACGTCCTCGCCGGCGGCCTTCTTGGCCTTGGCCTTGGCATCGACCGCCAGAGTGGCGGACTCGGCGATGCTGCCGATGCGCAGCGAGACACGTCGGATGGGAGAGTTCATGGGGTCCATGGTCCCAGGAGCAGGCAACCGCCTTCCGCTGGGGCGCCCCTTGGGAGCCGAGACAACCAAGCCCTACACTTGTCCTTTCTGGGGCCCGACGCCTCCGCTCCGGCGCGCCCGCGCTCCGGGTCGAGGTTCCCATCACCACCTGGGCCCTAGGGGTGTAGCTCAGATGGCTAGAGCGCCGGTCTCCAAAACCGGATGTCGCAGGTTCGACTCCTGTCACCCCTGCAGCACCGGCACCCGCACGACCGACCGAGACGAGGACACGCAGTGAGCGAGAGCGCAGGGACCGCAACAGCGGCCCGTGGCGACGACGCGCGCGGCCCGAAGAAGGCCAAGCGGCCAGGTCCGATCGGCCGCACTTCCATCTTCGTGCGGCAGGTTGCTGCCGAGCTGCGCAAGGTCATCTGGCCCACGCGCAAGGAGCTCGTCACCTATACCGGCGTCGTGATCGTGTTCGTCGTGATCATGGGAGTGATCGTCGCCATGTTCGACCTGGCGTTCACCAAGGCGGTTCTCGCCGTGTTCGGCAAGTAGGCAGCACCTGATGAGCGAACCCACGAACGAGACCATGAACGGCGAGCAGGACGGACAGGACGTGAGCGTGACCGACGAGGTGGCGACCGAGCTGACGGAGGAGCCCACCATCGAGGGCGCCGATGTCGAGGGCGCCGATGTCGAGGGCGCTGATGTCGAGGGCGCTGACGTCGAGCCGGCGCACGATGCCGCAACCGACGAGCGGACCGACGAGCCGACCGACGAGGCCGTCGTGGCTCCCCCCACCAGCGACGAGCCCGCCGACCCGGCAGACGAGCTGCGCGACCTGCTCGTCGGCCTGGTGGGCGACTGGTACGTCGTGCACTCCTACGCCGGCTATGAGAACAAGGTGAAGACCAACCTCGAGAGCCGGACCTCCTCGCTCAACATGGAGGACTTCATCTTCCAGATCGAGGTGCCTCAGGAAGAGGTCACCGAGATCAAGAACGGCCAGAAGAAGCAGGTCATCCGCAAGAAGCTCCCGGGGTACCTGTTCGTGCGCATGGAGCTGACCGACGAGTCCTGGTCGGCCGTGCGCAACACCCCGGGCGTCACGGGCTTCGTCGGGCACACGTCCCGGCCGACGCCGCTGTCCGTCGACGAGGTGGTCGCCATGATCGCCCCGCCGAAGAAGAAGGTCGTCGTGGCCCAGAAGGCCGTCGACTTCGAGGTGGGCGAGTCCATCCAGGTCACCGACGGGCCGTTCGCGACCCTGCCGGCGACCATCAACGAGATCAACCTCGACAGCCAGAAGCTCAAGGTGCTGGTGTCGATCTTCGGCCGCGAGACGCCGGTCGAGCTGTCCTTCAACCAGGTCGCGAAGCTCTAGCCCGCGCTTCCCGCCCGAAAACACCTCAGAGAGAACCATGCCTCCCAAGAAGAAGATCGCCGGCTACATCAAGCTCCAGATCAAGGCCGGGGCTGCGACGCCCGCGCCGCCCGTGGGCCCTGCCCTCGGCCAGCACGGCGTGAACATCATGGAGTTCTGCAAGGCCTACAACGCGGCGACCGAGTCGCAGCGCGGCGACATCGTGCCGGTGGAGATCACGGTCTATGAGGACCGTTCCTTCACCTTCGTCACGAAGACGCCTCCGGCCGCGCGGATGATCCTCAAGGCCGCCGGGCTCGACAAGGGCTCGCCGACGCCGCACAAGGTCAAGGCTGGCAGCATCACGCCCGCCCAGGTCCGCGAGATCGCGACGACCAAGATGCCCGACCTCAACGCGAACGACCTCGAGGCCGCCGCGAAGATCATCGAGGGCACCGCCCGTCAGATGGGCATCACCGTCTCCGAATAGGAGGCACCTGTGGGAGGAACCGGAAGGGCCGGCTCCGCCTGAACCACGGACCCCGTCGTACGGCGGGAAGAAAGGCACCACCATGAAGCGCAGCAAGGCGTACAACGCCGCAGTAGCCAAGATCGACCTCGACAAGGTCTACAGCCCGCTCGAGGCGGCTCGGCTGGCCAAGCAGACCAACGTCACCAAGTACGACGCCACCGTCGAGGTCGCGATGTGCCTGGGCGTTGACCCGCGCAAGGCCGACCAGATGGTCCGCGGCACGGTCAACCTGCCGCACGGCACGGGCAAGACCGCCCGCGTCATCGTCTTCGCCCAGGGCGACAAGGCCGCTGAGGCCCTCGCCGCCGGCGCGGATGAGGTCGGTGGCGACGAGCTCATCGACAAGGTCGCCAAGGGCTGGGTCGACTTCGACGCCGCCGTCGCGACGCCCGACATGATGGGCAAGGTTGGCAAGGTCGCCCGCGTCCTCGGCCCGCGTGGCCTCATGCCGAACCCCAAGACGGGCACCGTGACCGCTGACGTCACCAAGGCTGTCAACGACATCAAGGGCGGCAAGGTCAACTTCCGCGTCGACAAGCAGGCGAACCTGCACCTGGTGATCGGCAAGGCCTCCTTCGACGACACCAAGCTGGTGGAGAACTACGCCGCCGCTCTCGACGAGATCAGCCGTGCGAAGCCGGCCACGGCCAAGGGCAAGTACCTCAAGAAGATCGTGTTCTCGACCACCATGGGCCCCGGCATCCAGGTGGACTCGAACAAGACGCGCAACCTGCTCGACGACTCCGCCGAGGCCTGACCTCGTTCGCCCGGTCGGGTCCCCCCGGCCGGGCTGCTAGCCTGTAACAAGCCCAAGACCGCTGGTCGCGCGGCGAACCTCCGCAAGGGGGGTCGACGCGCAGAAGGTCCCGCAACAACGTTGTCCTCGCCTCGGCGGGGGGAGCGGCGGGCGACCCGCGCAGGTGTGCCACACCGCCAGACCCGAGTCCGCTCGGTCACCTGACGCCCCGTGCCGCAGTTGCGCCGGGGCGTCTCGTCGTTCCGGGGTCGATCAGCGCCGCCAGAGAGGAACCTCATGACCGAGACGGTCACCCACAAGCGGGCGACGGTCCGCCCCGACAAGGGCGACAGCGTTGCCGAGCTGACCGAGAGCTTCTCGACGGCTCAGGCTGCTGTGCTGACGGAGTACCGCGGGCTCACCGTGAAGCAGCTCAAGGACCTTCGGCGCTCGCTGGGTGCGGACACGACGTACTCCGTCGTGAAGAACACCCTCACCAAGATCGCCGCCGGCAACGCCGGCCTCACGGGCCTCGACGACCTGCTCGCCGGCCCCACGGCCGTCGCGTTCGTCAAGGGCGACCCGGTTGCCGCCGCCAAGGGCCTGCGCGACTTCGCCAAGGCCCACCCCGCCCTCGTCGTCAAGGGCGGCGTCATGGACGGCAAGACGCTCTCCGCCGACGAGGTGAAGAAGCTTGCCGACCTCGAGTCGCGAGAGGTGTTGCTGGCCAAGCTCGCAGGTGCCATGAAGGCCTCGCTCACGCAGGCCGTCTACCTGTTCGCCGCTCCGCTCTCCCAGGCCGCTCGCGTCCTGGGTGCCCTGGAGGCCAAGGCGCAGCAGGACCCCACCGTCCTCGCCGGCGGTGCCGGTGAAGCCCCTGTTGCGGCCGAGGCCGTGACGGAGGCCCCCGAGGCTCCGGCCGACGAGGCGCCCGCTGAGGAGGTCGCCGACGAGGCGGCCCCCGAGGCGGCGAGTGAGACCAGCGAGACCGAGACCGCGACCAGCGAGACCGAGTAACCGGCTCCGGCCGAACCCACCAGTACGCCGGACCCCGGCAGCAACCAGAAGGAGACGCCATCATGGCGAAGCTCAGCACCGACGAGCTGCTCGAGCAGTTCAAGGAGATGTCCCTCATCGAGCTCTCTGAGTTCGTGAAGCAGTTCGAGGAGACCTTCGGCGTGACCGCCGCGGCTCCCGTCGCCGTGGCCGCCGCCCCGGCCGCCGGCGGTGGCGCTGGCGCCGCTGAGGAGAGCGCCGAGCAGGATGAGTTCGACGTCATCCTCGAGGAGGCTGGCGACAAGAAGATCCAGGTCATCAAGGAGGTGCGCACGCTCACGAACCTCGGTCTGAAGGAGGCCAAGGACCTCGTCGACGGCGCGCCGAAGCCGGTGCTGGAGAAGGTCAACAAGGAGGCCGCCGAGAAGGCGAAGGCGGCCCTCGAGGGTGCCGGCGCCAAGGTGTCGGTCAAGTAGTACCCCGTAACGCCCAGAAGGGGCGGTCCTCCCACCAGGGAGGGCCGCCCCTTCTGCGTGTGCTGCGGGCCCGACACGACGCGGATGCCGCTTTGTTACCGGCCGGTGAACACCATCTGGTCAAACCCCCCGTATCCTCGGCACTCGGCGTGTGGGTACGGTCACACAACAAGGTTCGTCACACGGAAGCGGAGCAGCTAGTGGGTGTCGAGATCCGCGTGGAGAACCTCACCAAGCGGTTCGGTCGCCAGACGATCTGGGAGGACGTCTCGCTCACGCTGCCTGCGGGTGAGATCTCCGTGCTCCTCGGGCCTTCCGGTACGGGCAAGTCGGTCTTCCTCAAGACCTTGATCGGGCTGCTCAAGCCCGAGAACGGCGCCATCTTCATCGATGGGCACGACATCACCAAGGTGAAGGAGAAGCATCTCTACGAGGTGCGCAAGCTCTTCGGGGTGCTCTTCCAGGACGGCGCGCTGTTCGGTTCTCAGAACCTCTACGACAACATCGCCTTCCCACTGCGCGAGCACACCAAGAAGTCCGAGCGCGAGATCCGCGACATCGTGCTGGACAAGATGGAGATCGTCGGCCTGTCCGGCGCAGAGAAGAAGCTCCCCGGTGAGATCTCCGGCGGCATGCGCAAGCGCGCCGGCCTGGCGCGCGCGCTCGTCCTGGAGCCGCAGATCCTGCTGTTCGACGAGCCCGACTCCGGCCTGGACCCGGTGCGCACGGCGTACCTCAACCAGCTCATCGTCGACCTGAACGCGCAGATCCAGGCGACCTTCCTGATCGTTACCCACGACGTCAACACCGCTCGCACGGTGCCGGACAACATCGGCCTGCTCTACCGCAGGCACCTGGCGATGTTCGGGCCCCGCGAGATGCTGCTGTCGAGCAATGAGCCGGTCGTGCGCCAGTTCATCAACGCCCAGCGCCAGGGGCCGATCGGCATGGCGGAGGAGAAGGACGCCAACGAGCTCGAGGCCGAGAAGGACATCGCGATCGGCGAGCTCCCTCCCATCCCGATCCAGCTGCCGACCAGCAGCGGGCAGATGCGGGTGTCGCAGCGCGCACCTGGGGCGTGGCTGCAGGAGCACGGCATCACGCCGCCGCCCGGTTCCTTCCCCGGTCTGGACCTGGAGTTCGGGAACGGTTCCCGCCCGGCCAGCCGCGCGCAGGCACCTGCCCGCGGCAACGTCGCGGTGCTCGAGGAGCCGGCGCGTCCACGCCGTACTGCTGCCAAGAAGGCGCCTGCCAAGAAGGCGGCTGCCAAGGAAACGACCGCCACGAAGGCGACCGCCAAGAAGGCGGCGCCCCGGAAGAAGACCAACGGCGACTGATGGCCGTCTCTCCACTCGCACCGGTCCGCGTCGCTGGTGACTTCTTCGCTATGTCCTTGGACGTGCTTCGCGGACTGTTCAAGCGGCCGTTCCAGTGGCAGGAGTTCATCCAGCAGTCCTGGTTCATCGCGAGCGTCACGATCTTCCCGACCGCCCTGGTCTCCATCCCGTTCGGCGCCGTGCTCGCGCTGCAGATCGGCAACCTGACCAAGCAGATCGGTGCCCAGTCCTTTACCGGCGCCGTCGCCGTCCTCGGTGTCGTGCGCGAGGCCAGTCCCATCGTGACCGCGCTGCTCATCGCCGGTGCCGGTGGCTCGGCCATCTGCGCCGACCTCGGCTCGCGCAAGATCCGCGAGGAGATCGACGCGATGGAGGTGCTCGGCGTCTCGCCGCTCGCGCGCCTGGTCGTGCCCCGCGTGCTCGCCTGCATGCTCGTCGCGTTCTTCCTCAACGGCATGGTCGCGGTCGTCGGCGTGATGGGCGGCTACTTCTTCAACGTCATCCTCCAGGGCGGCACCCCCGGCGCCTACCTCGCCTCCTTCACCGCCCTCGCCCAGCTTCCCGACCTCTATGTCGGCGAGATAAAAGCGCTCATCTTCGGCATGCTCGCAGCGCTGGTCGCGGCGTACAAAGGGCTCAATGCCAAGGGCGGCCCGAAGGGCGTCGGTGACGCCGTGAACCAGAGCGTCGTGATCAGCTTCATGCTGCTGTTCCTGACGAACTTCATCATCACCGCGATCTACTTCCAAGTCGTCCCGCAGAAGGGCGGCTGAGGTGGCGATCAGCTCGGGCACCCCGCTGCCCCCCGTGCTCGGGGCCCCCTATCGCTTGCTCCGGCGCACCCTCGACGGGCTGCTCGGCATGCTCGACGACCTCGGCGCCCAGCTGTCGTTCTACGCGCGCTCCATCGGGTGGTCCTGGCGCGTGCTGCTGCGCTACAAGCGCGAGGTCGTCCGGTTGCTCGCCGAGGTCTCGCTCGGCTCGGGCGCGCTCGCGATGGTCGGCGGGACGATCGGCGTCATCGCCTTCCTCACCTTCTTCACCGGCACCGAGGTCGGCCTGCAGGGGTACGCAGCGCTCAACCAGCTCGGCACCGCCAACTTCACAGCGTTCCTGTCCGCCTACTTCAACACCCGCGAGATCGCGCCGCTCGTCGCAGCGATCGCGCTGGCCGCGACGGTCGGCTGCGGCTTCACCGCACAACTCGGCGCCATGCGGATCTCCGAGGAGATCGACGCCCTCGAGGTGATGGGCGTGCCCTCGCTGCCCTTCCTCGTGACGACCCGCATGATCGCCGGCTTCATCGCCGTCGTCCCGCTGTACGTCGTGGGGCTGCTCTCGTCGTACTTCGCGGCGCGGACCATCACGACGGGCTTCTACGGCCAGTAGACGGGCACCTACGACCAGTACTTCGCGCAGTACCTGCCACCCATCGACGTGGTCTACAGCTTCGTCAAGGTGCTGATCTTCGCCCTCATCATCATCTTGATCCACTGCTACTACGGGTACTACGCCTCGGGCGGCCCGGCCGGCGTCGGCGTGGCGGTGGGCCGGGCGGTGCGCACCGCCATCGTGGCGATCAACCTGGTCGACTTCTTCCTGAGCCTGGCCATCTGGGGCGCCACGACCACCGTGCGGATCGCGGGCTGAGATGTCTGGACCTGCTCCCGTCACCGGCTCGGCCCTGGTGCGTCGTCGTTTCGCCGGCGTCGCGTTCCTGGCCGTACTCACGATGCTCATCGGGCTCACGATCGCGCTCTACCAGAAGGCCTTCACCCCCGTCGTGGAGGTCACGTTGCTGACCGACCGCATCGGCAACCAGCTGTCCGAGCAGGCAGATGTGAAGGTCCGCGGTCTCGTCGTGGGCAGCGTCCGCGGGGTGCACGCGTTGCCGGACGGCGCCAGCATCGACCTCGCGCTGGACCCCGACCAGGTCCACCTGCTCCCCGGGAACGTCTCGGCGCGGCTGCTGCCCAAGACACTCTTCGGAGAGAAGTACGTCGATCTGGTACTGCCGACGGACCCGGCAGCGCAGCCGTTGCGCGCCGGCGACGTCATCCCGCAGGACCGCTCCGAGACGGCGCTGGAGACCGAGCGGGTGCTCAACAACCTGTTGCCCCTGTTGCGCAGCCTGCGCCCGCAGGAGCTCTCCATGGCGCTGAACGCCCTCTCCATGGCGCTGCGCGACCGCGGCGATCGCCTCGGCCGCAACCTCGCCACCGCAGGGGAGTACTTCAAGGGCATCAACCCGGCGCTGACGCAGGCCGGGGCCGACCTGCAGGGGCTGGCCGACTTCAGCGACAACGTCTCCGCGGCGACGCCCGACCTGCTGCGGGTTCTCGACAACCTTTCGGCGAGCAGCCGCAACATCGTCGAGGAGAAAGCAGCGCTCGAAAGCTTCCTCACCTCGACCGAAGGCTTCGCTGCGTCTGCCCGCTCGATCGTGGCCGAGAACGAGCGCGACCTCATCGACCTGTCGCAGGACTCGGTCGAGGTGCTGCGCCTGTACGCCCGCTACTCGCCCGAGTTCGCCTGCTTCTTCGCGGGTCTGGCCCGCTACGAGCCGATCGTCGCCCGCACGTTCGGCGGCAACCAGCCCGGCCTGCACATCACGCTGGAGGCCACGACCGACAACGGGGGGTACGTGCCCGGCCAAGAGCCGAAGTACCGCGATGCACGCGGTCCCGTCTGCTGGGGCCTGCCCCACCCGCGGGTTCCCGAACCTGATGACCGCTTCGACGACGGGTACCGCACGGACACCACTCCGTCGCATGACCCTCGCGGGAAGGTGCGTGAACCGTGAAGACCACCGGTGCGCTGATCAAGCTCGTGATCTTCATGGTGGTCACGTCGATGTTGACGTTCGTGCTCGCGGCCACCATCGGCAACTTCGGCACGGGCAAGACCGTGAAGTACCACGCACGCTTCACCGACGTGACGGGGCTGCTGCCCGGCAACGAGGTGCGCATCGCCGGCGTGAAGGTCGGGAGCGTCAAGCAGGTCAGCCTCAAGGGCGACCAAGCCGACGTGCTGGTGAGCATGGAGGGCGGCCACCGACTGACCGAGGGCAACACCATCCAGATGCGCTACCGCAACCTCGTCGGTGAGCGCTACCTCGCTGTCCAGGAGGGGGCCGGCTCCAGCGCTCCGCTGAAGGAGGGTGCGACGATCCCGCTCGAGCGCACCCAGCCCGCCCTCGACCTCACGCTGCTGTTCAACGGCTTCCGCCCGTTGTTCCAGGCTCTTGATCCCAAGACGGTTAACGATGTGTCCTTCGAGATCATCCAGACCCTGCAGGGGGAGGGCGGCACGATCGAGACGCTGCTGGCCCGCACCGCCTCGCTGACCAACACCCTTGCCGACAAGGACGCCGTCATCGGCCGGGTCGTGGACAACCTCACCACTGTGCTGGCCACGGTCGACGAGCGCGACACCGAGCTCTCCGACCTGATCCTGCAGCTCAAGAGGCTGGCCCAGGGCTTCGCCGCCGACCGCAAGGAGATCGGCGCCTCGATCGCCGGCATCGGTGAGCTCACCGACGCGACGGCCGGGCTGCTCGAGGGGATCCGCCCCAGCCTGCGCGGGGACATCAAGAACCTCGGCGCCCTCGCGGCGAACCTCGATACGGGGAAGGCAAAGATCGACGGTGTGCTGCAGCGCTTGCCCGAGAAGCTCAACGCGATCGTGGCGACCGCGTCGTACGGCGGCTGGTTCAACTTCTACCTCTGCGGCGTGCGGGCCAACGGCGTGACGGTGGTCAACAGTGCGGCCAGGTGCCAGAAATGACGCCGTTCCGGGAGCAGAACAAGACCGTCATCGGTCTGGTGGGCATTGCGGCGATCCTCACCCTCGTGGTGGGCTCGTTCAAGACAGACTCGATGCCCTTCCTCGGTTGCGGGTCGAAGTACAAGGCTGACTTCACCGAAGCCGCCGGGCTGCAGAAACTCGATGAGGTACGCGTCGCCGGCGTGAAGGTCGGCAAGGTCACCGGCATCGAGCTGGCCGGGGATCACATCGTGGTGACGATGTGCGTCAAGGACGTCCAGCTCGGGCGCCTCACCCAAGCCGACATCAAGATCAAAACGGTGCTGGGCCGCAAGTACATGGCGCTCACCTCCGACGGCGACGGCACGCTCGCGCCGAACAGCGAGATCCCGATCTCGCGCACGTCCTCGCCCTTCGACGTCTCCCCTGCTTTCCAGCAGCTGGCCCAGACGGTGGGCGGCATCGACACCGCGCAGTTGGCGCAGTCCTTCACTGTGCTGGCCGACGATTTTCGCACCTCCTCGGCCGAGGTGCGCGCCTCCCTCGACGGCCTCTCGCGGCTGTCGACGACCATCGCCTCGCGCGATGCCAAGCTGCGCGAGCTGCTCACCCGGGCGCAGGGCGTCACCGACGTGCTGCAGACACGCGACGAGGACCTGGTGGTCTTCCTCCAGCAGGCGGACCTGGTGCTCAAGGAAGTCAGGGCTCGTCGCGCCGCCATCCACCGGCTCCTGGTGACGACCACCGAGCTGTCCGAGCAGCTGACGGCGCTGGTGCGCGAGAACCGCGCGACCCTTGCCCCCGCGCTGCGTCACCTTCGGGCGGTGACGGCCGTGTTGAAGAAGAACGAGCACAACCTGGACGTGGCGCTGCCGCGGATGGCGGCGTTCGTCCGCTTGTTCTCCAACAACCTCGGCAACGGCCGGTGGTTCGACACCTACGTCTACAATCTGACGAACCCGTCAGGCTTCGCCCCGGGGGACTTCTAGATGAGCACGCGCACGCGCCTCGCCGCGCTCCTCGCCCTGGTTAGCCTGGCCGCCGCCTCCGGCTGTGGAGTCCTCGGCGGAGGCAGCACCAAGCGGCTGTCGGCCGACTTCGACCGGGCCATCGGTGTCTACGTGCACAGTGACGTGCGCATCCTCGGCGTGAAGGTGGGGGAGGTCACCAAGATCACCCCCCTCGGCACCAGGGTGCGGCTCGACATGACGTACGACTCGTCGTACAAGATCCCGTCCGATGCCAAGGCGGTGCTCGTCGCACCGTCGATCGTCAGCGACCGCTACGTCCAACTCACGCCGGTCTGGACGGCGGGTCCGCTGCTCGCCGACGGCGCACACCTTGAGATCGCCCGTACGGCGGCACCCATCGAGCTGGACCAGATCTATGAGAACCTCGACGCGCTCAACCAGGCGCTGGGGCCGAAGGGTGCGAACGCCGACGGCGCGCTGTCGGACCTTCTCGCAGTCGGTGCCGACAACCTCAAGGGCAACGGGACGCGCCTGAACAACACGCTCACGGGCCTATCGACAGCGATCGGGACCCTTGCGGAGAACCGCAACGATCTGTTCGCCACGATCGACAACCTCCAGCAGCTCACCGCGACGCTGGCCCGCAACGACGCTGTGGTGCGGGCGTTCAACGCCGATCTGGCCGTCGTGGCTGACCAGCTCAACGGCGAGCGCACCGACCTCGCGACGGCCGTGAAGCAGCTCTCGTCGGCACTCGGGGAGGTCGCGTCCTTCGTCAAGGACAACCGTGACGAC
Organism: Mycobacteriales bacterium; assembly: GCA_046595815.1. Classification (GTDB taxonomy): domain Bacteria; phylum Actinomycetota; class Actinomycetes; order Mycobacteriales; family SCTD01; genus RYN-111. The sequence continues at coordinate 24,825 of JBKJSN010000154.1, forward strand.
CTGACGGCCAACGTCGCCGACCTGGCCTCGGTGACCAGCGTGCTCGTCAAGCAGCGGCGAGCGCTCCGGGAGTTCCTCGACGTCTCACCGACGGCGTTGTCGAACCTGCAGCTGGCCTACAACTCCAAGTCCGGCACCCTCGACACCCGCGACAACAGCGGTGCCCAGGGCGGTCCCGCCGGCGTGCTGTGCAACCTGCTCGCCTTCGCCGGGCAGGCGCCGCCGGAGTGCTCGACCCTGCTGACCAGCGGCATGCGGCAGGTTCCGGCCGCTCCTGCGCGGCCGGTGACCCCCGACCGGGATCTCACGCTCGGCGGCATCCTGGGGGTGGCGCGATGAAGGCCCTGCGGACAGCCACCCTGGTCGCCGTCGGCGCGGTGGCGCTCAGCGGTTGCCAGTTCCGTGGTGCAGCCAGCTTCCCGCTGCCAGGTGGTGTCGGGGGCGGGTACGACGTGAAGGTCGAGTTCACCGACGTGCTCGACCTCGTGCAGCAGTCCTCGGTGAAGGTCAACGACGTGACGGTCGGCTCGGTGAGCAAGATCGAGCTGAGCCCGGGCGGGTACACCGCCGTCGTCACCGTCAGCCTCAAGGACGACGTGGTGCTCCCGGAGAACGCCACGGCCAGTCTGCGCCAGACGTCGCTGCTGGGGGAGAAGTTCGTCAGCCTCGACTCACCGGAGGCCCCGACAGGGCGACTGCGTGACGGCATGTACATCCCGCTGAGCCGGACCCAGCGCAATGCCGACATCGAAGAGGTCCTGGGCGCGCTGTCGCTGGTCCTCAACGGCGGCAGTCTCGAGCAGTTGCAGGTCATCAACAGCGAGCTCACGAAGGCGATGGCGGGCAGGGAACCGCAGGTGCGCGCCTTCCTGACCCAGCTCAGCGGCTTCATGGGTGGGCTCGACGCGCAGAAGGGCCACATCGTGGCAGCCCTCGACGGGCTGGACCGGTTGAGCACGAAGCTCGCCGCGAACCGCCAGACGCTCGACGTGGCGCTGCGTGACCTGCCCCAGGGCGCGGCCGTGCTCGCCGATGAGCGCGTGCAGCTGACCAAGATGCTCCGCGGGCTCAACAACCTCGGCGAGGTCGCGACGCGGGTGATCGAGGCCACGCAGCAGAGCACCATCGCCGACCTCAAGGCGCTTCAGCCGATTCTCGGGCAGCTGGCGGCGGCGGGCCAGGACCTGCCAGACGCGCTCGAGCTCCTCACGACCTTCCCCTTCCCGAAGACGGTCGCCTCGCCCGTCGGGCGTGGGGGCATGCGCGGCGACTACGCCAACCTCTTCGTCACGGTGGATGGCAACCCGCAGGACCTCATCGACAACCTCACAGGAGGCGGCCTCCCGATCCCCCTCTCGCCGTCCTCCTCCCAGCCGCGCACGGGATCGAAGCCAGCCGCACCAGGGACGCCACTGCCGACGGGCGCGCTGCCGAGCGTTCCGACCCTGGAGCTGCCCGACCTGAGCGGGCTGCCTGAGGGTTCGGCCGACCTGGTCCAGATGCTCCTGGGAGGCCTCCGGTGATCTCACGCACCATCAAGCTCCAGCTCCTCGTCTTCGCCCTGGTCGCCGTCGTCGGAGTGAGCTACACCGCCTTGCACTACGCCAACCTCGGTCGGCTGCTGCCGGGGTACGACGCGGGCTACCTCGTCAGCGCGGACTTCCGTGACTCCGGCGGCATGTTCGTCGGGTCGCAGGTCACCAACCGCGGCGTCTCGGTGGGCACGGTCGAGGAGCTCACGCTGCTTCCCGACGGGGTACGCGCGAGCCTGCGGCTCAAGCCGGGTACCCGCGTGCCGACCCCGGTGAAGGCAAAGGTCGGCAACCGCTCGGCGATCGGCGAGCAGTACGTCGATCTGCTGCCCCAGAGCGACGGACCTGAGCTGTTGCGCGACGGCGACGTCATCGCGATGAGCCAGACCTCGATCCCCATCCAGCCGACCCAGCTCATCGTCAACCTCGACCGCCTGGTGCGCAGCGTGGACCTCGCCGACGTGGCTACGGTCCTGGACGAGCTGGGCAAGGCCTTCGACGGCTCGGGCGATGACCTCCAGCGCCTCATCGACGCCGGGGACCAGCTGACCCAGACGGCCACCGAGCACCTGCCCCAGACGCTCGACCTGATCCGGGACTCCGGCACCGTGCTCGACACCCAGCGTGACGTCGCGAGTGCGTTCCGGTCCTACAACGCCGACCTTGCGCAGCTCAGTGCTCAGCTGCGCAAGAGCGACCCGGACTTCCGCGCGCTGTTCCGGAACGGGACCGACGCCGCGCGTACGACGACCTCGCTGCTCGAGGCCAATCGCGCCAACCTGCCTGTGCTGCTCGGCAACCTCGCCTTCGTGGCGCAGGTGCAGAAGGTGCGCATCCCCGCCCTGCGCCAGATCCTCGTCCTTTACCCCAACGTGGTGGCCGGCGGTTTCACCGTCACCCCAGGTGATGGCACCGCCCACTTCGGCCTGGTCACGACGGAGGAGCCCGGCGTCTGCCCGAGCGATGACAAGGGCTACGCGACCACCAAGCAGCGCGAACCCAGTGACGTGCGGCCGCGTGCCTCCAACTTCAACGCCTACTGCTCCCTGCCCAAGGGGTCGACCATCGACGTCCGCGGGGCGGCCAACGCTCCGCGCGGCGAGGGCCTGCCGCCGTTCCCGGCCGACCGCTCCTCCGGCAGTTCGGGAAGCGTGAGTGGCGCCGGCCTGACGAGCAGCGGGGGCTGGGCCTCGATGTTCGCCGACTACGATCCCTCTACCGGCCACGCCATCACGGCTGTCGGGGACCGCTGGACCATCGCCAGCACCATGGGGGCTTCCCAGGTGTTCGGCCAGGCCGCCTGGGAGTGGCTCCTCATGCAACCTTTGCAACGCTCGTGAGCGACCCGCTCAGGGAGGCGCCCACGCGCCTCCCGCTGTCCCGTCGTGCTCGTACGGCGGTCATCGCGTTGTCGGTCGTTGCTGTGCTGTTGGCGGCCTCGAGCCTGGCCCTTGCCGTGACCGTGAGGTCGCACGTCAACGATCGGGACGCCCTGGATTCCGCCCGCAACGCTGCCGTCGCAGCCGCGCGCCAGGAGATCGTCAACCTCGACAGCCTGAGCTGGACGACCATCGACGCGGACCTCGCGCGGGTGCTCGAGGGGGCCACCGGGACCTTCAAGGACCAGTTCGGCCGGGCACAGACCGACCTCAAGACCGTCGTCGTGCAGCGCAAGAGCATCTCGCGCGGCACCGTGCTGTTCGCGGGCGTCGTTCGGGCGGACACCGACACCGCGACGGTCCTGGTGGCTGTGGACCGCACGGTCAAGGACAGCACGGACACCAAGGGCGCGGTCGCGCACGACCGCTGGCGCGTCGACCTGGAGAAGCACGGCGGGCGCTGGCTCGTCTCCGAGCTCCAGCCGGTGGCGTGAGCATGAGCGACGACGACATCCCCGTGACCCCCCAGCCGCGGCAAGGGTCACCCGAGACCGGCTGGCCGACCGCGCCGTCGACCCCGACGTGGGCCGACTCGGGCTTGCTGGAACAGCACTCGGCGCAGGACTCCGCGGAGCCGGAGCTCGACGCGTTGCTCGACGCTCAGGAGGACGGCTGGATCGAGCCGGAGCCCGAGCCGGAACTCCTGGCGGAGCCCGAGCCCGAGCCCGAGCCCGAGCCCGAGCCCGAACCCGAGCCGGAGCCCGAGCCCGAACCCGAGCCGGAGCCGGAACTCCTGGCGGAGCCCGAGCCCGTGGAGGACCTGCCGACCCTTGCGGTCGCGTCGTCCGACGTACCCGCGACGCGGCCGGCCACGGTCGTGCTGTCGCTGCTGGTCGCCCTCGTCGTGGGGCTCGCCGGCCTGACGGCCCTGCTCGCCGAGAAGTCCGTGAGCACGCGGGGTGGCGGCGGCGTCGAGGCCGCGCGCCAGAGCGGGCTGCAGGCGGCACGCGCGGCCGCCCGACTGGTCTTCAGCTACGACTACCGCCACCTGGACAAGGACTTCGCAGCCGGCAAGGCCGTCACGACGGGCGCCTTCGCGGAGCAGTACGGCACCACCACGCCCAAGCTCGTCGAGGTGGCCAAGAGCTACCAGGCGGTCGTGGTCGCCGACGTCAGCGACGCGGCTGTGATCAGCGCCACGACCGACAAGGTCAAGGTGCTGGTCTTCGTCAACCAGCAGTCCACGAGCACCCTCGCGGCTGCGCCGAAGATCACTCAGAGCAGGCTCACGATGACGCTGCAGCGGACCGACGGGCGCTGGCTGGTGTCGGAGGTCCGCGCCTTCTGAGCCGGTCGGCGTCGGCGGTCCGCTTGACGTGGGCCTGCCCGTGGCCCCACCCTGTGACACCTCGGTCGAGCGGCCGTTACCCCCCGCTTGGACAGGCGAAGCCTGTGCGCGTAGACTTCCTCTTTGCGCTGCCTCCCGTCATATACCTGCCCCGGGCCCGATGCCCGGAGCAGCCGGTCGAGTGTGCGTGCGCAGGTGAGAACGCATCTGGTTCCCGTCCGATCCTGCCGCGATCGGACGAGGGCCTCGGAAGGACCCACTCTTGGCTGCTCCGCGCCCGTCGACCCGCCTTTCCTTCGCCAAGATCCGTGAGCCCCTGGAGGTGCCGAACCTCCTCGACCTCCAGGTGACCAGCTTCGACTGGCTGGTCGGCAACGAGGTCTGGCAGAACCGCGTCCAGGAGGCGCTCGCCGCCGGTCGCGTCGACGTCTCGACCACGTCTGGCCTCGAGGAGATCTTCGAGGAGATCTCCCCGATCGAGGACTTCTCTGGATCTATGTCCCTGAGTTTTCGGGATCACCGGTTCGAGCCGACGAAGAACTCCGTCGAGGAGTGCAAGGACCGCGACATGACCTACGCGGCCCCGCTCTTCGTCACCGCCGAGTTCACCAACAACACCACCGGCGAGATCAAGAGCCAGACCGTCTTCATGGGCGACTTCCCCGTGATGACGCCCAAGGGCACGTTCGTGATCAACGGCACCGAGCGCGTGGTCGTCTCGCAGCTCGTCCGTTCGCCGGGCGTGTACTTCGACAAGCAGATCGACAAGACGTCCGACAAGGACACCTTCGGCTGCAAGGTCATCCCGTCGCGCGGTGCGTGGCTGGAGTTCGAGGTCGACAAGCGCGACACCGTCGGCGTCCGCATCGACCGCAAGCGCAAGCAGCCCGTCACGGTGCTGCTCAAGGCGCTCGGCTGGGACGACGCCCGCATCCTCGAGCGCTACGGCGACTACGAGTCGATGCGCATGACGCTCGAGAAGGACCACACGACCGGTCAGGACGACGCCCTGATCGACATCTACCGCAAGCTGCGTCCCGGCGAGCCGCCGACGAAGGAGTCCGCGCAGACGCTGCTGGAGAACCTGTTCTTCAACGGCAAGCGCTACGACCTGGCCAAGGTCGGCCGCTACAAGGTCAACAAGAAGCTCCAACTCGCGCTGCCGGTCGACCAGGGCGTCCTCACCGAGGACGACATCCTGGCCACGATCGACTACATCGTGAAGCTGCACGCCGGTGAGGTCGGCTACGAGACCGACGACATCGACCACTTCGGCAATCGCCGCCTGCGTACTGTCGGCGAACTGATCCAGAACCAGATCCGGCTGGGTCTGGCGCGCATGGAGCGCGTTGTGCGTGAGCGCATGACGACCCAGGACGTCGAGGCGATCACGCCGCAGACCCTGATCAACATCCGCCCCGTCGTGGCCAGCATCAAGGAGTTCTTCGGGACCTCCCAGCTGAGCCAGTTCATGGACCAGACCAACCCGCTGTCGGGTCTGACCCACAAGCGCCGTCTGTCGGCGCTCGGCCCGGGTGGGCTGTCGCGTGAGCGCGCCGGCTTCGAGGTGCGCGATGTGCACCCCAGCCACTACGGCCGCATGTGCCCGATCGAGACCCCGGAAGGCCCGAACATCGGCCTGATCGGCTCGCTCGCGACCTTCGGGCGCGTCAACGCGTTCGGGTTCGTCGAGACGCCGTACCGCAAGGTCACCAACGGTGAGGTCACCGACCAGGTCGACTACCTCACCGCTGACGAGGAGGACAAGCACGTCATCGCCCAGGCCAACGCCCTGGACGCCTCCGGCAAGTTCGCCGCCGCCAAGGTCCTGGTGCGCAAGAAGGGCGGCGAGGTCGACTACATCGACCCGTCCGGCGTCGACTTCATCGACGTCAGCCCGCGCCAGATCTGCTCGGTCGCGACCGCGATGATCCCGTTCCTGGAGCACGACGACGCCAACCGCGCGCTCATGGGTTCCAACATGATGCGCCAGGCTGTGCCGCTGCTGCGCAGCGAGGCGCCGCTGGTCGGCACCGGCATGGAGCACCGCGCGGCCGTCGACGCCGGCGACGTGGTCGTCGCCGAGCACGCCGGGGTCGTGGAGGAGCTGTCGGCCGACTACATCACGGTCATGGCTGACGACGGCACCCGCCGGACGTACCGCCTGTCGAAGTTCCGCCGTAGCAACCAGGGCACCTGCATCAACCAGAAGCCGATCGTCGCTGAGGGCGACCGGATCGAGCAGGGCCAGGTCATCGCCGACGGTCCGTGCACCGACGACGCCGAGATGGCGCTCGGCAAGAACCTGCTCGTGGCCTTCATGCCGTGGGAGGGCCACAACTACGAGGACGCGATCATCCTGTCGCAGCGCCTCGTGCAGGACGACGTGCTCACCTCGATCCACATCGACGAGCACGAGGTCGACGCCCGCGACACCAAGCTCGGTGCCGAGGAGATCACCCGCGACATCCCCAACGTCTCGGAGGAGGTCCTCGCCGACCTCGACGAGCGCGGGATCATCCGCATCGGCGC
>JBKJSN010000179.1:0-43566 GCA_046595815.1 Mycobacteriales bacterium
GAGGACCCGAAGAAGTACGTCTGCGTGTACCCGTTCAACCGCAGCCTCGAGTGGTACATGCTGCCTGACTACGAGCGGCGCGGGATGCTCGCCGAGCACGGCCAGATGGGGCGCGACTTCGAGGACGTGCGGGCCAACACCGTCGCGGCCTTCGGGCTCGGTGACTACGAGTGGCTGCTGGCCTTCGAGGCCGAGGAGCTGCACCGGATCGTCGACTGCCTGCGCCACCTGCGCGGCTCTCGCGCGCGGGTGCACACCAAGCTTGAGACGCCGTTCTGGACCGGCGCGCGCAAGCCGCTGGCGGAGATCGTCGCCTCCCTGCCCTGACCCTTCCGGACCTCAGGACAGGCTGAAGCGCACGCCTTTGGTGAAGCCCTCGAGGTCGCTGGCGGGCGTGGCGCCCCAGGAGGAGGACAGGACCGCGACGAGGGCCAGGCCGCGGCCGCTGTCGGCCGACAGGTCGTGGGCTCGTAGTTCCGGAACCTCACGCGAGGCGTCCAGCACATCGACCATCGCTCCCTGGAACGTCCGACGGATCACCACGGCGTACGGCGTTCTGGCGTGGCGCACGACGTTGCTCGCGAGTTCGCTGGTCAGCAGCGCAGCCGTCTCGGCCAGGGCGTCGAAACCCCAGGCTGCGAGGCGGGCACAGACGAACCCGCGCGCCCGGGCCACGCTCGACGGATCGGGCGGCAGGTCGAGCCGCTCAGCGACCGCAACGGCATTCACACTGTGAAGTCTTCCGCACCTGGTGCCCCTCAACCCCTTTTGTACCCCTCAGCTGTCGGAGCGTGGATCCAAACGCAACGACAACGAGTTCATGCAGTAGCGATCGCCGGTTGGTGTCTGGGGTGCGTCATCAAACAGGTGCCCCAGGTGTGAGCCGCAGCTCGCACAGCGGACCTCGGTGCGGTCCATGCCGTGGGAGCGGTCCTCGAGCAGCTCGACGTTGTCCTCGGCGCTCGGCGCGTAGAAACTCGGCCAGCCGCAGTGGGAGTCGAACTTCGCCTCGGAACGGAACAGCTCGGCCCCGCAAGCCCTGCAGGAGTAGACGCCCTGAGTCTTGCTGTCGTTGTACTCGCCCGACCAGGCCGGCTCGGTGCCCTGCTTACGCAGTACGGCGTACTCGGCAGGGGTGAGCTGCTCGCGCCACTGCTCCTCGGGCTTGCTGACGGGGTAGTTCCGGGTGCTCTCCACGTGACCTCCAGGTTCTTGGCTTTCGGTGCAGCGCGGCGGGCGGATCAGGTGTTCCCGTGTGAGGATCAGGTTTTCCCGCGTGAGATAGCGTCCGTTGTCGTGGCCTCACCGTTCGTCGAGATCCCTGTCGAGACTCCGACCGGCGAGCACCTGATCAAGGTCACCAACCCCGAGAAGACCTACTTCAGCGCCCTGCCCGAGGGTAAGGGTCGCAAGCTGGACCTGGTCGAGTACTACCTCTGCGTGGCCGAGGGGGTGGTGCGCGGGCTGCGCGAGCGCCCCACCGTCCTCAAGCGGCATCCCGACGGCGCCGAGGGCGAGGCGATCTACCAGAAGCGGGTGCCCGAGAAACGCCCTGAGTGGATCGAGACGGCCACGGTCCACTTCCCGAGCGGGCGGCACGCGACGGAGCTGTGCCCGGTGGATGTGGCACACGTCGCCTGGGCCGCGAACCTCGGGACGCTGGACTTTCACCCCTGGCCGACCCGCCGGGCGCACATCGAGAGCCCTGACGAGCTGCGCATCGACCTCGACCCCATGCCCGGCACCGACTGGGACGATGTCGTCGAGGTCGCCTTCGAGGTGAGGGCGCTGTTCGACGAGCTCGGCATGGTGAGCTTTCCCAAGACCAGCGGGAGCAAGGGCGTGCACGTCTACCTGCGGGTGCGGCCGGACTGGTCGTTCACCGAGGTTCGGCACTGCGCGGTCGCCGTAGCACGAGAGATGGAGCGTCGACGTCCGCAGCTCGCGACCGCCAAGTGGTGGAAGGAAGAACGCGGGGAGCGGGTGTTCGTCGACTTCAACCGGATGGCCCGCGACCAGACGATCGCCTCGGCGTACTCCGTGCGTGCCCGGCCCCAAGCCACGGTGAGCGCACCGGTCACGTGGGAGGAGCTTGGCGACTGCGAGATCGCCGACTTCGACATCTGGTCCATGCGCGGCCGCTTCGCCGCGCTGGGTGACGTGCACGCCGCGATCGACGACGTCGCGCACGACCTCGCGCCGCTGCTGGAGCTCTTCGAGCGGCAGGGTGAGGGCGAGGCGCCGTTCCCGCCGTCCTTCGCGCTGCAGCCGGGGGAGCCCAAGCGCGTCCAGCCCTCGCGGGACCGCGACCGCAAGGTCACTGGGGACGGATCAGGCCCTCCTGCATGACCGAGACCACCAGATCGCCGTCACGGGTGTAGATCGAGCCGCGAGCCAGACCCCGACCACCGCTGGCCGCGGGGGAGGCCTGGTCGTAGAGAAACCACTCGTCAGCACGGAAGGGCTTGTGGAACCACATCGCGTGGTCCAGTGAGGCCAGCATCAGGGGGTCGTAGCCGAAGGCCAACCCGTGCGGCATCAACGCGGAGTCCAGCAAGGTCATGTCGGACGCGAAGGTCACCGCACACACGTGCAGCAGCGGGTCGTCAGGCAGTATCCCGTCAGCGCGCATCCACACGCGCGAGTGCGATCGCCCCTCCGCCTCGCCGCTGCGCACCCGGTCGCGGAGCACTCGCGGGGGGTCTTCGACGTACCGGATGTCGATCGCCCGCTTGCGGGTGTACCAAGGCGCTTCGTGCGCGTACGGCGCCATCCGCTCGGCCTGCGTCGGGAGCGATTCCGGATCGGGTACGTCGGGCATCGGCTCGGCGTGCGCGACCCCCTCCTCCACGACCTGGAAGGACGCCGCGAGGTTGAAGATCGCCTTGCCGTGCTGCACCGCGACGACGCGGCGGGTGGTGAAGCTCTTGCCGTCGCGGATGCGGTCGACCTCATAGACGATCGGGACCGACGGGTCGCCGGGGCGCAGGAAGTAGGCGTGCAGGCTGTGCACCGGGCGGTCGCTGGGCACTGTGCGGCCGGCGGCCACCAGGGCCTGGCCTGCGACCTGGCCGCCGAAGACCCGCAGCATGGACTCGTCGGGCTGGGTGCCGCGAAAGATGTCGTTCTCGATCTGCTCGAGGTCGAGCAGGCGGACGAGACGGTCGAGAGGGCTGGCCTCGGGGGAGCTCACCTGCACGATCTTGCCATTGAGCGTGCTCTGAGCCATTCGGGTGAGGGAACCCTGTCCGAATTGAGGAGCCTTTCGGCCCTTAGGGGCAAGCCGGATAAGTCCGACATCTGTTGCACAAGGGGCGAACCGCCCCTGCTACCCCCAGGCCCCACCCCAGAAAGGGACCCCCTTGCGCGCGCTCTCGAAGAAGCAGAAGGCAACCGTCGCCGGCATCACCCTCCTCGCCCTCACCGGTACCGGTGGTCTCGCCTACGCGTACTGGACCCAGGGCGGTTCCGGCACCGGGACGGCGGCCTCGGACACGACCGTTGACGTGGTCGTCAACCAGACGGGCGTGCTGACCGCCATGTACCCGGGTCAGGGGACGCAGCCGCTCTCCGGGACGTTCACCAACCCGAACCCGGGGCCGATCTTCGTGTCATCGGTCACGGCTGTCGTCCGCCCCTTCATCTCGCAGACGGTCATCGCGAAGCCTGCCTGCACCGAGGCTGACTACGCGATCACGGGCACCTCAAGCATCAACGGGATCCCCGCGGGTGACGAGGTTGTCTCGGGGAGTACCTGGAGCGGGCTGGCGGTCGAGCTGGTTAACCGGGCGACGAACCAGGACAACTGCAAGAACGTGGTGATCGACATCGACTACATCGCGAGCTAGTCACGCTTCGGGGGCGGGCGGTCCGGACTGGGCCGCCCGCTCTCGGGCATCGCACACCCTGATTCGACGAGGACGTCATGGCGACCGAAGAGCGTGAGGACGACCGCCGCAGGCGCGGGCTGCTCCTGCTGCTGCTCGCGGCCGTCCTCCTCCTGCTGCTGCTCGGGCTGCTGCTCGGGTACTTCGCCTTCGGGCGCGATGTTGCTGGTGGCACCGGTCGCCCCCAGGCCGCAGGGACTCCTCGTCCAGCAGCGGTGCAGCCCAGTGCCGCAGCGGGCATCCGCCCGAGCCAGGCCCCGGTCATCGTCGACGGCACCGGCCAGGCCGTCGCACAGCCGGACGGTACGACGGGCAGCACCAGCGCGACCGGCAACGGGACCGCCCTCACAAGTCCTGGACCCCTCGTGACGAGCAGCCGGGTCATCGGCACGGTCGGGCCGAGCAACCCCGCCACCTTGCTGCTGGTCCTGTCCAACCCTGGCCAGAGCGCCGTACGCGTCACCGCTTTGTCGGCTCAGGTCACCGCAGTCGCGGGCAGCCCGACGCCCGGCGCACCTGACTGCTCCAAGGACTGGTACCACGTCGCCCCGTTCAGCGGCTCCCGCACGATCGCGCCCGGTGGCCAGGCCACCATCGAGTTGGCGATCACCTTCGACGATCTTCCCGCCGTGAACCAGGACAGCTGCAAGGGCGCGCGCTACACCTACACCTATCGGGCGGTGGCGAGCCCGTGACCGCCCCTCGGCGCATCATCATGACGCCCCGGAACATCGTCCGCGTCGGGGCGACGGTGCTGTTCACCCTCGTCGGTTCCAGTGCGCTCGGTGGAACGGCCTATGCCTACTGGGCTGCCAGCGGAACCGGATCGGGCGCCGCTAAGGCGGGTGTGGCACAGCCGATCTCGGCGACGGCCGCAACCGTGAGCACCGGATTCCTCTACCCCGGTGCGACGGGGAACGTGTCGATCACCATCTCGAACCCCAACCCCTTCCCCGTCACGGTCACCGACGTGATCGGCAACGGTGCCATCACCTCGGACAAGGGTGCCCTGTGCGACGCGTCCACCGGGGTGACCTTCAACGACCTCACGCTTGCGTCGCTCGCGGTGCCTGCCCTCGGCTCCCAGACCTTCAGGCTGACCGGCGCGGTCCTGATGGACAACAGCTCGCACAACACCTGCCAGGGGGCGATCTTCACGATTCCCGTTGCCCTGGTCGGTGGGAGCAGCTGACGTGCGTTCGCTGCGGCGCATTCTCGTTCCCGTAGTCGCTGTGTGCCTGGCCCTCGCCGTGGCCGCTCCGGCAGCGGCGGCGTGGATCGTCACCGCCGCCACGGGGGACGGTGCTGCGGCCGGGTCGACAGTGAATCCACCAACGACTCCGGTCACCGCGGTCACGGGCAGCAGCGTGACCTTGAGCTGGACCGCCCCGTCGACGGGGGCGATCCCCAGTGGTTACTCGGTCCAGCGCACTTCCCCCCTCCCCGCCCCGGTGTGCACCGCGACCGCCGCGACGACCTGCACCGACACGGGGCTGTCACCGACAACGACCTACACCTACGAGATCACCTCCCTCGTCGGGGTATGGGTCAGCACGCCACTCACCGCGACCGCGACGACCTCCACCCCGCTGCCCTCTGCCTTCGTGGTCACCGTGCCGGCGACCGCCACCGCAGGCACGCCTTTCACCGTCACGATCCAGGCCAGGAAGTCCGATGGCACCAACGACACGACGTACAACGGTGTGCACGCCCTGACCTTCAGCGGTCCCGGCACGATCGGGGCCTACGCGCCGATCTACCCAGCCAACGCGACCTTCAACGCCGGTGGCTTCGCGACGATCAGCGTCACGCTCTTCAAGGCCGAGTCCGTCACGATCACCGTTGCGGACGGGGATCCGTCCCGGACAGGCGTGTCGGGTGTCGTCGCGGTAGCTCCTCGCGTCGGCACGACCCTCAGGTGGACGACCGATGCTGCAGGACTCATCCCGGCCTGCCCGAGCGGCACGCTCGTGGTCGGTGTCGGTGGCCAACGGACGTGGTACGTCGGGGTGCTCGACACCTACGGCAACCGGGCGATTCAGGGGGGTGCTGCGACGGTCACGATCCGGGCGACTGCGGGCAACGGCACCCCTCCGAACGGCACCCTGACGGTGAACGCCGGGGCGAACCCGGCAGTGACGGCAACCGCCTTCACGATGAAGCTCAAGAAGAAGGGCGGCACGGCCACCACCTGGCGTTCCAGCTCGCCGTCACTGACGGCCACGAGCTGCACGCTGTCGCCGACCTAGCTCCACTGACGCGCGGTGTAGGTGAACACCGCCGCGAGGTCGTACGAAACGGGCGTCTCGAGCTGGGCGTAGGTGCAGCTTTCCGGCGAGCGGTCGGGGCGCCAGCGCTTGAACTGCGTGGTGTGCCGGAACCGCCGCCCCTCCATGTGGTCGTAGCCGACCTCGACCACCAGCTCGGGCCGCAGTGCCACGAACGACAGGTCCTTGCCGCTGTTCCAGCGGCTCCCCGCGTTCTTCAGGGGCCTCTGCTCCACCGCCGAGGCGCCGACCCACGGGTGCTTTGAGTCCTGGATGACATACGGCGCAAGCTCCTCCACGAGCTCAGCGCGCCGGGCCATCGAAAAGCTCGCGGCCACCCCGACGTGGTTGAGGTTGCCGCCCTCGTCGTGGAGCCCGAGCATCAACGACCCGACGACAGGCCCCGACTTGTGGAGGCGGTAGCCGGCAACGACGCAGTCCGCCGTACGCGCGTGCTTGACCTTCTTCATCACCCGCTTGTCCTGCTGGTAGGTCGCCCCCAGCGGCTTGGCCATCACCCCGTCCAGCCCCGCGCCCTCGAACGTCGCGAACCACTCGCGCGCCACGGCCGGGTCCGTTGTCACTTGCGTCAGGTGCACCGGCGGCTTCGCGTCGGCAAGGGCTTCCTCGAGCCGGGTACGACGAGTCTGCTGCGACTGTCCGGTGAGGTCCTCGTCGCCGAGCGCCAGCAGGTCGAAGGCCACGAAGCTCGCAGGAGTCTGCTGGGCGAGCAGCGCCACCCGGGATGCCGCGGGATGGATGCGCTGCTGGAGGGTCTCGAACTCCAGCCGTCCCTCGCCCGCGATGACGATCTCGCCGTCGACGACGCACCGCTCCGGGAGATTGGCGAGCACCGCCTCGACGATCTCGGGGAAGTATCGCGTCAGAGGCTTCTCGTTGCGGCTGCCCAGGACGACCTCGTCGCCGTCACGGAACACGATGCAGCGGAAGCCGTCCCACTTGGGCTCATAGAGGAACTCGCCCTCCGGCACGTCGGGCACGGCGGCGGCGAGCATCGGCGAGAACGGCGGCATGACAGGCAGCTGCATGGCGCCATCCTCTACCGTCGGGTTCATGAGCCGGTGGATGAGCGAGGACGTCGAGCGCTATCTCACGCAGCGGGCCGAGAGTGAGCACGGGGACGTCGTGTTGGCCGACATGGAGGCGCGCGCTGCCGAACACGGGTTCCCGATCGTCGGCAGGGCGAGTGGGCGTTACCTCGAGCTGGCGGCTCGCTCGGTCCGGGCTCAGCGCGTCATGGAGCTGGGCTCGGGTTATGGGTACTCGGCGTACTGGTTCGCGCGGGCGGTCGGGCCCGAAGGGAGCGTCGTCTGCACAGACGGCGACGCGCAGAACGCCGAGCAGGCTGAGGACTACCTGTCGCGAGCTGGCCTGTGGGAGCGGGTGAGCTTCCGGGTCGGGGACGCCCTGACCAGGTTCGCCGAGGAGGACGGGGAGTTCGACGTCGTCTACTGCGACGTGGACAAGGCGGGCTACCCCGACTGTTGGCGCGCGGCCCGGGAACGGATTCGCGTCGGCGGCCTCTACCTGTGCGACAACACCCTGTGGGACGGACGCGTCGCCGACGGCTCCGAGCGGCCCAACCTCCCGGGCTGGACCGCCGCGATCATCGAGCACAACCACCTTGTCGCCGAGGACCCCTGCTTCGTGTCCAGCATCGTGCCGATCCGGGACGGGATCCTCACTGCCCTGCGCATCAGCTGATTCGGCGGAACCGCGGAACCCCTTCACCCTCACGCGTTGTCGCCCCCGACGCGGGGTCGACCCACGCCGCGAAGTCCGACAGTGTCCGGACCGCGAAGGGCGGCCCGTCGACGGGGTAGAGCGGTAGGTAGACGACTGTGGTGCGGGCCTCGTAGTTCGCGTCGTGGCCGAGCCCCAGCACGAGGTACTGCGGCCCCTTCCAGTGCTGGTAGGTCCCGGGTTCGACGCTCATGCGGCAGACAGTAGGGGCTTGTGCGCCAGGCAGTCCCGGACGACTACCGGCCCGACTGCCGGCGGATGAACAGCGTCACCCGCAGCAGGCTCTCCAGCACCGAGCCGCTCAACGGGTCTGCTGCGGCCACCGCTGACCGGGCGCGGTGGTGGGACGCGGAGGCGGCGGTCGTCGGGCTCGCCGTTTAGGGTGCGAACTATGCGCCGAGTCTCGCCGTACCTGTTGGCCACGCTCCTTGCGGGTGCTGGCACCACGCACTTCACCAACCCGGAGTTCTACGACCGGATGGTGCCGCCGACCCTGCCAGGACCAGCCCGTGCCTGGACCGTCGGCAGCGGGGCGGCCGAGATCGGGCTCGCGGCGGCTGTGGTCAACCCGGGCACTCGCCGCCGGGGTGCGCTGGCGGCCGCGCTGCTGCTCGTGGCGGTGTTCCCGGCCAACGTGCAGATGGCCAAGGACGCCAAGGGCGTGAAGAACCAGGCGCTGGCCTACGGGCGGCTGCCGCTGCAGCTTCCGCTGGTGCGCTGGGCGTGGCGCGTCAGCCGAGCGTCCGGTCGCTGAGCGTCGTCCGCCCCAGCTCCACCAGGGTCGGCACCACCGCTTCGAACCCGTCGAACCCCTCACCGACCATCGCGCCGCCGCGCGAGCGCATCGCGATGCCGGCGCACACGACGGCGAGCTTGAAGAAGCCGAAGGCGACGTACCAGGGGAGGGGTTCGAGGTCCAGGCCGGAAGCCGTGGCGTAGCGCTCGGCGACCTCCGCCCGGGTGAGCATCCCCGGGAGCGCCGTGACGCTGGGGACGATGAGCCCTCCCTGCCTGGCGCCGGTGTCGTCGGCCTGGTTCCAGTAGACGAGCAGCACGCCGAGGTCGGCGAGCGGGTCCCCGAGGGTCGACATCTCCCAGTCCAGGACCGCCCGCACCCGGCCCACGTCCTCGGGGTCCAGCACGGTGTTGTCGAGCCGGTAGTCGCCGTGGACGACCGTGTGGCGCTGCGTCTGAGGCAGCTGCGAGGTCAAGGTGGCGGCGAGGGCGTCGAGCGAGGTCATCCCGTCCAGGCGGGAGGCATCCCACTGCTTGCTCCAGCGGGCGACCTGCCGCGCCAGGTACCCCTCAGGCCGGCCGAACTCCGACAGCCCCACGGAGGCGACGTCGACCTGGTGCAGCGCCCCCAGCACGTCGACGAGTCGCTCGCAGACCTGCCGCCGCTCCGGCTCGGTCTCGGCGTACCCGGTCGGGAACTGCTGGCGCACGATGTGCCCCTCGACGAGGTCCATCACGTAGAACGGCTGGCCCAGCACACCCGCGTCGCTGCAGAAGTGCCGCATCCGCGGCACGGGTACGGCGGTCCCGCTGAGCGCCGACATGACCCGGTGCTCGCGGGCCATGTCATGGGCGGTGGGCAGGACGTGCCCCAGGGGTGGACGCCGGAGCACCACCGCACCGGCGGGGGAGTCCACGCGGTAGGTCAGGTTGCTCTTGCCCCCGGCGATGAGGGTCACGGTGGGGGCCGCCCACACGGGGTCGCCGAGGGCGCCCGCGAGGTAGGGCCCGACAACGGCAGGATCGGCACCTTCGACTGAGGTCACGGCAGGAACCTAACGCCTCGCCCCCTAGGCTGCCCCGCGTGACCGTCCGACTCGTCGACCGCGAGCCGGTCGTGCCCCCGGAGTCCCTGATCGCGGGCATGGTTCCGCCCCCGCGCTTCGACGGGGCCCGCTTCTCGACGTACGTGCCGGACCCGGCTCAGCCGACCCAGGCCGAGGCGCTTGCCGCGCTGGAGGAGTTCGCGACGACGCTCACGCCGGTCCGCCGTCGCTTCGGGAAGTCACCACAGCAGGGTCGTCCGGGGGTCTACCTCGACGGTGGGTTCGGGGTCGGCAAGACGCACCTGGTGACCGCCCTGTGGCACGCCTCGCCTGCCCCGCGTGCCTACTGCACCTTCGTCGAGCTCACCCACCTGGTCGGAGCTCTCGGTTTCGCCGAGACCGTGGCCGCGCTCTCGGGGCATCGGCTGCTGGCCATCGACGAGTTCGAGCTCGACGACCCTGGGGACACCGTGCTGGTGAGCACGCTGTTGGGCAAGCTCGTTGCAGCGGGCGTCCGGGTCGCCGCCACCTCCAACACGCTGCCGGATGCGTTGGGCGAGGGTCGCTTCGCCGCGAACGACTTCCTGCGCGAGATCCAGGGCCTGGCGGCGCACTTCACCCCGATCCGCGTGGACGGCGAGGACTACCGCCACCGTGGCCTTCCGGTGCCTCCGACGCCGCTAGAGGACGAGGGGCTGCGGCGCCGGGCCGCCCAGGCCAGCAAGGCGTCGTACGACGGGTTCGAGGCCCTTTTGGAGCACCTCGCCCGGCTGCACCCCAGCAGGTACGGCGGGCTGCTCGACGGCGTCGATCTGGTGTGCCTGGAGCGGGTCGTGCCCGTGCTCGACCAGGGCTCAGCGCTGCGGCTCGTGGTGCTCGTCGACCGGCTCTATGACCGCGACGTTCCGGTGGCGACGTCGGGCGTGCCGCTGGACCAGCTGTTCCCGATCGAGCTGCTGCGGGGCGGCTACCGCAAGAAGTACCTGCGCTGCGTCAGCCGCCTCACTGCCCTTGCCCGGCAGGGGACTAACTGGCCCGGTTGACGGCCAGCACCGGGCGGGTGCGCAGGCGGGACAGCCCGAGCCCTGCGCAGACGGTCATCGCGAACGCGAGCACGCCGAGGGCCTGCACCTGCTCGCGCGTCCGCCGGTCGACCATCGCCATCTGCTCGACGGTCGCGGGCTCGTCGTCGTCGTTGTTCGCCTCCTGCTGCGCGAGGGCGAGTTGCAGTTCCTGCTGTTCCTGCGTCACGCCAGCGGTGAGGGGGTTGATGTTCGGGTTGGGCTGCGGCTGGGGTTGCGCGGCCGGCGGCGGAGCCGGCGGGGGCACGGGTGGCTGCACGGCGGGAGCGACCGGCGGCTTGTTCACCTCCGACACCGGCACGGGCGGCACCGCTGCTTGCGGTGCGACGCACGTCACGAACAGCCGGCTCGTGCCGACGCGGTAGTCGCGCAGCAGGGCGTCGATGCGCTGCTCGTAGGTCCCGGGTGCGACGTTGGCGCAGCTCACGGTCACGCTGAACCTGGCCCGGTTGGAGCGCTTCACGTCGAGGTCGAGAAGTCCCTGCTGGTCGAAGCCGCGCAGCACCGGTGTCGCCACAGGTGAGACGAGGTGGACGTCCTGGCGGTCTGTGAGCTGGGACAGGACCCGACCGATGATCGCGCTGAAGTCCCCCTCCTGAGAGCACACGAGAGGAGCTCCGGCCGGCAGCGTCTGCTCCGGGTCGCCGCCGCAGGAGACCCCGCCTGCAGGGGAGAGCGTGCCGGTGCCCCGCGCCACGGTGGTCATGTCGCCCACGGAGTCGGGGGATCCTGCCGTGATGCCGAAGACGCCGACCCGGGCGTCGTTGAGGATCTTCACCGTGCGGCTGTAGTCCAACAGCGGCGACTGGACGGTCGAGCCGGGCCGCTGAGGGGTGCCGTAGGGCACGTCGAAGGCCTCGTCGCTTGCGATGACCACGATGCGGCGGACATCAGGGTTGCCCCGCCACCCGGCGTCTTGGCCGGGTACCACCGCCGAGTAGGTGTTGAGACCGGCCTGGTCGTCCTGCTCGGTCTTGATGCCGCTGCCGGTCACGGTCTGCTCTAGGGCCAGCAGCTGGCCCTCGTGGAAGGTGCCGGAGTGGTTGGCTCCGACGGGCGGGTCAGTCTCGAGCTGGATGCTGTTGATCGCCTCGTTGAGCTTCGGGCCGGTGTCACCGATCTTGCGGATCAACGAGTAGATCCGCGGCTTGTTGTACTCCGGGCCCGGGGTGACGTTGCCGTTCAGGTCGGCTGTCGGCGGGTAGGCATAGCTGTCCGGGTACGGCGCCTCGCCCTTGGCCGGGCCGGTGCCGACGGTCCCGACGCCGACCTTGACGTTGATGCGCGCGGCCGTTAGCCCCTGCACGACCTTGTGGATGTTCTGCTTCAGGTTGTCGATGTAGGTCGCCATCGAGGTGGAGACGTCAACCAGGAAGAAAAGGTCCAGGGGAGTGGGGTTCTTCGGCAGGTCGAGGACGAACTCCTCGGTGGTGCTCTGGCCGAGCAGCAGGGTCACCTCGCGGCTGGCCGGCGAGATCACGCCCGGAATCGGGGGAGTGATCGAGCGGTCGCCTGCCGCCAACGGCGGCGGGTCGCCGATGCTGTGGGCCAACGGGTCCACGAAGCGCAGCAGGGTGCGGTCGCCCGAGAGCGCGTGGAAGCTGGACTGCACGCCGTTGTCACCGAGCAGCGAACCTCGTCGGGCCGGACGCGGCGCAGGCGTGTCGATCGTCGACTGCCCGAACGGACCGACGAGGCGCAGGACGCCGTTGCTCTCGACCATGACCATGGCGTCGTCCGCGCGGTACGCCGCGGAGGTGATCCCCTTGGGAACAGGGAATCGGAAGGTGACCTTGCCGCCGAAGAGCAGAGCCCCATGGCCCTCGCCGTCGAAGGCGGCCAGGGCGCCGTAGAACAGCGGCGCCATCGCGGTGTAGCCCGTGCCCTCGGCGGCGGTGAAGGTCCCGCCGCCGTCACGCGACACCAGCAGCGTCCCGTCGACGATGCCGTAGAGCCAGTTGGCGTTGCGCGGGTCGATCTCCAGGGTGCTGAACCCCGTGCCGCCACGAGGGAGGTCGCCAGCGCCGGTGCGCAGCGCCCAGGTGGCACCGCCGTCCGTGGTGGCGTAGAGGAAACCGGTCGTGCCACCGGGTGCCTCGGGCGATCCGGTGGGCAGCGGCGGCAACGTCGGCAGCGGCACTGGGGAGCCGGAGCCGTCTTCGTCAGAACCGCCCGTGGCGTTGGGGCTGACGGTGAGGTACGCCGTGCGCCCGTCCGAGGAGGTGCGCAGCAGGCGCGGAGCCCCGGCCGCCGGCAGCCCGCTGTCGGAGGTCGACCAGCTCGTTCCGTCGTACCGGAGGATGTGCGGGCGGCTGGACGCGCCGGTGCCCTCACGGACAGCGGCGAGCGCCTTCCCCTGCAGTGCGCCCAATGACACGATCGCGGAGGTCGAGCCCACGAACGGCTGGGCAGCCGAGGCGAAGGGCTCGAGGGCGACGCCG
Source organism: Mycobacteriales bacterium (assembly GCA_046595815.1). Lineage (GTDB taxonomy): Bacteria > Actinomycetota > Actinomycetes > Mycobacteriales > SCTD01 > RYN-111. Next base: position 13,223 of record JBKJSN010000179.1, read on the forward strand.
TTGGTCCAGTCGCACCCGTTGCTGTGCGAGACCTGGACCCGGACTCCGTTGGTCACCAGGACGTCCTGCGGCCGAGACCGGTCCACGGTGTACGCGGACACGGCGTCCTTGCTCGCCAGGCCTGCCACGGGCTGGAAGGAGCGCACCGGAATGCTCTCCCAGCGACCCTTCTGCTTCGGCCCGCACGTCAGGTGCGGCGCCACCGCGGAGGAGGTGAAGGGCACCGAGACAGCAAGCAGCGCACACGCGACAACCAGCGCCCGAGTACGGCCAAAGCCCACGATCAGTCCTTCGTGCGACTCGCGCCGGCCTTCGCCCGCCCGTTCGCGCTGGCCGTGCGCCGAGGCGCAGCAGTACGGCGGACAGGGGCCGCCGTCGGAGCCGAGATCGCCTTCATGAGCGGAGCGAGAGCCTCGACGAGCACGTCGCCCTCCAGGGTCTCCTCCGCGTCGAGGCGGATGGCCAGCGCGTCCAGCTCGGCGCGGTGCGCAACGAGGATCGCCTTGGCCTCGGCGCGGGCCTGCTCGACCATCGAGCGGATCGCCCCCTCGACCTCGCGCTGGGTCTGGTCGGACAGGTCGACGAGCTCGGTGTCGTTGCCGAGGAAGCCCTCGCCGGCCTTGACCTGCAGGCGCACCGGGCCGATCGCGTCGCTCATGCCGTACTTCGTGACCATGTCGCGGGCGATGTCGGTGGCGTGCTCGAGGTCCTGCTCGGCACCCGTGGAGCCCTCGCCGAGCGCGACCTCCTCAGCAGCGATGCCGCCGAGGGTCGCGACGAGCTGGTTGTGCAGGGAGCTGCGCGTGAGCAGGGTGGCCTCGCTGTCACCGAACGTCGCAGCGGCGACGTTGCGTCCACGACTCAGGACCGTGACACGGTGGATGTCCTCGTGCCGGCCGAGCGAGGCGGCCACGACGATGTGCCCGATCTCGTGGTAGGCCGCGCGCAGGCGCTCCTCCGGCAGCAGCACACGGCCGCGACGCTGAGGACCTTCGAGAACGCGGACGACCGCCTCCTCGAGCTCCTTCTGGTGGATGAGCGAGCCCTGCTGACGGATGGTGAGCAGCGCGGCCTCGTTGACGACGGAGGCCAGGTCTGCGCCCGTGAAACCGGGGCAGCGGTCCGCGAGGCGGGCCAGGTCCACGTCAGGGGCCAGCGGCTTCTTGTTGGCGTGGATCGCCAGGATGCGCTCGCGGCCTTCCGCATCCGGACGCTCCACCGTGATGTGCCGGTCGAAGCGGCCCGGGCGCATGAGCGCCGGGTCCAAGATGTCGGGGCGGTTGGTGGCGGCGATGACCACGACACCGGTGGAGACGTCGAAGCCGTCCATCTCGACGAGCAGCTGGTTGAGGGTCTGCTCGCGCTCGTCCGTGCCGCCGCCGCTGCCACCGGCGCCTCGCTTGCGGCCGGCGGCGTCGAGCTCGTCGATGAACACGATCGCGGGGGCGACAGCGTTCACGCGACGGAACAGGTCACGGATGCGGGCTGCGCCGACGCCGACGAGCGACTCGACGAACTCGGCGCCGGCGACGCTGAAGAAGGGCACACCGGCCTCGCCGGCTACGGCACGGGCCAGCAGCGTCTTGCCTGTCCCGGGAGGCCCGAAGAGCAGGACGCCCTTCGGCGGGGCAGCGCCAAGAGCCTTGTACTTGGCGGGGTCGCGCAGGTAGTCGCGGACCTCGGCCAGCTCGATGACGGCCTCGTCGGCGCCGCCGACGTCGGCGAAGGTCACGTGCGAGCGGCCCGTCTGGGCGCCATCGTCGACCCGGCCGAAGTTGGTGACGTCACCGATGGCGCCGCCGCCGCTCTTGCCGGTGAACAGCAGCGCGAAGATGTTCGCGAGGATCAGGACCGGCAGCAAGAACATGCTGACGAACCGGGCCTTCGCCTGGCCGCTCTGCGGGTCGACCGTGAGCTTCACGCCGCCTGCGGTGAGCGTGTCGGTCAGGCGGGCCGTGGCGCTGCCGTTGCTCGGGATCGTCGTACGGACGGTCGCCGCGAAGTCCGTGACACCGTCGACGTGCACCGGCGGGAACGAGCGCGGAGCCACCTGTCCGGGCGGTACGGCGCCAGCAGCCGCCTTCTGGAGGTCCTTGGCCTCGTCGACCGAGCGCAGGACCAGCACGACCTGGTCGTCCTGGTCGAGCAGGGTCGCCTTCTCGATCCGGGACCCTGCGCTCAGCTGCTGGATGTCGCTGAGGGTCACCTTGGCGCCCTGGGGCTCGGAGAACAACGCGGTCAGCAAGAACCCGGCGCTCGACAGCAGCACGATGAGGCTCAGCGACATGCCGATCACGAGCCTGCTCGGGCCGCTGCGGCCGCGGGCTGCACGACTGCGCTTCCAGGAGGTGTGGCGAGCCTTGAGGGACTCGAGCCGGTGCCGCCACCCAGAAGGGGTAGGCACGTCAGGCTTCGCAATCGCCACGGGGGGACCTCCTTGCCGGGGTGACCGGCTGTCGTTCTCGCGCCCACGGGGTGGCCGGGGCAGCTCGGAGCGGTGATGGTTGGGGGTGTTCTTCGCCACGCCGGACACGGACTCCTGCACGGGGGGCGGGCGTCTAGTGTGACGCATCGCACGCTTCGCGGTCGCTCGAACGGGTGACAGGCTGGCGTTCCCGCTCACAACAGGGGCTCTTGCTCCGACCGTTGACCTTGATGCGTACGGCGATGCCGTGCGCAGCGGTCCTGCCCCCTCGAAAGGCTCCCGCATGCACGCTCGCCGCCTCCTTGCCCCCTTGGCCGCCCTCGGCGCGGTGGCCGCCCTGTCGTTGGGCTCCGTCGTACCGGCTGGTGTGGCCGTGGCTGCCGATGACTGCCCGCCTGGAACGATCCGGGAGCGCGACGTCGCCCTCGGGGACTTCGCAGCTGGCGCGCGCTCCCAGTGCGTGTCCGCGCTGCGGGTGGAGCCGCTGCGCGAGGTGATGGCGATGAACGCCCAGCTGTCGATGCGGCAGAACGCCGGGCTGCCGTACTCCGCTGGCGCGTACGCCGCAGCCGTGGGACAGCACCAGGCGATGCTGGCGGCGACCAAGGGCGCACCGGGCTGGATCGCGATGGGCAAGGGCCCGCTCAACAGCGATGTGCCTGGGTACGACCGGGTCAACCGACTCGGCCTGCACCAGCTCGCCGGTCGCGTTCAGGACCTGGCGTACGACCCGATCAGCCCGAAGACCTTCTACGCAGCGGTGGCGAACGGCGGCGTGTGGGAGACGACGGACGCAGCCGCGTCGTGGCACTCCATCGCCGACAGCCTGCCGACGCAGGTGACGGGCGCGGTCGAGGTGCTCCGCAACGGCGCCAGCAAGACCATCGTCGCGGGCACCGGCGACCCGGCGTACGGCGGAAGCTCCTACTCCGGGCTCGGGGTGTTCTGGTCGACCGGCAACGGGCGCTGGACCAAGAGCTCAGGGGTGCCCTCGGGCGCGCTGACCTTCAACCTCGACCACGACCCGGGGCGCCCCTCGACGGTGTACGCCGCGACGTCCAAGGGGCTCTACCGCTCCACGGACTACGCCCGGTCCTTCGTCAACGTGGTGCTTCCCACCACGTGTACGTCGGTCACCAACCCGATCTGCTACTTCGCCAACATGGTCACTGACGTGATCGTGCGTCCGGCGGGGCGCGGGAACGCCGGTGGCGCCGTGCTCGCGGCCGTCGGCTGGCGCGCCGGCGCGAAGCTCAACGCCGTGGGCAAGCCGCAGGCTCCCCAGAACGGGTTGTACCACTCCGCGACCGGCAAGAAGGGGAGCTTCCGCTACCTGACGAACCCGGGCCGCAACAACACTCCGACGGGCATCGGCACGGGGTTCGCGACCAATGACGTCGTTGGCCGCGTCGCCCTCGGCGGTGCGACCGGCGCGCTGCAGGACCACGGCTACGTCTACGCCCTCGTGCAGGACGCGCTGAAGTTCAACAAGGCTGCCCACGTGTTCGACCTGCCCGAGCCCAGCGGCAAGGTCCCGGGCAACACGGTCTTCAACGGGCTCTACGGCTCGAAGGACTTCGGCCTGACCTGGACCAAGCTCGCTGACGCCCAGCAGCTCGCGGCCCCCGGCAGCGGAACGGCGCTCACAGGGGCGAACGCCGCCACCTACGCCCCGGGCGTGCAGTCTTGGTACAACGAGTGGATCCAGGTCGACCCGACGACGCAGGACGAGACCGGCGTGCCGAAGCGCATCGCTTTCGGCCTCGAGGAGATCTGGACGGGGTCCGGCGCGATCCTCCCCGTGCCCAACTCCGGCAGCTACCACGTGGTGGGCAAGTACTTCGCAGGTTCCAGCTGCGGCGGGCTCAACGCCGGCGCTCTGACCGGTGCCACGAGCGGTCCGTGCCCGCTCACCGCGAGTCTCAATGACCCCGCCAGCGCCGCGGCCGACCAGGGCGCGACGACCCACCCGGACCAGCAGGCTGGCGTGTGGGTGCCGCAGGCCAACGGCGGCGTCGTGCTGCTCGCTGGCAACGACGGTGGTACCTACAAGCAGACCCTCGCCAAGGGCGCGGAGCTCAAGAACTCCGGTTGGGGCAAGGGCAACAACAACGGCTTCGGCACCCTGCTCCCGTACGACGTGGCGCTGGCCGCTGACGGCACAGCCGTGATGGGGCTTCAGGACAACGGCTCAGCCGTCATAACGCCGCAAGGTAAGCAGATCATGGCGATGGGCGGTGACGGCTTCTACGTCGCCATCGAACCTGACAACCCCAACGTCTGGTACGAGGAGTACACCGGCGGCCAGATGAGCCGCACGCTCGATGGCGGCAAGACCTGGAGCAGCATCGACCCGGGGCTGACGAGCGGGCTGTTCTCCACGCCGTTCGTCATGGACGTCACGAACGCCAAGCACCTCGTCGTCGGTGGCCGGGACATCAGGGAGACGCTCAACGGCAAGGCGAGCGGCGGTGGCTGGGTCACGGTCTACGACCTCGGGACGCGCCAGCACCCGGGCGTCGCCAGCGCCGGCAAGGTCCCCGTGGTGGACGAGAACGACCCGACCACGACGGAGACCAACAACCAGATGTCGGCCGTCGACACCCGCGGTGATGCGACATACGTCGGGTACTGCGGCTTCTGCGACATCGTCACGGGCGGTACGCCGTTCAACAGCGGCATCGCCACCAACGTGGGCGGTTCCAAGGCGCCCAAGGCCGGGACCAGCAACGGCTGGCACATCGCCGCTGCGAAGGGCCTGCCGAAGCGGTACATCAACTCCGTCCGGATCGACCCCGCGAACCCCCGTACGGTGTACGTCACCCTCGGTGGCTACGGCCGTCGGTGGATCCCGCCGGGCTCCCTCGGTGACGACGTGAGCAAGATCGGCCGCGGCCACGTCTACAAGTCCACGGACGCTGGTGCCACCTTCAAGGACATCTCGGGCAACCTGCCGGATATCGGCGCGGACGACGCGATCGTCTTCAACGGTGCCCTCGTGGTGGCCACCGACTTGGGTGTCTACATCGGCGATACGAACGGCAAGCGCTACCAGGTGTTGGGCAAGGGCCTGCCGGCTGCTCCGGTCTTCCGGATCAACCGCAGCCCCCGCAACCCCCGCGAACTGGTGGCGGCGAGCTACGGCCGCGGCGCCTACCGGATCGTGGTCCCTGCCGGGTACGCCGGGCAGCCGGCGAAGGTCTACTCGGTCTACGGCGCTCAGGGCGCGGTCGACCCGGTGACCCTCGCAGGCCCTGGCACCGGCACGGGTACGGCGGGCATCGTGCCCGGGGGAGCGGTCCCGGGGACGTCCCCGCGTCCCGGGGTCGCTCCGGACACCGTGACGCCCACGACCCGCCCGACGGCCTCCAGCCGTAACGACGACGGCGCGCCCATGCCAGGTGCTGCGGCCGTGGCTGCCCTGGCGCTGCTGCTCAGTGCAGCCGGTGGAGTCCTCATCCACCGCCGCCGGGCCCGGGTGCAGTAGCACCCGGCGTACACGCCGAAGAGCCCCTCACCGCACTGCGGTGGGGGGCCCTTTCGTGAAGCTGGTGGACGATACAGGACTTGAACCTGTGACCTCTTCCGTGTCAAGGAAGCGCGCTACCAGACTGCGCCAATCGTCCGAGCTGTGAAGTTGTGTTGCGGGAGAGGCCGGGGCGGGAATCGAACCCGCGTACAGGGCTTTGCAGGCCCTTGCCTAAGCCACTCGGCCACCCGGCCGGGAGGCGCTGCTTACTCCGAGCGGACGACGGGATTCGAACCCGCGACCCCAACCTTGGCAAGGTTGTGCTCTACCAACTGAGCCACGTCCGCACGTGTCTGGCGACCGGTGAAGGAGCGCCTGACGACGACGCGAAGGTTAGCAGAAACTCGGGTGTGGTCAGGCTCCCGGGTCGATGAGCAGGAGCTCGGACAGCTCGGCATCGACGTCCACGTGATCGGCTTCGGCACCCGTCGGGACCGCTGCGTAGGTCATCGTGAGGAACTCGACGAGCTCCGGCACCGGGAGCTCGAACAGCGCACTGCCTGAGGGACTGGACAGCGAGAGGAAGACCACGGGGCCGCGGTCGGAGGCGGCCGGCCAGGTGCGCACATCGCCGTACCCGGTCGGGGAGGTCACGCCGTCGGTCAGGAGCTGGCGCGCGAAGGTCCACTGCACCGCGTCACCCGCTCCGGTGTGGAAGGTCATGCTGACCGCGTACGGGTCACTCGCGTCGTAGGCCACCGACGCGTGCACCGGCAGCGAGGTGGCTCCAGGGACCACGAGTGCCACCTGGAGCTCAGCGATCACGGTGAGCGGACGCGAGGACATGCGGTGGACACCTCCGGGTACTGGGTGACCGGAGCATCCCCTCTTTCGGCCTCAGCCGAACCACCAACGACGGAATGTCACCCCTTCGGCGCACCGCTTGTGGTCCATGCTGTACGAGTGACTCCTTTGCACCTGCGCGATCGGGTCCGGCGCCTGCCTGCCGGAGAAGTGATCGTCCACGTCGCTGTGTTCCTGCTCGGTGCTGCGCTGATCGCGCTCGGCCTCGCGCTGGCTGTGCTGCCCGGGCCGCTGACGATCCCGCCGATCTTGCTCGGTCTCGCGGTCTGGTCGATGGAGTTCGAGTTCGCTGAGCGCTGGCTCGACCCGATCGAGCGTCGAGCCCAGGCCGCGTGGGACGGTGCCAAGGCCCGTCCCCTACGCACCGCGGTGGTTTCGGGGTTGGGTCTACTCGCAGCGGGCGCAGGGATGTACCTGTTCATCCGGCTGGACCTGCTGGGCTCCGTCACCTGACGGTCCTGCGCTAGAGTCCTGCGCTGTCCGGACGTCACATCCGGGCGATTAGCTCAGTTGGTTAGAGCGCTCGCCTCACACGCGAGAGGTCACTGGTTCGAGTCCAGTATCGCCCACCCCTAAACCCGAAGGTCAGAGCCTATGTGGCCCACCTTCGGGGACAGAATTGTCAGCTGCGTGCCACATAGCCACGCTCGATGGACGCGTTTCCGGCACGCGGATGTCGTCCGTTGCGACGGCTCCTGGGTGCGGTTTGAGTGTCAGGAGCTGTTGCCGTACAGTGTCCGTACGAAAGGGGTTGATCGGGTGACGGCTACGGACGATCGACGGCGGAGCCGGCGGCTTGAGGTGCGGACCACCGCCGACGAGCGCGCCCTGATCGATCGTGCGGTCGCGGCTCGTGGCGGTGACCTGACGGAGTTCATCGTGGGTACGGCCTTGGACGAGGCCCGGCGCGTCTTGGCGGACCGCGACAGCTTCGCCCTGACTGCCGATCAGGCGGAGGCTTGGGACGCCCTCAACGCTCGACCTGCGCGGGAGCTCGCGGGCGTACGTGCCCTCTTCGACCGGCCGTCGCCGTTCCAGGAGTGAGCTACCGCAGTCCCGTCCAGCTCGAGGCACGTCACCAGCTCGACGAGTTCCGGTGCGCGTCGGAGGAGCAGACCCGCTGGCTTCAGCGACACGCGCGGCAGTCCGCGGCTTCGAGCAGTACGCGGGTCTTCGTCGTGACCGAGGGGGAATCGGACCATGTGGTCGCCTACTACGCCTGGTGCATGGCGCAGCTCGCCGTCGAGGACGCACCGGAGCGACTTCGTCGGGGCGCCGGCCGATACCCGCAGCCAGTGGCTCTGCTGGCGCGGCTGGGGGTCGACCTGGGGCACGAGCGGCTAGGGCTGGGCGCGGGGCTGCTGAAGGACGTGATCGGCCGGTTCTTGGTGGTAGCCGAGGAGATCGGGTGCCGGGCGTTGCTGGTCCACGCTGAGTCCGACGTTGCCAAGGACTACTACCTGCACCTCATACCGGAGTTCGTCGCCAGTCCTACTGAGCCGCTGCATCTGGTGCTGCTGGCCAAGGACCTCCGCAAGACGCTGGCTCAGGACTGACCGAAGCTCAAACGAAGCCGACGGCAACCAGTTCGACAACTTGCGTTGGCAAGGCCTGTGGCAACCCGGACGCGTTTCGTGCCCAGCCACCGCGCACGTTCCAGGCGCGTCGAAAACCCCAACAACCGCAGGCACTTTCAGTCAGCGGCTGAGGACCTCCACGGCCTGGTGGAAGGTGCCGCGGTTCTCGAACGGCTGGTTCGGGGTCGCGATGGCGCCCGCGGTCAGCGGCTGGTTGCTGTCGCAGTCGGCGACCGTCTTGCTCGAGCAGACGGCCGCCTTGTGCCAGGCAGTGGTGTCGGTGCCGTACTGCTCGACCAGACCCGCCGCCGCTGCGGCGAAGGCCGAGCGCAGAACGGTCCGGCAGCCGGCCAGGGTTCCCCCGCCACACGAGGTTGCCCTCATCCGCGGCCCGCTACCCAGGGCGGCGCGCACGACATCGGAGAGCTGGCCGTACCAACCGTCGTAGAAGCCGGTCGCGGTCGGCCGGGTGTCGAGGACGAGGTTGATCCCCTTCTGCAGCTCCGAGACGACGTCCGTGCCGAGCTGGGGGTCGTAGACGCGGTGCACTGCCTGGCGCCAGAAGGCGTCGAAGGCCAGGACGGCGGCACTGTCGTCGTACCAGCCCTTGCCCGTTGTGTCGCGTCGGTGCGCCCCCGTGGCGACCCACCGCCGCAACGACGTGACGAGCGCCTTCTGCGTCGGGTCTGTCGGGGTGCCGATCACGCGCAGCAGGTCCGGCAGCACCTCGACGCCGCGCAGGTCCTGGGTCGAGGCGTTGCCGCTGATGCCGACCACATCCGAGAGCGTGAGCTTGCGCCCGGCCCGGATCGCCGCGACCGTGGGGTCGCGGAGCAGCTCGTCGCGGTGGACCCGGCCGTAGGACCAGATCCCCGGGGCCGCTCGCCAGCCGCGTGCGCCCTTGTTGTTCCACGACGACAGATAGCCCTGGGAGGGGTCGATCTCCGTCGGGTTGAAGGTGTCGGCCTGCCGGGTGTAGGAGCCGTTCGCGGGGTTGAAGCCCTGCCAGTCCCACTGGCCCGTGCCCTTGATGGGGTGCTCGAGGTCGGTGCCCGGCGCGTGCCTCGGGAACCAACCGCTCTGCAGCCATGCGATGTGCTTGGCGTCGACGTAGAACCAGTTCTCGTTGCCGGTGTAGTGCCGCATGACGCGCACGAAGTCCTGCGGCGACTTCACGCCACCCTCGGCGAGGGTGAGGAAGGCGACGAGCGAGCGGATTCCCCGGCCGTTGACGGCGGTCGAACGCACCAGCGCGTACGGGCGGCCCTTGACGGTGGCGAAGTCGTGCACCGGCCCGTGGACCGAGCGCATCGTGCGCAGGGTGACCTTGGTGGGCAGCCGAGCGTCGGGGCCGTCAGCCGGGGCCGTCGGGGTGGTGAGCACCTGGTCGCGGTGCGTGAAGGCGATGCAGCGGCCGCGGTAGAGGTAGTAGTCGCTCTTGGTGGTCGGCGTCTTGCCCGACGGCTCGCACAACTGCTCGGCGAAGGTGTCGGCGTTGTCCCCGTTGGCCGTCGTCCCGCTCCAGGCGAAGGTCCCCGCGTGTCCGATCAGGGGGAAGGGGCTCGCACCCGGGAAGCTCATGCCGCTGGCGTGAATGCCCGGCGCGTGGACTTCGTACTCCACCAGGATCTCGGGGGAGTAGTAGCCGACCTGCGGCCCCATCGCGGCGAGCGCCCGCCCGCTCTTGCTGTGCTTGGCGGCGATCAGCAGCGCGTTGGAGGCGTGGTGCTCCAGCTGCAGGCCGCGGGTGGCCAGCTCGTTGGCCCACGTCGGGAAGCGCGAGGGGACAGCCGGGTCCTGCTGAGAGACCACCGCGTCGCGGGGCTTGATCGAGCCGGCGTCCAGCCGCGCCGCGCTCGAGGAGCCCTTCCGGGGACGGTCGCTCGGGAAGGCCCGCTGGGCGGTCACAGGGGCGTCGGCGTCCTCGAGGTTTCGCAGATCGTCGTACGTCTTGTTGCCCTTGACCGTGCCGAGCCGCTTCTGCAGCCGCGCGCGGATGTCGGACTGCAGGTGCTCGCCGTCGCCGAAGACCGTGAACTGGGCGATCAGCAGGTAGGCCTCGGCGGCGGTGTCGGCCAGCGTCCAGTCGCGGGGGAGAGCTCCCAGCGCGGCGTACTCCGCCGGCAGCTTGCTCGGGTCGAGCCGCGTCGCCGCGATCCAGGCGTTGATGCCGGCGACGTACTGCTTGAGGTCGGCCAGGCCACGTTCCCCGGCGGCGCCCTCGTCCTTCGGCAGCCGCTCGACCTCAGCGGTGAGCTCGGCAGGGGACAGGTCGAACTGGCCGAGGGTGGCCGCGTCCGCGGGTACGGCGGACGGCCCGAGCAGTTCGGCCGTGGTGCCCAGTGCGGTGCGACGCAGCACGTCCATGAGGAACAAGCGGTCCTGCGCTGTGGCGTAGCCGACGGCGTACATCGCCGCGGAGCGGCTGGTGCCGTAGATGTGCGGGACCTTGTGCACCGCGTCGCGTACGACGGTCGCGCCGGTGATCGGTGACTCGCTCGCTCCTGCGATCTGGGCGAAGGAGGAGTCCTTGTAGAAGTTCTGCAGGTCGCCGCGCGGCTGGGTCGTGATCACGCGGTTGTACATCGCGACCTGGCTGGTGAACGACGGCGGAACCGTGCCCATGCCGAGGTTGCGCGCGAGATCCAGTGCGCTGGTCGACTGGCCCTGGCCGTAGGCGAGGACGGAGTGGAAGCCCGTGCTCGCCGCGACGAAGGCGGGTGGGCTCGCCGAGGTGGCGGTCCCCGCCAGGGACGCGACGGCGGTGAGGGCGGCAAGGGCGATCAGGGGGCGCTTCACAAGAACCGGTTCTACAGCCGAGCGCTGAAACCTGCCTGACGCGCCCCACTAGGCTCGGCTCGAACCCTTCTAAGGAGTGTGCTCGTGCCTGACATCCCGCCTGTCGCTGTCCGCGTCGATGCAGCCCAGGCAGGTACGACGGCCGGCCAGGTCCTCGCAACTGCTGGCGTGAAGGACACCGCCGTGGCCCGCGTCGACGGTGTCCTGCGCGATCTTGCGCACGTCGTCGCCGAGGGCGAGACCGTCGAGCAGGTGCCGTACGGCTCCGAGGACGGCCGCGCGGTGCTGCGTCACTCCGCCGCTCACGTGCTCGCGCAGGCCGTGCAGGAGCTGTTCCCCGGGACGCTGCTGGGCATCGGCCCTCCCATCAAGGACGGCTTCTACTACGACTTCCTGCCCGAGCGGCCCTTCACGCCCGAGGACCTCGCCATCATCGAGAAGAAGATGAGCGACATCACCCGGCAGCGGCAGCGGTTCTCCCGACGGGTGGTCACCGAGGAAGCAGCTCGCACCGAGCTCGCCCACGAGAAGTTCAAGCTCGAGTTGATCGGACTCAAGGGCGGGACCTCTGAAGGCAGTGCCGAGGAGTCCGTCGAGGTCGGCGGCGCCGAGCTGTCGATCTACGACAACCTGCGGGGCGACGAGGTCGCGTGGAAGGACCTGTGCCGCGGCCCGCACCTGCCCACGACGCGCGACATCCCGGCGTTCCAGCTCATGCGCTCTGCCGCCGCCTACTGGCGGGGGAGTGAGAAAAACCCGCAACTGCAGCGCATCTACGGCACCGCCTGGGAGTCAAAGGACGCGCTGAAGGAGCACCTGCGGCTGCTCGAGGAGGCCGAGAAGCGTGACCATCGCCGCCTCGGCGCTGAGCTGGACCTGTTCTCCTTCCCCGACGAGATCGGGTCCGGGCTGGCGGTCTTCCATCCCAAGGGCGGCGTGCTCAAGCGCGAGATGGAGGACTACGTCCGGCTGCGCCACATCCAGGAGGGCTTCCAGTACGTCGGGACTCCGCACATCACGAAGGAGGGGCTGTTCCACACCTCCGGACACCTGCCGTACTACGCGGACACGATGTTCCCCCCCATCCAGATGGAGGGCAGCGACTACTACCTCAAGGCCATGAACTGTCCGATGCACAACCTGATCTACCGCTCCCGCGGGCGCTCCTACCGCGAGTTGCCGCTGCGGCTGTTCGAGTTCGGGTCGGTCTATCGCTACGAGAAGTCCGGCGTCATCCACGGCCTGACCCGAGTGCGCGGGTTCGCCCAGGACGACTCGCACTCCTACTGCACCCCGGAGCAGGCCCCCGACGAGGTCAAGCACCTGTTGTCGTTCATCCTCGGATTGCTCAAGGACTTCGGCCTCGACGACTTCTACCTCGAGCTGTCGACCCGGGACGACTCCAACCCCGACAAGTTCGTCGGCTCGGAGCAGGACTGGGCGACCGCGACGGCCGTGCTCGAGCAGTGCGCGAAGGACACCGGACTCGAGCTGGTCCCCGACCCGGGTGGTGCTGCGTTCTACGACCCGAAGATCTCGGTGCAGGCCAGGGACGCGATCGGTCGCACCTGGCAGATGTCCACGGTGCAGTACGACTTCAACCAGCCCAAGGGTTTCGGCTTGGAGTACCAAGCCGCTGATGGCACCCGACAGCAGCCGGTCATGATCCATGCGGCGAAATTCGGCTCCATCGAGCGCTTCATCGGCGTGCTCACCGAGCACTACGCCGGCGCTTTCCCAGCCTGGCTCGCGCCCGTCCAGGTCGTCGGGATCCCCGTCCACTCCGACTTCGACGGGTACCTCTTGGACGTGGCAGATCGCCTGCGCCGACAGGGGATCCGCGTCGAGGTGGACACCTCCGACGACCGGATGCAGAAGAAGATCCGCAACGCGCAGAAGCAGAAGGTCCCGTTCATGCTCATCGCCGGCGCCGAGGACATCGCTGCAGGCGCAGTGAGCTTCCGCTTCCGGGACGGCACGCAGGACAACGGCATCCCCGTCGATGAGGCAGTCGAACGGATCGTGACCGCCGTACGGGACCGCGCATGACCGAGCGCGAGGAGCAACGCGGCGCTGGCCTGCGCGACGCGTTCGCGCGGCTCTGGACCCCGCACCGCATGGCCTACATCAAGGGCGAGGGCAAGGGTCCGGACTGCGCCTTCTGCGAGATCCCGGCGCTGGGCGATGCCGAGGGCCTGGTCGTCGCGCGGGGCACCACGGCGTACGCCGTCCTCAACCTCTACCCCTACAACAGCGGGCATCTGATGGTCGTGCCGTTCCGGCACATCGCCGAGTACGACGAGCTGACCGCCGAGGAGACGGCCGAGGTCGCGGCCATGACGCAGCACGCGATCCGGGCGATCCGACACGCAGCAGCCGCCCAGGGGTTCAACGTCGGCATGAACCTCGGCCACGAGGCGGGCGCAGGCATCGCCGCCCACCTGCACCAGCACGTCGTACCTCGCTGGGGCGGGGACACCAACTTCATGCCGGTCGTGGGCCACACCAAGGTGCTGCCCCAGCTGCTTCCCGAGACGCGCGACTTGCTCGCTCAGGCCTGGACTGAGGTCTAGGGCTTCTCCGCCTGCGGCACGAGGTTGGACGGCATCGGCTCGTGTCGCAGGTACGTCCGGCGGAACGAGCCGGTCCCGTGGGAGAGCGAGCGCAGGTCGGCGGCGTAGCGCAACAGCTCCAGGTCAGGCACCTCAGCGCTCACCTGGGAGACGTCGTCGTCCAGCACGTCGTTGCCGGTCACTCGAGCACGCCGACCGGCGAGGTCCGACATGACGGTGCCGACGTAGGACGCGGGCAGCCGGATCTCGATCGATGAGACCGGCTCGAGCACCTGGACTCCCGCTGACTGGCAGGCTTCGCGTACGGCGAGGGACCCGGCTGCCTGGAACGCCGCGTCGGAGGAGTCGACCGAGTGGGACTTCCCGTCGGTCAGCACCGCCTTGACGTCGACGATCGGCCGCCCGTCGATCCCACGCTCCATCTGGGCGCGGATGCCCTTCTCCACCGAGGGGATGTAGTTCCCCGGGACGGACCCGCCGACGACGCTCTGCTCGAACACCAGCCCCGACCCAGCGGGCAGCGGGGAGAAGTCCAGGTGGACCACGGCGTACTGGCCGTGGCCGCCGGACTGCTTGACGTGGCGGCCCGTCACCGAGACCGACTTGCCCAGGGTCTCGCGCAGCGCGATCTTGACCTCGGGCTGCGTGACGTTCACGCCGTACCTGCTCTTGAGCCGGTCGATGAGGACCTCGGCGTGCGCGTCACCCACGCACCACAGCAGGATCTGGCCGGTCTCGCTCTGCCGCTCCAGCCGCAGCGTCGGGTCCTCGGCAACCAGCCGCTGCAGGGCCGTGCCGAGCTTGTCCTCGTCGGTACGGGACAGGGCTTCGACCGCGACGGCGTGCTGGGGCTCAGGGAGCTCCCACGGGTGCACCAGCAGCGGGTCATCCTTGCCTGACAGCGTGTCGCCGGTCTCGGCCGTGGAGAGCTTGGCGACCGAGCAGATGTCCCCGGCGCGGCACTCTGCGGCCGGGCGCATCGCCGATCCGAGCGGCGTGGACAGGGCTCCCACGCGTTCGTCGGCATCGTGGTCCGGGTGTCCTCGCTCGACGAGCCCGTGTCCTGAGACGTGCACGACCTGATCTGGCCGAAGGGTTCCGGAGAACACCCGCACCAGGGAGATGCGGCCGAGGTAGGAGTCGCTGGTGGTCTTGACCACCTCGGCTACGAGCGGGCCGTCGGGATCGCAGGAGATGGGGGCCGCGGGGCTGCCGTCGGGCCGGGTCACCACTGGGCAGGGGTGTTCCAGCGGGCTCGGCAGGGCTTGCGTGAGCAGCTCGAGCAACTCGTCTGTCCCGAGCATCGACGTCGAAGCGGCCGGCAGCACGGGGTAGAAGTGCCCGCGCGCGACCGCCAGCTCAAGGTCGTGGATCACGACCTTGGTGTCGATCTCCTCGCCGGCGAGGTAGCGGTCCAGCAGGGTCTCGTCCTCGCTCTCGGCGATGATCGCCTCGAGGAGCTCCCCCCGCGCTCCCTCGATGAAGGGCAGGTGCTCGGGATCGGGCGCGCGCTCGACCCGGTCGCCGCTGCTGTAGTCGTAGACCCGCTGGGTGATCAGGCCCATCAGCCCAGCGACGGAGTCGTCGTCCCCGTGGAGCGGGAGGTAGAGCGGGTGAACGCCGTCGCCCAGCAGCCGTTGGCACAACGCCAGCGAGTCGTCGAAGTCCGCGCGTGGCCGGTCGAGGTGGGTCACCACGACCGCGCGCGGCAGTCCGACCGAGGCGCACTCGGACCACAGCTGCACGGTCAGCGCGTCGACCCCGTCGACGGCTGACACCACGAACAGCGCGGCGTCGGCCGCACGCAGCCCGGCGCGCACCTCCCCGACGAAGTCGGCCGAGCCGGGGGTGTCGAGCAGGTTGACCTTGATCCCCGCGTGCTCCAACGGCGCCAGCGCGAGGCCGACGGAACGCTGCAGGCGCGCCTCGATCTCTTCGTAGTCACACACCGTGGTGCCGTCCGTGATGCTGCCGGCCCGCGAGACCGTGCCGGTGCGCAGGAGCAGCGCCTCCACCAGCGTGGTCTTCCCCGCACCGCTGTGTCCGACCACAACGACGTTGCGGACCAGCTCCGCGGCCCTCGGCTCGGGTGCCGGCCCTACCTGCTTGCTCGCCTTAGCCATCGCTGCCTCCTCGGCCGCCGGGGTCCCGTGAGGGCCAGCCTGCCGGTCTGCCCCCCGAAGAACAAGCGGAGCACTCACACCTCGCCCGGATCTCGCGGCCCAGGGGCCGCCCGCGCCGCCTGCTCGCTATCGTTCCCCGCGTGATCGGCTCCCAGCTGCGGCCCCTTGTCGGACGCGTCGCAGACCCCCTCGTCCGCAGGCTGCTCGCCTGGGGCGTCACGCCGGACGCCGTGACGGCCGTGGGAACCCTCGGCGTCGTGGCCTCGGCCCTCGCGTTCTACCCCGGTGGCCACCTGCTGGTGGGCACCTTGGCGATCACGGTCTTCGTGCTCACGGACACCATCGACGGGGCGCTGGCTCGCAAGCGCGGGACGTCGAGCCCGTTCGGTGCCTGGCTGGACTCGACGTGTGACCGCCTCGCCGATGGCGCCATCTTCGGAGGCCTCGCCCTCTGGTACGCCGGGAAGGGCCAGGACGACGTCCTGCTCTGCGTGACGCTGTTCGTCCTGGTCTCGAGCCTGGTGGTGTCCTATGAGAAGGCCCGCGCCGAGGGGCTGGGCATGACGTGCAACGTCGGGATCGTCGAGCGTCCGGAGCGCCTGATCGTCGTGCTGGCGGCGGCCGGCTTGGTGGGTTTCGGCGTACCCGATCTGCTGCTGACGGTTGCGTTGTGGCTGCTCGCGGCGCTGTCGGCCGTGACGATGGTCCAGCGGCTCCAGGAGGTGCGGCGCCAGGCCGCACTCCCGTCCGACGCCACGTGAACAACCCGGTCGGTCTGATCGCCGACGCCTTGACCTCCGGCTCGTACGCCGGCGCCTGGGCGTTCGTGCGGGCCCTGCCGGAGCCCGTGGCGCGACGGCTCTTCCAGGCCGGCGCGGACCTTGCCGCGCTGCGGGGTGGCAAGGGGGTCGACCGGCTGCGGGCGAACCTCGAGCGCGTCGCGCCGGGGGAGGACCTTCTCCAGGAAGCACTGCGTTCCTACGCGCGCTACTGGTGCGAGGTGTTCCGGCTGCCGAGCACGAACCTGCAACGGCTGGTCGAGCGCACGGCAACGGTCAACGAGGCCGCTTTCCGGACCGCCGTCCAGAGCCCCCAAGGCACCGTCCTTGCCCTGCCCCACACCGGCAACTGGGACGCAGCCGGCGCCTGGTGCACCTCCACCGGTGTCCCGTTCACGACGGTCGCGGAGCGGCTCAAGCCCGAGTCCCTCTACGACCAGTTCGTCTCCTTCCGCGAGTCACTCGGCATGACGGTGCTGCCGCTGACGGGGGGCGAGCGCCCGCCGTACGACGTGCTCACCGAGGTGCTCGAGGCCGGCGGCACCGTCTGCCTGGTGGCCGACCGCGACCTGACGCCGCGTGGCGTCGACGTCGAGTTCTTCGGGGCGACGTCCAGGATGCCCGCGGGCCCGGCACGACTGGCACTGGAGACCGGGGCGGCGCTGGTCCCGGCCACGTTGTCCTTCCGGCCCGTCGGTTGGGAGATCGCCTTCTACGACCCCGTGCCGCACAGCGACGTACCCACCATGACGCAGGCGCTGGCGGACGCCTTCGCGGCAGGGATCGCGGCCCATCCGCAGGACTGGCACATGCTTCAGCGGGTGTGGCTCGACGACCTCGACGCCGATGACCCCCGTCGGGCCCGACAGCAGTGAGGATCGGCATCGTCTGCCCCTACACCTGGGACGTCCCGGGTGGGGTCCAGGCGCATGTGCGGGACCTGGCCGAGTGCCTGATCGAGATGGGGCACCAGGTGTCGGTGCTCGCTCCGGTCGACGATGCCGAAGATGCCGAGCTTCCGGCGTACCTCGTGCCCGCAGGGCGGGCGGTGCCGGTGCCGTACAACGGGTCGGTCGCCCGGCTGTGCTTCGGTCCCGTCTCGTTGACACGCACGCGACGTTGGCTACGCAAAGGGCGCTTCGACGTGCTGCACCTGCACGAACCCACCGTGCCCTCGCTGTCGATGCTGGCGTGCTTCGCCGCCCGTGGCGCGATGGTCGCGACCTTCCACACGGCGACGGCTCGCAGCCGGGCGCTTCAGGTGTTCGGCACCACGTTGCAGCCCGGGCTGGAGAAGATCACCGGTCGGATCGCGGTCTCGCCCGCGGCGCGCCGCGTGGTTGTCGAGCACCTCGGGCACGACGCGGTGCTGGTGCCGAACGGTGTCTATGTCGACCGCTTCGCAGGGGCCCAACCCCTTGACGGGCTTGCGGACGGACCGCGGATGGTGTTCCTCGGTCGCATCGACGAGCCCCGCAAGGGGCTCTCGGTCCTGCTGGCCGCCCTGCCGCAGATCGTGGCCGCAGTCCCTGGGGCGCATCTGTTGGTGGCCGGCCCCGGCGACGTCGAGCAGGTGCGGGAGGACATCGATCCAGCCCTCAGCGACCACGTCCACCTGCTGGGCCTGGTCAGCGAGGCCGACAAGGCACGCGTCTACGCGAGCGGTGACCTCTACGTCGCCCCCAACACCCATGGCGAGAGCTTTGGGATCGTGCTGATCGAGGCGATGGCCACCGGGACGCCGGTCGTGGCCAGCGACCTGCCGGCCTTCCGTCGCGTCCTGGACGACGGCGAGGCGGGGGCGCTGTTCCCCGTCGGCGATGTGGATGCGTTGGCCAAGACCATCACGGCTCTGCTGCTCGATGGGGAGCGGCGCCGTCACCTCGCGGCGGCGGGCACGCGGGTCGTGCAGGCCTACGACTGGCACCACGTGGCGCGGCAGGTCCTCGAGGTCTACGAGACCGTGGCGGCCGCTGCCCCGGTCGAGCTGGACGAGACAGCGGACGAACCGGACGTGGAGGACTTCGGCCAGGAGGACGACCCCGGCCGGGTGTCGGAGACGCTGCGACGCTGGTTGGCCGTCGTGCGTGAGAGGGTCGCGCCGTGACAGGTCAGGCGGCGACGATCGTCGCGATCGTTGTGCTGCTGGCGCTCTACATCACCTGGACGGCTGGGCGGCTGGACAGGATGCACGCGCGCGTCGATGCCGCCTGGGCTGCGCTCGACGCCCAGCTCGTACGGCGAGCAGCCGCCTCGCGGGCCCTGCTGGCCCATCTTCCACCTGGCTCGTATGCCAGCGCGGTCGAGGAACGGGCGGTCGCGGCACTCAACGCAGGGGACCAGGGCAGGGAGGCCGTCGAGAACGCCTTGACCCGGGCGTTGCGGGCGGCGTTGCCGACACTGGTCGCCACCGCCGCAGCCACGCAGGCCCTGGCAGAGCTCGAGAGCGCCTCGACCCGGGTCGGGTTGGCGCGGTCGTTCCACAACAGCGCAGTCACCGACACACAGGCCTTGCGAAGGCGCCGTCTGCCCCGGCTCCTGCGACTGGCGGGTCACAGGGCCCTGCCTGCCTTCTTCGACATGGACGACACGGCGTTTCGGCCGACGACCTGAGCCGCGTCCACCTAACGTGGACGGCATGAGGTCGAAGGCACTGCTGCTCACCGTCACGACGGCCGCGTTGGTCGCAAGTTGCTCGGGGAGCGGCTCGGACCCGACTGCCAAAACGGAGCTACCGAGCCCGACCGTGTCGCCGAGCGCGACTCCCACACCCACCCCGACTCCGACCGGCGACCCGCTGACCGGCCTGGCCCTCGTGCCTGGCCCGGTGGTCGCGGTCAAGGTCGACAACGCGGTGCTGGCCCGGCCGTACCAGCGCGGGCTCAAGCAGGCTGCGGTCGTCTACCAGGAGCTGGTCGAGGGTGGCTCCACCCGCTTCATGGCGGTGTTCGAGAGCGCTTCGGCCACGCATGAGGTCGGCCCGGTGCGCAGCGCCCGGGAGTCCGACCTGGACATCCTGCGGGCCTACGGCCGACCGGCCCTGGCCTTCTCTGGCGCGCAGTCCGGTGTCTTCTCGATCATCCGGGCCGCGGCACGCGCCGGCCGGGTCATCGATGGCTCCTACGACTCCGCGCCCGGGCTCTACCGCTTGGGCGAGCGCCGCCGGGATGCGCGCAACTTCTTCATCGTCCCCTCGCAGCTCGGCAAGCGCAGGGGTGGCAGCGAGCCGCGCGACATCGGACTGCGGTTCGGCGCTTTGGGGGCCGGAGTGCCGAGCGCGACCGCGCGGGTCACCTTCTCCCCGAACTCCGCCATCAAGGTCCGGTACGACGGAACCACCGGGCGCTACGTCCTGACGCAGGGCAGTCGCATCATCCCCGTCTCCCCGGCCAACGTCATCGTGCAGGTCGTCCCCACCCGGCGCAGCCGCTTCCACGACGTGAACGGGATGAACACGCCGTTCACGGTGACAACCGGAGCCGGCCGTGCGGTCGTGCTGCGGGACGGACAGCGCTTCAGCGGCACCTGGAAGCGAGCCAGCTACGGCGCGACGCACTTCCGGGATACTGCCGGGCGCGACGTCCTGCTGAAGCCGGGTCCGACCTGGGTCTTCCTGGTACCGAAGGGCAGCCCGTTCTCCTTCGGCTGAGCTTCGGCGCCGCACTAGACTCAGGGCATGGCTGAGATCGGAACGACCCTCGTCAAGCGCGGCATGGCTGAGCAGCTCAAGGGCGGCGTCATCATGGACGTCGTCTCAGCGGAGCAGGCGCGCGTCGCCGAGGATGCCGGCGCCGTCGCCGTGATGGCCCTCGAGCGCGTGCCCGCCGACATCCGCCGCGACGGTGGCGTGTCACGGATGAGCGACCCGGACATGATCGACGGCATCAAGGCCGAGGTCACCATCCCCGTCATGGCCAAGGCGCGTATCGGCCACTTCGTCGAGGCGCAGGTGTTGCAGGCGATCGGCGTCGACTACATCGACGAGTCGGAGGTGCTGACCCCGGCCGACTACGCCCACCACATCGACAAGTCGGCCTTCACGGTGCCCTTCGTCTGCGGCGCGACCAACCTCGGGGAGGCGCTGCGCCGCATCGCTGAGGGCGCCGCGATGATCCGCTCCAAGGGCGAGGCCGGCACTGGCGACGTGTCCCAGGCCACCACCCACATCCGCACCATCCTGGGGCAGATCAAGCGGCTGACCGTCATGGACTCCAGCGAGATCTTCGAGGCGGCCAAGGAGCTCCGGGCCCCTGTCGAGCTCGTCCGACAGACCGCCGAGCTCGGCCGGCTGCCCGTTGTGCTCTTCGTCGCCGGTGGGGTGGCGACGCCGGCAGACGCGGCGATGATGATGCAGCTCGGTGCCGATGGGGTGTTCATCGGCTCGGGCATCTTCAAGAGCGGTGACCCGGCGGCTAGGGCACGGGCCTGCGTCGAGGCGACGGCGTACTTCACTGACGCCGAGCGCATCGCCAAGGTGAGCCGGGGATTGGGTGAGGCCATGGTCGGCATCGCCGTCGACTCCCTGGGCGCTGGCGACCTGCTCGCCAACCGGGGTTGGTGACCGCCCCGCGCGTCGGGGTCCTTGCCCTTCAGGGCGACGTCCGCGAGCACGAGCGAGCGCTGGTCCGCGCGGGTGCGGACCCGGTTCGGGTCAAGCGGCCTGAGGAGCTCGCGGGGCTTGCCGGCATCGTGCTGCCCGGTGGCGAGTCCACCACGATGGGCCGCTTGATGGGCCTGTTCGATCTGCTCGAGCCGCTCCGGGAACTGCTGAGGCAGGGGCTCCCGGCGTACGGGACGTGCGCGGGGATGATCCTGCTGGCCAGCGACGTCGTCGACGGTCGCCCCGATCAGGAACTGCTGGGTGGGCTGGACATCACGGTTCGCCGCAACGCCTTCGGGTCGCAGGTTGATTCCTTCGAACAGGACGTGACGCTCGCCGGGGTCGGGGAGGTGCACGGGGTGTTCATCCGCGCCCCGTGGGTCGAGCGAGTGGGTCCGGAGGTCGAGGTGCTCGCCTGTATCGGGGCGCACCCGGTCGCGGTGCGCCAGGGCGCGCTGCTCGCCACCTCGTTCCACCCCGAGCTCACCGGCGACCCACGGGTCCACGAGCTGTTCCTGACTAGCATCAGGACTGACTGAGGAGGACAGGCCGTGAGCGGGCATTCCAAGTGGGCGACGACCAAGCACAAGAAGGCGGCGATCGACGCCAAGCGGGGCAAGCTGTTCGCCAAGCTCATCAAGACGATCGAGGTGGCGGCCCGCACTGGCGGCGGCGACCCTTCGGGCAACCCGACGTTGGCGGATGCGATCGCCAAGGCCAAGGGCCAGTCGGTCCCGAACGACAACATCGACCGGGCCGTCAAGCGCGGCAGCGGCGAGTCCGGCGAGGGCGTCAACTACGAGGAGATCACCTACGAGGCCTACGGCCCGGGGGGTACGGCGTTCCTCATCGAGTGCCTCACCGACAACCGCAATCGGGCCAACGCAGAGGTCCGTACGGCGATCACCCGCAACGGTGGAAACCCCGCTGACCCCGGTTCGGTGGCCTACCTGTTCAACCGCAAGGGCGTGGTCCTCGTCACCAAGACCGACGGACTGACCGAGGACGACGTCCTGATGGCGGTGCTGGAGGCGGGCGCCGAGGAGGTCAACGACAGCGAGGACGCCTTCGAGGTGGTCTGCGACGCGCCGGACACCCACGCCGTGCGTACCGCCTGCGTCGACGCAGGCCTGACCGTCGAGTCCGCTGACGTCATCTGGGCGCCGTCAATGACCAACGAGCTCGAGGACGAGGTGGCCCGCAAGGTCCTCAAGCTCGTGGACGCGCTCGAGGACCTCGACGACGTGCAGAACGTCTACGCCAACTTCGACGTCTCCGACGAGGTCCTCGAGTCTGTCTGACCCCGTCCTGCGAGAACTGCCGCCACACTGCCCAGAGCGTGAGGTCAGACGAGGGTGATGACCTTGTTGCGCGAGCGGTCGCGATCGACCTGCAGCAGCCGCGCGATGAGCCCACGATCCAGGCGCAGCATCGCCGCCACGGCGCCGGGGTCGAACTGCGTCCCGCTGTGGCGGACGACCTCGGCGACGGCGTCCTCCAGCGGCATCCCCCGACGGTAGGGGCGGTCGCTGGTCATCGCGTCTAAGGAGTCCGCGACCGCAAAGAGCCTGGTGGCCAAGGGAATCTGCTCGCCGCTCAGGCCTCGCGGGTAGCCCTTGCCGTCCCACCTCTCGTGGTGGGTCAGCACGATCTCGCTCACGAGCGGGGAGAACCCTGCCTGTCCCACGATGCGGTGCCCGATCTCAGGGTGGCTGTCCATGATGAGGCGCTCGTGCGGGTCCAGCGGCCCGGCCTTGCGCAAGATGGCGTCGGGCACCCCGATCTTGCCGACGTCGTGCAGCAGGAAGCCGAAGGACAGTTGCTCGTTGGCCGCGAGTGCCGGGTCCACCTCCTCGAGCAGCACCTGCGCGAGGGCCGTGACCCGCTGCACGTGTCCACCCGTGCCGGAGTCCCGGGCCTCGATGGCTTGCGCGAGGGCGGCTGCGGTGGAGCGGTGGTGGTGGGAGAGCGCGTCGTGTGCTGCGTGCAACGCCGTGGAGGATCGGCGCAACTCGCGCACGGACTCCTCGGTGCGGGCGAGGTACTGACGGTGGGCCTGCCGCAACAGCGCCGGTGGCACCAGGAACGCCACGACGCCCCAGCCCTGCGCCGTCATCCAGGCCGAGCCCAGCAGCGCGCCCAGCAGCCCATAGGCGAGGAAGGAGGGGAGCAACCAGGAGAGGTCCTCGCGCAGCACAGTGCGGGGCGAGCGACCCTGGTCAAGCCCGATCGCGACGGCGACCAGCCCGTTGTCGACCGCGAAGTAGGCCAGCCCGGCGAGCACGCCCGCGGCGACTATCCACGGGACGGCGGCACCGGCGGCCGGGGTCGTCACGAGGACGGCGACGCTCGCGCACAGCACGAGCGCCGCGGGGTTGAACGCGTGCTGTTCGATCCGGTGGGTCCCCGAACGCACCGTGGTCGCCAGGCCAGCGGACGCGGCGGCCAGAAGGGCAGCACGAGGCTCACCGGCCGCGGCAGCGGCCAGCACTGGTACGGCGGACAGCGAGGTCGTGGAGGACCCGTACACGTCCGAGCCCACCACCTCGGCCAGGACAGCCAGGGCGGGGAAGACGACCAACGGCCAGAGGCTGCCGGCCGGCAACAGGCCGACGACGAGCGACGCCGCGACGATGGCCGCCAGCAGGGTTCCCACCACGAGGGCGTGCAGGCGCTGTGCCATCGTGAGCTCCTTCGTGCTGATGGCGAGGAGCCTGACAAACGAGATCGGACATGTGGCGGCGGCGCGCCGAGGCCCGACCTCCCCGCATCTGTCGGACGACCGTCGTACCCTCCCGAACAGGTGTTCTGGCTGGAGGTGTTTGACGTGCGGGTGCTGGGGGTCGACCCCGGGCTGACGCGGTGCGGCCTGGGAGTGGTCGACGGCGTTCCCGGTCGCGTGTCGCTGGTCGCGGTCGGGGTGGCGCGCACGCCTGCTGACGCGGACCTCGGCGCACGGCTGGTGTCGCTGGAGCGCGAGATCGAGGCGTGGCTGGACCTGCACCAGCCGGAGGCGGTCGCCGTGGAGCGGGTCTTCGCGCAGCACAACGTGCGCACCGTGATGGGCACCGCCCAGGCCGGTGCCGTGGCCATCACCTGCGCGGCGCGACGGGGCATCCCGGTCGCCCTGCACACCCCGAGCGAGGTCAAGGCTGCCGTCACTGGCTCCGGGCGCGCTGACAAGGCCCAGGTCGGCGCCATGGTGGTGCGCATCCTGCGGCTCACCGAGCTCCCCAAGCCTGCCGACGCCGCCGACGCGCTGGCCCTGGCGATCTGCCACGCCTGGCGCGCACCGATGCTGGCGCGGCTCGCGTGATCGCCTCCCTCACCGGACAGGTGCGCGCCCACACGGCCACCGGCGTCGTCGTCGTGGTGGGGGGAGTGGGGCTGTCGGTGCAGACGACGCCCGGCACCCGCGCCCGGCTCCGGGTCGGCGACGAGGCGGTCCTTGCGACCACGCTGGTGGTCCGCGAGGAGTCGCTCACCCTCTTCGGCTTCGAGACCGACGACGAGCGCGAGCTGTTTGAGCTGCTCCAGACCGCCAGCGGCGTCGGCCCGAAGGTCGCGCAGGCCGTCCTCACCGTGCACACCCCGGATGCCGTACGCCGGGCGCTCGCCAACGAGGACCTCACCGCCCTGACCCTCGTCCCGGGGATCGGGCGCAAGGGCGCGCAGCGGATGGTGCTGGAGCTCAAGGACAAGATCGGTTTCCTGGGCGCAGCCCCGGCCGGTACGGCGGGAAGCTGGCGCGACACCGTCACCGACGCCCTCACCGGCCTGGGTTGGAGCGCCTCGCAGGCCGATGAGGTCGTGGTCGGGCTGGCTGCGGAGCACCCCGAGGCCACCGATGCGGACGTCCCCGCGCTGCTGAAGGCAGCCCTTGCGAGGATGGCGCGATGAGCCTGGAGGAGCAGGAGTCGGCAGAGCTGGCCCGCCGTACGTCCCGTCCGGAGGCCGACGAGCAGGAGCGGATCGTCGAGGCGGCCCTGCGCCCCCGGCGGCTGGAGGAGTTCGTCGGGCAGGAGCGGGTCCGCGAGCAGCTGTCGCTGGTGCTGCAGAGTGCCCAGCGCCGGCAGCGCCCGCCGGACCACGTGCTGCTCTCCGGGGCGCCCGGCCTGGGCAAGACGTCGCTGGCCATGATCATCGCGGCGGAGCTCGGCGCTCCGATCCGCATCACGAGCGGTCCGGCCCTGGAACGGGCCGGCGACCTCGCGGCCCTGGTGAGCCAGCTGACCGAGGGCGAGGTGCTGTTCATCGACGAGATCCACCGCATCAGCAGGCCCGCCGAGGAGTTGCTGTACGTCGCGATGGAGGACTTCCGGGTCGACGTGATCGTGGGCAAAGGCCCTGGATCCACGGCGATCCCGCTCGAGGTGGCGCCGTTCACCCTGGTGGGAGCCACGACACGCTCAGGGCTCCTGACCGGGCCGCTGCGCGACCGCTTCGGGTTCACGGCCCACATGGAGCCTTACTCGCCGGAGGAGCTCGAGCGGGTGCTGCACCGCTCCGCCGGGCTGCTCGACGTACCTCTTGACGCCGACGGAGCGCGTGAGGTGGCGGGACGATCGCGTGGGACGCCGCGCATCGCCAACCGCCTGCTGCGCCGCGTGCGCGACTACGCCGAGGTGCGTGCCGACGGTCGCGTCACGCTCGACGTCGCCCGGTCTGCACTAGCGGTGTACGACGTCGATGAGCTTGGCCTGGACCGGCTCGACCGGGCGGTGCTGACCGCCTTGGTCCGGCGCTTCAACGGCGGGCCGGTGGGGCTGTCGACGCTCGCGGTGGCGGTCTCTGAGGAGCCGGAGACCGTGGAGGAGGTCGCCGAGCCGTTCCTGGTCCGCAGTGGCCTGATCGTGCGCACTCCACGGGGCCGGGTCGCGACCCCAGCCGCCTGGCGGCACCTTGGCCTGCGCCCCCCGGGGCCGGTCGATGTCCTGCCGTTGGACCTCGACACCGCGTGAGTGGCGCTCCTTCGGCCTGAGGCTGCGTAGACTCCCGACCTGTGCAGCGGGGGCGGTGTGCCCGCCGCCGCCCACGCACGCGCAGCACCCCGCAGTCAGCTCGTCCTGAGCGGCTGCCCGAGACAGGAGACCGCTCCTCGTGGCACGTCCCGGCCCGTCGACCCGCGGCCAGCTGCATGTCTGGCGCTACCTGGGATCGCTCCTTGCGATCTTCGCGATCTTGTACACCACCGTGGCCTTTGCCGGCCCAGGCAGCGCCTGGCTCAAGCCCAAGCTCGGCCTGGACCTGCAGGGTGGCGCGCAGGTGATCTTGACGCCCAAGACCGAGAGCGGGAAGAACGCGACCGCAGCCCAGCTGTCCACGGCGGTCGAGATCCTGCGCAGCCGCGTCAACGGCGCGGGCGTCTCGGAGGCTGAGGTCGTCATCGAGGGTGACCAGATCGTCGTGCAGGTCCCCGGCGGCAACCGCGAGAGCATCTCGGCGGTCACCCAGGCCGCGCAGCTGCAGATGAGGCGGTTGATCGCTGCCGAACCCGTCGTGCCCTCGACCCCGCCCGTGACGGTCACGACGACGCCGTCGCCCGCGCTCGGCACTCCGGCGGCGACCGCGACCCCGAACAAACGTCCGGTCACGGCAGGGCTCAAGCAGGCAGGCACGCCCACCCCCACGCCGACCCTTACCCCGACCGGGACTGCGGCCCCCACCGCAGCAGCCGACCTCGTGCGCTCCGGTGACGTCTACAGCCCGCAGGCCTTCGCGCTCCTCGACTGCTCCAACCCTGTCGCCCGACAGGGCGGAGCACCCGACGTACCCAGCAAGGAGATCATTGCCTGCGACCGCTTCGGCACCGAGAAGTACCACCTCGCTGTCGCCAAGGTCGTCGGCAAGGAGGTCAAGGGCGCGACGGTCACCAACGACCCGCTGGGCACCGAGATCCAGGTCAACGTGTCGTTCAAGGGCAGCGGCCAGGACAAGTTCACCAACCTGACCAAGGAAGCGTTCGGCGCGACGCCGCCGACCAACCGCGTTGCGATCGTGCTCGACGGTGTCGTCTACAGCGCCCCCACGATCCAGAACGTCATCAACGGCGACGCGCAGATCACCGGCGGCTTCTCGCAGAAAGAGGCCGAGGACCTTTCCAACGTCCTGAAGTACGGCGCACTGCCGCTGACGTTCGTCTCCGGCGACGCCGAGGTCATCTCCGCCAGCCTTGGTGACGACCAGCTCCGCTCGGGCCTGATCGCCGGGGGCATCGGCCTCGCGGCCGTCGTCATCTACTCGTTGCTGTACTACCGCATGCTGGGGCTGGTCACCATCGCCTCGCTGCTCGTCAGCGGTGGGCTCACCTACGCCATGGTGTGCGTGCTCGGCAAGCAGATCGGCTTCGCCCTGTCGCTCGCAGGGATCGCCGGCTTCATCGTCGCGGTCGGCATCACGGCCGACTCCTTCGTCGTCTATTTCGAAAGACTCAAGGACGAGATCAAGGAAGGCCGGACGCCGCGCTCGGCGGTCGACACGTCGTGGAAGCGGGCGTTCCGCACCATCCTCAACGCCGACGCCGTCTCCCTGCTAGCAGCCGTCCTGCTCTACTTCTTCTCCGTCGGTGGGGTTCGAGGCTTCGCCTTCACCCTCGGCCTTTCCACCGTGCTCGACATCGTCGTCGTCACGATGTTCACCCGGCCGCTCATGTCCCTGCTGTCGCGCTATCGCTGGTTCTCGCGGACCGGCCCGACGGGCTTCTACGGCCCCGACGGCGGCCAGCCCCACCTCGGCGGTGCCCGTCCGTCCCTGACGACCCCCCAGGAGGCCTGACATGGGACTCGTGCATCGCCTGTACCACGGCGACACCGCCTTCCCGCTCATCGCCAAGCGTCGCCGCTTCTACGCCATCTCGCTGGTTCTGTGCGTCATCGCCCTGACCAGCCTGGTGTTCCGCGGGTTCAACCTCGGTGTCGAGTTCAAGGGCGGGGCGATCTTCACCGTCGCCGCTCCGTCGAACGTCGACGTCCACGACAGCCGCACCTTCCTCGAGGGTCTCGGCATCGCCGATCCCATCGTGCAGACCGTCAAGACCTCCGGTGGCAAGACCAAGCTCCGCGTCGAGACGGCACCCCTGACCGAGGCGCAGCAGCAGAAGGTCGTGCTGGCGCTGGCCGAGCGCTTCCACGTCGATCCCAACACCGAGATCGACAGCCGCGACGTGGGGGCGTCCTGGGGCAAGCAGGTCACGAAGAAGGCGTTGCAGGGTCTGATCGCCTTCCTCATCGGCGTGACGCTGTTCATCTCGATCCGCTTCGAGCCGAAGATGGCCGCGGCCGCCATGATCGCGCTGGTCCACGACCTGCTCCTGGCGGCAGGGATCTACTCGATCACCTACTTCCAGGTGACGCCGTCGACGATCATCGCCCTGCTCACGGTCTTGGGTTATTCGCTCTACGACACGATCGTGGTGTTCGACCGGGTCGATGAGAACACCAAGGGCGTCGAGCGCGGCAACAAGTCGACCTACAGCGAGGCGGCCGAGCTGGCGGTGAACCAGACGTTCATGCGCTCGATCAACACCTCGCTCATCGCGTTGCTGCCGGTCTCGGGCCTGCTGTTCGTCGGTGCTTTGCTGCTCAAGGCGGGCACGTTGAAGGACCTGGCCCTGGCGCTGTTCGTCGGGCTTGGCGCCGGTGCGTACTCCAGCCTGTTCATCGCCACGCCGTTGTTGACGGACCTGAAGGAGCGCGAGCCGCGCTTCGTGGCTCTGCAGGGTCGCGTGGCGGCTCGTCGTGCTGGCGCCGGCACCGCGCCGGTCCGGCTGTCGCAGCGATCGACCCACGCTCCGGTGGAGGCGGAGGCCGAGGTCGTCGAGGGCCCGACGTCGACAACCACCGCAACCGCCGTACGCCGTCCCTCGACGCAGCCGAAGCGATCGCCCAAGGGTGGCCGGCCGGGGCGTCCGAGCGGCAAGAAGCGCAAGCGCTGAGATGACCGACCCCCTCGCGGCGCTGATCCGGGACGTCCCGGATCACCCGCAGCCGGGGATCGTCTTCAAGGACCTCACGCCCCTGCTGGAGAACGCTGCCGGCCTCAAGGAGGCCGTGGACCGCATGGCCGCGGGCCACGCCTATGGGTCGGTCGACAAGGTCGTGGGGATCGAGGCGCGGGGCTTCGTGCTGGCCGCCCCGGTGGCCTACGTCCTCGGGGCCGGGGTCGTGCTCGTGCGCAAGCCAGGCAAGCTGCCGCGCGAGGTGCACGAGCGCAGCTACGACCTCGAGTACGGCAGCAACACCCTTGCGGTGCACCAGGACGCGTTCCGCCCCGGTGAGCGCGTGCTCGTCGTCGACGACGTCCTGGCGACGGGAGGGACGGTGGCCGCTGCCCTGCACCTCGTCGAGCAGTGCGGCGCGATCGTCCTCGGCGTGGAGGTGTTGCTGGAACTGACGTTCCTCAACGGCCGCAGTGCCTTGCGCGGTGTCCCCGTGCGTGCGGCCCTCACGGCTTAGACTGAGATCTCCCCGCTGGCAAGGAGGTGCGCGTGAACTCTGATGCGCCTCCGACCACCGCTTCCGACGACGTCCCTCGTCAGATCGACCTTGACGACCACGACCGGGCGGCTGCCGTCAGCACCGGCACCGGGCCGCCGACCGGCCGTCGCGTGAGGGCGCGGCTCGCCCGGCTGACGGCCCCCTCGAAGCCCGGCAGCACCCCGCCGGTGCTCGAGCCGCTGCTGCGGACCTTGCGCACCAGCCATCCCAAGGCCGACACCAAGGACGTCGTCCGCGCCTACGAAGTGGCCGAACAGCTGCATGGTGACCAGCGACGGCGCAGCGGTGACCTCTACATCACGCACCCCCTCGCCGTCGCCACGATCCTGGCCGAGCTGGGGATGGACACCACGACGCTCACGGCCGCCCTGCTGCACGACACCGTCGAGGACACGGCGTACACGTTGGAGGACGTGCAGGAGGAGTTCGGCGAGGACGTCGCACACCTGGTCGACGGGGTCACCAAGCTCGACAAGATCAAGTACGGCGAGGCGGCCGAGGCTGAGACGATCCGCAAGATGGTCGTCGCGATGGCCCGCGACCCGCGCGTGCTCGTCATCAAGCTCGCCGACCGGCTGCACAACATGCGCACCCTGCGCTACCTCGCCCAGGACAAGCAGGACAGGATCGCCACGGCGAC
>JBKJSN010000208.1:0-8915 GCA_046595815.1 Mycobacteriales bacterium
GATCGACCAGCCGGGCAAGTTTGGACAACCCGGTGATCTCACCAGAGGCGTTCGGGACGTACCCCACGTGAGCGACGCCATGGAATGGAGCCAGATGATGCTCGCACACGCTGTAGAGCTCGATGTTGCGGACGATGACCATCTCGTCGTGGTTCTCATCGAAGGTCGTGGTAACGATGTCCTCGGGGGTCTGGTGCAACCCGGCGAACATCTCACGGTAGGCACCTGCCACCCGCCGCGGAGTATCGATCAATCCAGGGCGGGTCGGATCCTCACCGACCGCGATGAGCAGTTCGGTGATAGCAGCCTCGGCCCGCGCTTGATCGAAGTCGGCGCCCGCGGCTGCCGAGCTCACTCCCGCGATCCGGCGGACGAGGTGGCTTCATCCCGTTGATCGGTGCCCAGCTCGCCGCTGCGGTGGCCGTTGCCTGATCCGTTGAGGGTGGCCCGCTCAGCCGGGGTCAGGACTGGCGGCAAGTCCGAGGGTGCCCGCTTGCCGAACCCCTCGTACGGCGCCATCGACGGCCGCTTACCCACGCCTTCGGCGATCCGGGCCAGGTCCTCGCGGGTCAGCGTCTCCTTGTCCATCAACTCGAGCACGAGGTTGTCCAGAACGGTGCGGTATTCAACCAGGATGTCCCAGGCCTCGTCGTGGGCGAGCTCGATCAGCGCGCGGATTTCGCCGTCAATGTCGGCGGCGACCGCGTCGGAGTATTCGCGGGCGTGGCCCATGTCGCGGCCCATGAACGGCTCGGCGTCGCCGGACCCATACTTCACCGCACCCAGTTTCGCGCTCATGCCGTACTCGACCACCATGGCTCGGGCCAGCTTGGTTGCCTTGTCGATGTCATCGCCGGCACCGGTGGTCGGCTCGTGGAAGACGAGTTCCTCGGCCGCCCGGCCGCCCAGGGCATAGGCCAGGGTGTCGATCATCTCCGAGCGGGTCTGGGTGTATTTGTCCTCGGTCGGGAGTACGAGGGTGTGCCCGAGCGAGCGACCACGGGGAAGGATCGTCACCTTGTGCACCGGGTCGAGGTTGGGCAGAGCGTGGGCAACCAGCGCATGCCCGGCCTCGTGGTAGGCGGTGACCTTCTTCTCCTTCTCGCTCATCGCCCGGGTCTTGCGTTCCGGGCCGGCGATGACGCGATCGATGGCTTCCTCGAGGAAGTAGTCGCTGATGGTGGTCTGGTTGTGCCGGGCAGTCAGCAGCGCCGCCTCGTTGATCACGTTGGCCAGGTCCGCACCAGTGAACCCTGGCGTACGGCGAGCGACGGTGTCCAGGTCGACTCCGGCCGCGAACGGCTTGCCCTTGGCGTGCACCTTGAGGATTGCCTTGCGGCCACCGAGGTCCGGGCGGTCGACGGCGATCTGCCGGTCGAAGCGACCGGGCCGCAGCAGGGCAGGGTCGAGGATGTCGGGTCGGTTGGTGGCGGCGATCATGATGACCCCGCCGCGGACGTCGAAGCCGTCCATCTCGACCAGCATCTGGTTGAGGGTCTGCTCGCGCTCGTCGTGACCGCCGCCCAGACCGGCGCCGCGGTGCCGGCCGACTGCGTCGATCTCGTCGACGAAGATGATCGCGGGGGCGTTCGCCTTGGCCTGCTCGAACAGGTCACGGACGCGAGAGGCGCCGACGCCGACGAACATCTCGACGAAGTCCGAACCAGAGATCGAGTAGAACGGCACACCGGCCTCGCCGGCCACCGCGCGGGCGAGCAGCGTCTTGCCGGTCCCGGGAGGGCCGTAGAGCAGCACACCCTTGGGGATCTTCGCCCCGATGGCCTGGAACTTGCCCGGGCTCTCGAGGAACTCCTTGATCTCCTCGAGCTCCTCGATGGCCTCGTCAACGCCAGCGACGTCCGAGAAGGTCGTCTTCGGAGTGTCCTTGCTGACCAGCTTGGCCTTGCTCTTGCCGAACTGCATGACCCGCGAGCCGCCACCTTGCATCTGGTTCATGAAGAAGAACAGCAGACCCAAGATGATCACAAAGGGCAGGAAGGAGAACAGCAGGCTCACGAACAGGTTCTGGTGGGTGACCGTGACGTCGTACTTCAGGTCGGCCTTGTCGAAGGCGAGGGCAATGTCTCGCCCCTGATCGACGAGGAAGGAAGCCTCGAGCTTCTTGCCGTCCTTGGTCTCGATCCGGACCTGCTGCTCCTTGTCCAGGAGCTTGTTGGCCTTCGCGGACGAGATGACGTTGCCGCTGGAGATGGCGGCAAGCACGGTGGACGTGTCGGATTTCTTGTACCCCCCGTCGCCCTTTAATCCGCTTGTGACGGCGATGAGCAAGATGAGGCCAAGGACGATGTAGAGGGCAGGCCCGCGGGCGTAGCGCTTGAGGTTCATGTACGCGGGGCAAACTGCCCCGTCCCTCCTGACGTGTGTGAGGTCACCGACGGTACAACGGAGAGGCCGAGTGCGGCGTTCCGCTGCCCTCGAGGCTTCCCCACGCTATGGCCTGACTACCCGGCGTACACCTCTGGTTTGAGGCGCCCGACGTACGGCAGGTCTCGGTAGCGCTCGGCATAGTCCAGGCCGTAGCCGACGACGAACTCCGCGGGGATGTCGAACCCGACGTACTTGACGTTGACGTTGACCTTGGCGGCATCCGGCTTGCGGAGCAGCGCGCAGACCTCGACGCTCGCCGGGTTGCGGGACCGCATGTTGCGCAGCAGCCAGCTCAGCGTCAGGCCGGAGTCGATGATGTCCTCGACGACCAGGACGTGCTTGCCCTCGATCTCGCGGTCGAGGTCCTTCAGGATGCGTACGACACCGCTGGAGCTGGTGCTGCTGCCGTAGCTCGTGACGGCCATGAACTCCATCGAGACCGGCGTCGCGAGCGCCCGCGCGAGGTCGGCCATGACCATGACGGCGCCCTTGAGGACCCCGACCAGCATGATCTCCTTGCCGCGGTAGTCCTCATCGATCGCCTTGGCCAGCTCGGCGATCTTGTCCTGGATCTCCTGCTCGGAGACCAGGACCTCCTCGATCTCCTCGCGCGCGTCGGTCACGGGGTGAAGGCTAGCCGTCCACCGACCCGAGTGACCTGCCCTCCGCCCGGGAGGGCAACAGCGCCCTGCCCACGCCAGTCCTCCACCAGCGCCCGCAAGGCCTGCACCTGTACGGCGGTCAGCGCGCGCCCCGACTCCTGCTCCGCCCACCGTTTCACGGCCCGGGCACGCAGGGCCGGCAGCATCGAGGCGAGCTCGGCCACGTCACCGGTCGGGGTGGTGAGCAGGTCGAGGGTGTCGGCGTCCTCGCGCAGCAGCCCGGCCGTGCGCGCCAGACCGTCGGTGATGTCGAGCTCCTCGAGCAACCGCCGCACCCGCACCCGGGTGTAGATCTCGTCGGCGTTGTGCGGGTCCTCGTGTGGCACCAGGCCGGCTTCGGCGCACGCCTTGCGTACCAGCGCGCGCGGCAGGTCCAGCAACGGCCTGCGGTAGCGGCCGCGGACCGGTGCCATGCCCGCGAGCGCCCGGGCCCCCGAGCCGCGGATCAGGCCGAGCAGCACGCTCTCCGCCTGGTCGTCCCGCGTATGCCCCAGCAGCACCACGGTCGGCCCGGACGCGCCGTCGAGGGACGCCGCCGCCTCCTCGAGCAGGGCGTAGCGCAGCCTCCGCGCGACCGCCTCCGGCCCCCCTCTCCCCCCGACTTGTGGCGGTTTTGTCGGTGTGCCCCCCGACGGCTCGCCGACAAAAACGTCCCAACTCGGGGGGGGCGGGGGTGCGGACGGGGACAGGACGCGGGCGGACAGGCCGAGGGAGCGGCACTGGTCGGCGGCACGCGCGGCTACCTCGGCGGACCCAGGTTGTAGGGCGTGGTCGACGACCAGCGCACCGGAGCCCGGCCGTTCGAAGGCGAGCGCCGCCGCGAGGGCGAGCGAGTCAGCCCCTCCGCTGACCGCCGCGAGCACCGGCCCCTCGTGGTCGGCAAGGCTCCGCCGGACGGCGAGTCGGCACGCGGCTGTCGCAGCGGGTGGACCGGTCACGACCGTGGGCCGGACATCGCTCAGGCCGCCTGGCCGGGCACCCGCGCTACCCAGGCCGAGGGGGCGCGGATCTCCTCCAGTGTCGGCAGCGACTCAGGCGAGTCCCAGACCTGGTTGAAGCCCGCCATGCCGACCGCGTCGACCGCAGCCGCCACGAAGCGGGAGCCCTCGGCGTACTGCTTCGCCTTCAGGTCCAGGCCGAGCAGCCGCCGTACGTACCGCTCGAGCGGACCCCCGCGGTCGCGCCGACGGGCCTCGAAGCGGGCGCGGATCACCTCGACCGACGGGACCACCGAGGGGCCAACGCCGTCCATGACGTGCTCCGCGTGACCCTCCAACACAGACATGAAAGCGGTGACGCGGTCCATCACGACCTTCTGCTCGGGGGTCTGGAACGCCTCGACCAGAGATGTCCGCGGCAGGTCCTTCAAGCCCTTGAGACGTGCGAGCAAAGCCTCCGGGTCGTCCAGCCGCGTGGCCTGAAGCAACGCCCCGACCTCAGCGCGAACGTGGTCGTGCAGCCACGGCACCGCAGTGAACTGCGTGCGGTGGGTGACCTCGTGCAGGACCACCCAGAGGCGGAAGTCGCGCGGCTCCACCCCGAGCTTGCGCTCGGTCTCGACGATCGTCGGTGCATTGAGCAGCAGCCGACCCTGCTCCCCCTCGGGCTGGAAGGCTTCGTACTGCCCAAGGACCTTCCCCGAGAGCCAGGCCAGCAACGAGCCCATCTGCAGCGCCGTGATCTTCGCGGTGACGGCGGCAGCGGCCTTGCCCTGCTTGGCCAGCAGCGCCTCCTCCAACGGGGCGAGCACCACGTTGAAGCCCTCGGCGTTCGCTGCCGCCCAGCCGGGACGATCGACGACGGTCGCCGGCCCGACCACGCCGTGGAGCCCGGTCACGTCGCGCACGTGCTGCTCGGCCTCGTCGGTGAGGTCGCGCAGCATCACCACCACGTCAGCGGCCTCGGTCAGCGACAACTGCGGGCCGCGCGGCGCGAGGCGGGCCGCGACGGTGGACGCGAGGGCGGTGTCGACGAGAGGCATCACACCCACCGTACGTCGATCAGTTGCAGCCGCACTCGGCTAGCACCGTAGCCACGCGGTCCAGCGCCCGCTGCGCCACTCCGGTGGCGCCGAACCGCACCCCGTCCGCGGTGATGTCGAAGGCGAGCAGCCGCCCTTCCTGTGTGCGCACGAAACCCGCCAGGGCGCTCACGCCGTCCAACGTTCCGGTCTTGGCTCGCACCTGACCTGCGGCGATGCGCGTCGTCTTCGACCGGAAGCGCGAGGACAGCGTGCCGTCGAACCCTCCGACAGGCAGCCCCGTCAGCACCGGGCCGTAACGCGGGTCCGTCGCGACCCGTGCCAGCAGCCGGGTCAGCGCCGAGGCGCTGACGCGGTTCTCGGGGGACAGACCGCTGGCATCGCGCAGGTCCACGGACACTCCGACCCGCTTCAGCGCGGCGGCGAGCCCTGCCGCCTCGCCCTCAAAGCTCGCCTCCTGGCCCATCGCCCGGGCGACGTGCCGCCCCAACGCCTCGGCGATGTCGTTATCGCTGGTCCGGAGCATCCGCTCGACCAGGTCGGACACCGGCAGGGAATCGACGTGCGCAAGCGACCGCGCCTTGCGCGGAGCCTCCCCGCGTACGGCGGACCGCACCCCGATCAGCGTCGCCAACCGCCTCCCCGCGCTGAGACCGGGGTCGCGCTGCCTGGGCGTGCCGGCCCGGTCGGTGCGCCGACCACCATCGACGGACAAGGCCGAGACGGGGGCGACGTCGCCCTTTTGGACGTAGCCCCGCTTCCAGCCCGGCCCCATGCGGTCCCCGACGAACAGGTCGTCATCCACCACGACCCGAGAGATCCGCTCCCCGTCCAACTGGTTAGCGAGCTCCTCGACCTGTGCCTTGCTCAGGAGCGGATCGCCTGCACCGACGAGGAACACCTCCCCGTCAGAGCCTTTCAGCACCTGGGTGCGGAAGACCTTGGTGGGCGGGAGCACCAAGAGCGCAGCAACCGCCGTCGCGATCTTGGCCGTCGAGGCGGGCGTGACCTGCCGATCCGCGTCGAGGTCGAGTAGGACCTTGCCGGTGCGAGCGTCGACGACGCTCAGCGACACGCTCTTACCCAAGCCCCGGTCGTCCAAGGCCTTCGCCAGTGCCAGCGCCAGCCCGTCCGGTGTCGGAACGGAACGGCTCGACAGCGCGGCGAGCAGGGGGGTGCGCACGGGCTGAGGCATCGCGGTGGGCGTGGGCTGCGCCCGAACGGGCAGCTCGATGCCGTCAGAGCGCAGGACGACGACGGCACCCCCGCTCCCAGCCAGCACCAGGCCGGCCAGGGTCGCCATCAGCGCCTTGCGCAAAGGGGGCTCCTCGATGAGAGACGCAGACCACATGGCCCACTGGGGCAGGACGCTCCCGCCGTACGGGACACTAGGAGCATGGAGTTCGACGTCACCATCGAGATCCCCAAGGGGCAGCGCAACAAGTACGAAGTGGATCACGCCACTGGGCGCATCCGCCTCGACCGGATGCTCTTCACGAGCACGCGCTACCCGAGCGACTACGGCTTCGTGGAGAACACGCTCGGCGGTGACGGCGACCCGCTCGACGCGCTGGTGCTGCTCGACGAGCCGACGTTCCCCGGCTGCCTGATCCGCTGCCGCACGATCGGCATGTTCCGGATGTCGGACGAAGCCGGCCCGGACGAGAAGCTGCTCTGCGTCGTCGCAGGGGACCCGCGCCAGGAGCACCTCAAGGACATCGGCGACGTGAACAGCTTCGACCGCCTCGAGATCCAGCACTTCTTCGAGGTCTACAAGGACCTCGAGCCCGGCAAGTCCGTCGAGGGCGCGTCGTGGGTCGGTCGCACCGAGGCCGAGGCCGAGGTCGTCTACTCCCAGAAGCGCTACCTCGAGAACCCCCACGCCACCGACCACGTGGGCGACCCCGACCACAAGCACTAGCCCCCCGGCCGTCACCCGGCCGCCATCCCCCCTCGGTGTGGCGGTTTTGTCGGCATGCCGAGCTTGGACACACCGACAAAACCGCCAGGGCAGGGGCGGCGGGGGCAGGGGCTGCGGCAGCGACGACAACGACGAAGGCCGGCCCCCCGAGGAAGCGGGGGCCGGCCTTCGCGCTGAGCGGGGGTACTAGCTAGGCAGCCGCGCGCAGCGGGGCGACCTCGACCGGAGCGTCACCGGAGCGGTGGCTGACGGCCACGACGAGCGAGCGGACGAACTCGCCGCCGCCGACGAGGGCCAGACCGGTCATGACCGGGTGCATCCACTCGGCGCGGAAGCTCTGGCCGAAGGCCGTGAACACCGAGTAGTCCAGTGCCCAGGCGAAGCCGCACGCGAGAGCGACGGCGATGGTGCGGGACAGGGCCTTGGGGGCCTTGATGGGAAGCAGCTCGTCGATGACCTGCATGACGACGGTCAGACCGAGAGCAAGGCCGAGAAAGACGACGAAGGCGTACATGTCCACCACTCCAGTGGTGAGAGTCGGCGGTGCGCTCTGCCCCGCTCACCCCCTTGGACTCGCCTCATGGCGAAGGGTTACAGGAATTCTCACCCGCGATGTAACCTTACATCATGATCCGAACGCAGATCTCTCTCAGCGAACTGGAGAAGCGGACCCTTGACGCGCTGTCCGCCCACACTGGACGGTCCATCGCGTCGCTGATCCGAGCGGCGGTCGACGAGAAGTACCTCAGCGGCGCCACGACGGTCGAGGCCGACCTGGCGGCCATCGATGCTGCGTTCGGGATCCGCGGCGCGGACAGCGAGAGCGGCGAGGAGTTCGTCGAGCGCGTCCGGAGCGGACGCCGGCTCGAAGGCCTGCGGTGACGTTCGTCGTCGACAGTTCCGTCCTCATCGACGTCATCCGCGGCGTCGAACCGGCCCGCGCGGTTCTGCGCACCTCACGCCGACAGGGGTCGCTGAACGCCAGCGAGATCACCCGCCTCGAGCTCCTCATGGGGATGCGGCAGGGTGAGGAGGGAGCCACCCGAGCGCTCCTTGCGGGCTTGCGCTGGCATCCCGTGGACGAACGCGTCGCCGAGACGGCCGGCGAGCTGGGCAGGACCTGGCTGGGGAGCCACAACGGGATCGACAGCGCGGACCTCGCGATCGCCGCGACCGCTGTGCTGCTCGACGGCAAGCTCCTCACCAAGAACGTCAAGCACTTCCCGATGTTCGACGGCCTGGTTGCGCCGTACTGAGGGAGCCAGCCCCCACCATGGGCAGGTGGACGTCGACCCGGACCTGGTACGCGCCGTCCAGCGAGGCGAACCGGGTGCGATGGACGAGCTCATCCGCGGCACCTACACCGACGTCTACGCCCTGTGCCGGCGCTTGCTCGCCGACCCGGCCGACGCCGCAGACGCGACCCAGGAGGTCTACCTGCGGGTCGTGAAGTCGGTGCTCGCGTTCCGGGGCGAGTCGGCGTTCGGCACGTGGTTGCACCGCGTCACGACGAACGTCTGTATGACGATGCTCCGCCGACGGGGTGATGTGCGAGCCCGCGGCCAGAGCGCAGGATGGCTGGATGCCACCTTCGACGACCTCGCCTCCAATGAGGCCTCGCCAGAGGACCGGGTCGCCAACGCCGACCTGGCCCGACGTACTGCGAAGGCGCTCGCCGAGTTGTCGGAGGAGGCACGCGAGGTCGTGGTGCTGCGCGATGTGCAGGGACTGTCGACCAAGGAGACTGCTGAGCTGCTCGGCGTCAGCGAGGGCGCGGTGAAGGTCCGGTTGCACCGGGCTCACACCCGGTTGAGGGAGATTGTGGGATGAGCGAGCCAGGCGAGCTGAGGAACGAAGCGAGCCGCGTGAGCGGGAGTGGACGATGAGCGAGCCAGGCGAGCTGAGGAACGAAGCGAGCCGCGTGAGCGGGAGTGGGCGATGAGCGAGCCAGGCGAGCTGAGGA
>JBKJSN010000196.1:0-21559 GCA_046595815.1 Mycobacteriales bacterium
ACCGGCAAGGAGCAGTCGATGACCATCACCGGCGGCTCGGCCCTGCCCAAGGAAGACATCGAGCGCATGATGAAGGAAGCGGAGACCTACGCCGAGGAGGACAAGCAGCGCAAGGAGGAGGCGGAGACCCGCAACCAGGCCGAGGCGCTCGTCCACCAGACGCAGAAGTTCCTTGCCGAGAACGGCGACAAGCTGCCCGCCGAGGGCAAGGCCGACGTCGAGGCCGCGCTCACCGAGCTGACCGGTGTGCTGGGCGGCAGCGACATCGCGGCGATCCGCGAGAAGAGCCGGGTCCTCGCCGAGAAGAGCCAGGCCCTCGGCGGCGCGCTGTATGAGCAGCAGGCCGGTACGCCGGAAGCCCCCGCTGACGGTACGGCGGACGACTCCGTGGTCGACGCGGAGATCGTGGACGACGAGAAGTGACGACCGAGCACGAGCCGCAGAACGAGCGCGGACAGGGCGAGCCGGTCGAGGGGATCACGGTGCACGACAAGCGTCGGCTCGACCCCGAGACCGGCGAGGTCCGCCCGCAGGTCGAGCAGCCCGTCGAGGTGGAAACCCTTGAGCCGCAAGGGAATCCGCGCGAGGACGAGCTGCTCGCCGACCTGCAGCGGGTGACGGCGGAGTACGCCAACTACCGCCGCCGCGTCGACCGT
The DNA here is from genome assembly GCA_046595815.1 of Mycobacteriales bacterium. Classification (GTDB taxonomy): domain Bacteria; phylum Actinomycetota; class Actinomycetes; order Mycobacteriales; family SCTD01; genus RYN-111. The sequence goes on from JBKJSN010000196.1 coordinate 657, forward strand.
GACCGGAGCACCGACAAGGAGCACGCGACCCTCGCTCTGCTCGAGCAGCTGATCCCGGTGCTCGATGCCGTCGAGCTCGCCCGGCAGCACGGGGACCTCGAGGGGCCGTTCAAGGCGGTCGGCGAGGGCCTCGAGCAGGTCGCCGAGCGGCAGGGGCTGCAGCGGGTCGGCGCCAAGGGCGACCCGTTCGACCCGACCGTCCACCATGCGTTGGTGCACGCGCCGGAGGACCCCGACGTCGACTTCCCTGTCGTCGCCGAGGTGCTCCAGCCGGGCTGGCGGCTCGCGTCCGGCCGGGTCCTGCGCCCGGCAGGTGTGGTGGTCGCGGAGCCCGCAGCCGCAGCCGCAGCTCCCGCCGTACAGGAATAGGGAAAGGGGGACGCCGTGAGCGCGCGCGACTTCGTCGAGAAGGACTACTACGCCGCTCTCGGCGTCCCCAAGGACTCCAAGCCTGCGGAGATCAAGAAGGCTTACCGCAAGCTGGCCGCCGAGCTGCACCCCGACCGCAACCCGGGCGGGGAGGAGCGCTTCAAGGAGGTCAGCGAGGCCTACGACGTGCTGTCGGATGAGACCAAGCGGCGCGAGTACGACGAGGCGCGGGCGTTGTTCGGCAGTGGCGGCCACCGGGGCCACGGCGGGGGCTTCGACGTCAACGACCTGTTCGGCGGCGGCGGTGGCAGCGGCTTCGGCGACGTGTTCTCCAACCTGTTCGGTGGCGGGAGCCGTCGCCCTGCCCCGCGCCGCGGCGAGGACCTGGAGACCAGCGCGACGCTGTCCTTCGGCGACGCCTTCCGCGGGGCGACGGTGCCGCTGCGCCTGACGACCGCGGGGGCGTGCAGCTCCTGCCACGGCAGTGGGGCAGCGCCGGGGACGACCCCGCACACCTGCTCGGTCTGCCACGGGCAGGGCGTGGTCTCACGCAACCAGGGATCGTTCTCCTTCGCCGAGCCGTGCAAGGGCTGCCGTGGGACGGGTCGGGTCGTCGACACCCCCTGCGGCTCCTGCCACGGCACCGGTGAGGAGCAGAAGGCACGCACGCTGTCCGTGCGCTTCCCGCCTGGTGTCGCCGACGGGCAGCGAATTCGCTTGAAGGGCAAGGGATCTGCGGGCGAACGGGGCGCGCCGGCCGGAGATCTCTTCGTCCGCGTCACGGTGAGCCCGCACCCGGTGTTCGGGCGCAAGGGTGACCACCTGACGCTCAACGTCCCGGTGACCTTCGCCGAAGCGGTGCTCGGCACCCAGATCAGCGTGCCGACCCCAGATGGGTCCGTCACGCTGAAGATGCCGGCCGGAACACGCTCGGGACGGACGTTCCGGGTGAAGGGCAAGGGCTTCCCCACCAAGACCGGTCACGGGGACCTGCTGGTCACCGTCGAGGTCGACGTCCCGACGACGCTGAACGACCACGAGCGGGAGGCCTTGGAGGCCTACGCCGCCGTCGCCACCGACAACCCCCGCGACCACCTCAAGGGAGTGACGCTGTGAACCCACCCAAGGCGTTCGTCATCTCCGTGGCGGCCGAGCTGGCCGGGATGCACCCTCAGACGCTGCGGCAGTACGACCGCCTCGGACTGGTGTCTCCGCAGCGCACCGGTGGGGGCGGCCGGCGCTACTCCGAGGAGGACGTCGTGCTGCTCCGCGAGGTGCAGCGGCTGTCCCAGGAGGAGGGCGTGAACCTCGCCGGGATCAAGCGGATCATCGAGCTGGAGAACCAGGTCCTCGCCCTGCAGCGGCGGGTGGCCGAGGTGACGCACGAGCGGGACGCAGCCCGCACCTCGACCGTGATGGGCCGTGACCTCGTGCCGGCTCGCAGCTCGGCGCTCGTGGTGTGGCGGCCGCGCGGCTGAGCCTCAGCCGTCGGAACTGCCTGAGGAGTCGTCGGTCTCGTCGGGGTCGGGTGAGTCGGAGGGTTCTGGTGAGTCCGAGGACTCGTCGGGCGACGGCGCCGGTGAGGACGTGTCGTCGTCCCGGACGCTGACGAGCAGCCGATTGCCCGAGCAGGACAGCCGGATGACGACCTCCTGGTCGCCGCGCTCGAACCGCACATCGGTGTCGCGGCTGCGCTCGGTGCGCCAGCCCTCGGCCGGGGAGGCGTAGAGCAGGTTGGGGGCGCGGTTCTCGCACCGCGCGCTGACGACGCCGCCACGGGTGCGCACCGTGCGCAGCGCCCCGAGCGTGACGCTCGCGGACGTGGCACGCGGGGTAAGCGTCGCCGTCGCGGTCGCGCGGGGGGAGGCCGACGTCGGCGTTACGCCGGCGAGAGCGTCCTGGACGTTGTCCTGCGACAGTGGCGTCGAGACCGGACCACCGACCTCACCCGCGACGAGCCCCACGGCGACCAGGCCGACCGCGGTCGCCACAGCCGCGGCCGACACCCACAGGGCGCCGAGAGCCAGCGGTCCACGCCATCGCATGCCGACCAGTGTGACGCTCGCCGCCCTAAGAGATCCCCAAGCGGGAGTCATCTGTAGGCGGGCGGGCGCACCGGCGGGCCCGTCGCTCGTTAGCGTGCGGACCATGGCCCAGCTCCTGCTGGTGGAGGATGACCCCGCGATTCGCTCCGCCCTTGTCCGCGCGCTCTCCGAGCGTGGCCACGGCGTGCGCACCGCGGCCACCGGTATGGAGGGCCTGCAGGACGCGATTGCCCATCAGCCCGACCTCGTCGTGCTCGACCTCGGGCTGCCCGATGTGGACGGCTGCACGGTGCTGACCATGCTCCGCGCTGTGAGCAAGGTTCCGGTCATCGTCGCCACCGCCCAGGACGACGATGCGATGACCGTCAGGGCGCTGGATGCCGGCGCGGACGACTACGTCGTGAAGCCCTTCACCGCCGAACACCTGGACGCTCGCATCAGGGCGGTGCTCCGCCGTACCGGCGCTGGTGACGTCGAGTCGGGCGTGCTGACCGTGGGCGGGCTGACCGTGGACATCCGTGCGCACCAGGCGACCCTCGACGGCGCGCGGCTGGACCTCACGCGCAAGGAGTTCGACCTGCTCGCGCACCTGGCCGCCCGCCCCGGCGCCGTCGTCAGCAAGCGCGAGCTCATGGCCGCCGTATGGGGAATGCCGTACGGCGGGGCCGACAAGACGGTCGACGTGCACCTGTCGTGGCTGCGTCGCAAGCTCGGGGAGACGGCGAGCGAGCCCCGCTACCTGCACGCGGTGCGTGGTGTGGGCGTGAAGCTGGTCGACCCGGCGTGAGGCGCCAGGTCGTCGTGCTCGTCGCCTCGACGACGTTGCTGGTCCTCATCGCCTTCGTGCTGCCGCTGACGGTGCTGCTCACGACGCTGGCCAGTGACCGGGCGATGTCCGAGGCGACCCGCGAGGCGCAGAACCTCGCGGCCCTGGTCGCAGTGTCCTCACCGCAGCAGCTGACGACGGCCTTCGTCGTGGTCAACCAGCGAGGCGAGCGCAAGGTCGGTGTGCGGCTCCCTGAGGGCGCGGTCCTCGGCGAGCCCGACCACGGGACGCCGGACGCGCTCGCCCTCGCGGCTGACGGCCGAGCCTTCTCCGCGGCGGTGCCGGCTGGGCGGGAGGTCTACGTCCCCGTCGACACCTCCCGGGGCCGGGCGGTGGTCTGGAGCTTCGTGCCCACCCACCTGCTGCGGCAGGGCGTCGTCCCAGCCGTCAGCGTCGTCATCGCCCTGGCGATCGGGTTGTTGGTGCTCGCCACCGCCCTCGCGGATCGGCTCGCGCGCGGCACCGTCCGACCCGTTCGGGCGCTGGCCCAGACCGCGCTGGCGCTGGGGTCGGGCGACCTGGCGGCACGCGCACCGCTCGGGGGACCGCACGAGGTGCGTGAGGTCGGTCATGCCCTCAACGTGCTGGCGCAGCGGATCGGTGAGCTGCTCGCCGCAGAGCGCGAGGCGGTCGCTGACCTGTCGCACCGGCTGCGCACTCCGCTGACCGCGCTTCGCCTGGACCTCGACGGGGTGACCGACCCCGAGGTGCGCGACCGGCTCGGCCAGCACGTCGACGGCGTGCAGCGCGGGATCGACCAGGTCATCCACGAGGCCAGACGCCAGGTCCGCCAAGGCGTGCAGGCCCAGTGCGACGCGGCGACGGTCGTGGCCGAACGGGCGGCCTTCTGGGCCGTGCTCCTTGAGGACCAAGGCCGGCCCTTCGAGGTGGCGGTGGAGCCGGGCCCGGTGCTGGTGCGCGTAGGACCCGACGAGCTCGGAGCAGCAGTCGACGCCCTGCTGCAGAACGCTCTCGTCCACACGCCAGGGGGGGCGGCGGTGGGGATCGCGGTGCAGCAGGGCGTCGACGGCGGTGCGGTGGTGGTCGTGAGTGACGCGGGTCCTGGGATCCCGGAGGCGGCGCTGACCAGGGGTCACAGCACCGCGGGGTCCACCGGACTCGGACTCGACATCGCCCGCCGTACGGCGGAGGCCGCAGGCGGGCGCATCGTGCTCGGGCGAGGCCCGGGCGGTGGAGCCGAGGTCAGGTTGGAACTGGGCGCTCCGCGCTGACCTCGACTCTCACCGGTTAGTCGTCGGAGCCGCTGTCGTCGGAGCTGCTGTCGTCGGAGCTGCTGTCGTCGGAGCTGTCCTCAGCGTCGTCGCTGTCGTCCTCGTCAGCGTCGTCGCTGTCGTCAGCCTCGCTGTCGTCCTGGGAGTCCTCGCCCTGGCTGTCGTCGTTGCTGTCACCGTCGTTGCTGTCACCGTCATCGGGACCGTCGGTGGCGTCGTCGTTCGGCTCCTCGCTCACGTCCTGCGAGGCGGACTCCGAAGCGGGTCGCGCCGCGTGAACGACGACCGGCGCCGGCACCGGGGCGATCACGATCTTGACGCAGGAGTCGTCGAACTCGCGCGTCCCGTCCGGGCAAGAGACGGGTGCGTCGCTCGTGACGCTGATGGGCTGCTCGTCGCTGCGGGGCGAGGGGCTCGGACCCGTCAGGGCGGCGCTGGCGGCCAGGATGGCGCCGACGCTTCCGAGCGCGAAGGTGCCTAGCACGGTGGTGGTTGGGAGACTCACGGTTCCTCCAGGGTTATCGGGGGGGTTGCTTCATGCTCAGCCCGTGCGGCCCTCCCGCGAACCATGGGAGCCACAAGTCCGCGCTAAGGAACGGCGCAGATGGTTGTCCCGCTCTTAGGACTGCCATGGGCATCTGGACCAATGGAGGGACCGTTGTGGGCGACACGCTGATGCCTCAAGCACGGGAGGCGGTGCGGTCCTGCCCCAGGATGGCGAGGTCCCTCGTGGCCGATCGTTTAAGTAAGTGTCCAAAGTGGACGAAGCGACCATGACCTGTCTGGCGAGCGCTAAGGAGGCGGTGGGTGACACGCGCCTGGCGGCTGTTCGCCTTCGCGGGTCTCGCGCTGTGCGTGCTCTACCCCTTCCTCGACGCTGACACGGCCTCGACGGTCTACCTGGGCGTGACCTTCGCCGGGCTCGGTGCGCTGCTCGCGGGTGTGCGCGTGCACCGGCCGGAGAACCCGGCGGCGTGGTACCTGCTCGCAGCGGGCATCTGTTGCTTCGTCCTCGGTGACGCGGTCTTCACGTGGTACGAGGCTCGGGGCCTCGAGGTCACCTTCCCCGGCCCTGCGGACCTGCTCTACTTCACGGCGTACCCGCTGCTGTTCGCTGCGGTCGGGCGCACAGTGCGCAGTTCAGGCATCCGGGTCGGCGCGGCCTGGCTCGATGCCGGCATCTGGACCGGCGGTGCTGTCGTCGCCGCTTGGCTGCCGCTGCTGGCGCCGTACGTCCACGACGGCAGCTTCACGCACGCCGAGCGGCTGACCGCGCTCGCCTATCCGTGCATGGACCTGCTGCTGCTGTTGCTGGTGATCCACCAGCTCGGCAACCGCCACTCCCGATCCACGCCGCACCGGCTGCTCCTGCTGGGCTTGACCGGACTGCTGGTCGCCGACGTCGTCTTCGGTATCAGGTCGCTCGACGGCACGTACCTGTCCGGAGAGGTGACCGACGTCGGCTGGATGGTGGCCTACCTCGCCCTGGGCGCCGCAGCTCTGCACCCTCGCATGGGGGACGTCACCGAGAAGCGCCCGGCGGTCGACAGCACGACCCCGCGCCGGACGCTCGCCCTATCCCTGCCGGCCATGATGCCGCCAGCCCTGTTGATGGTGCTGGTCCTGCGCGGCGACCTGGTCGGCGACGACGCCGGGGGCGTGCTGGTGGCCACGGCGTCCGCCGCGATCTTCTTCCTCAGCGCGCTGCGAGGTCGGGGGCTGTTCGCCGAGCTTCGTGGACGCGAGGCGGTCCTGAAGGCGACCATCGACGATCGTGAGCGGCTGGCCGAGGAGCTGCGCTCACGCGCCACCCGCTGTGACCTCACCGGGCTCGTCAACCGCACCGGCTTCCTGGAGCTCGTGACCTCCGCCCTGGAGAACCCGGCCCCCATGGCGGTGGGCCTGCTCGACCTCGACGACTTCAAGGGCGTCAACGACACCCTCGGCCACGACGCCGGCGACGCCCTGCTGGTCGAGGTCGCCGCCCGGTTGCGCGATGCGGTCGGGCCGCGGGACGTCGTCGGCCGACTTGGCGGTGACGAGTTCGCGATCCTGCTGCGCGGTGACGTGGGCGAGACCGCCTCGCGGCTGGTCCACGTGCTCGGTGCGCCGCTGCTCCTCGTGGGCCAGGAACTGCGGGTCGAGGCCAGCCTGGGCGTCGTGGAGCGCACCGACCAGTCCTCCCTCGGCGATCTGCTGCGCCGCGCGGACGTCGCGATGTACGCCGCAAAGGCAGCCGGCGGGAACCGCTGGCTGGGCTACCGGCCGGAGATGAGCGCCTCGCTGCTGCGCCGCCTCGACCTGCGCACCCAGCTGGTCGCCGCCCTCGAACGCAACGAGATCGTGCCGTGGTTCCAGCCCATCGTGGACCTCGAGGACGGCCGCCTGGTGGGCTTTGAGGCCCTCGCGCGCTGGATCCGGCCGGGCCGGGAGATCGAGGCCCCCGGTGACTGGATCGGCCTCGCCGAGCAGACCGGCCTGGTCGTGCCGATCGACTTCGCGGTGCTCGAGGCTGCGCTGCGTGAGTTGGCCCGCTGGCGGTCGGCGACGCCCGAGGCGATGCGGCTGCACCTGGCGGTCAACGCCAGCGGCCGCACCCTTCAAGAGCCGGGTACGGCGGCCCGCGTGCTCGCCCTGCTGGCGCGCACAGGCGTCCCTCCCGAGTGTCTCGTCCTGGAGGTCACCGAGGGCGTGCTGTTGGAAGACGAGGCCGTCGGACGACGGCTGCAGCACCTGCGCGCCGAGGGTGTTCGTATCGCCCTCGACGACTTCGGCACAGGATGGTCCTCGTTGTCCTACCTGTCCCGTTTCCCCGTCGACGTGCTCAAGCTCGACCGGTCCTTCACCGCGACGCTGCACGAGGGGCGCGGCGGCGAGGCCGTACCCGCAGCCGTCGTCCAGCTCGCCCGGGCGCTCGACCTGCAGGTCGTCGCCGAGGGCATCGAGACGGCCGAGCAGGCAGCTCAGTTGCGTCGGCTCGGCGCTCAGCTGGGCCAGGGTTACCTGCACGGCCGGCCCGCCGACGCGCGAACCTCGCTGGCGCACCTGATGTCTGCCGCCGTACCCACGCAGCCGGTGCACTGAGCCAACCGTCATTGCGCTCCGCCCGTGAGGCGGCGAGGATCGTGCCTCCCGCCTTTCCCCAGGAGTTCTGCTGTGCGTCCGCTTCGCCTTGTCCTCGCCGCGGCCACGCTGTCGGCGGCCGCGCTGCTCGTCCCGGGCGCGATGGGGAGCGTGTCGCTCGATCCGCGCCTGACGGTCACCTCAGCGGTGCGGCACGACACCAGCGCGCCGCTGAGTGAGCTCGCTCTGGCCCCCCGCACTGCGTCCCGGGGTGGAGTGAAGACCGAGGCTGGACGCCTTCCGATCCCGTTCCGCGAGGGTCTGGTCGACACCGTCCAGCAGTCTGAGACGACCCTGCCGGCCCGGACCCGGATCGTGCACAACTACACCGGGCTGGGGAACGGCTTCGACGCCAAATACTCGCCGGAGGCCATCCCGCCGGACACCGTCGGTGCCGCTGGGCGCACGCAGTACGTGCAGTGGGTGAACTCCTCCATGGCGGTGCTGGACAAGGCGACGGGCGCGCACCTGCTCGGCCCGGTGCCCGGCAACACCGTCTTCAAGGGCTTCGGCGGCGACTGCGAGAAGCAGAACGACGGGGACCCGGTGGTCAACTACGACCGGCAGGCGCGGCGCTGGGTGCTGCAGCAGTTCGCGGTGAACGGGACCGGCAACTTCGAGTGCATCGCGGTGTCCAAGGGCGAGAACGCCCTCGGGAGCTATCACCGATACGCCTTCCAGTACAAGGGGTTCAACGACTACCCGAAGGCGGGGGTCTGGTCGCACTCCTATGTCACGACGTACAACATGTTCAGCCCCGAGTCGGGCACCAAGGTGTGTGCCTTCCCGCGGGCGGCGATGCTCCGCGGGCTGCCCGCGACCCAGCAGTGCTTCCAGCTGGCGGCGAACGCGCCGGCGCTGCTGCCGGCTGACATCGACGGCACGCGCTTCCCGTCGTTGAAGGAGGACGTGCCGCTGATCGGCCTCGGCACGGTCGAGGGGTCGCCGGGGCTGGCGCTCTACTCCCTGCACATCGACTGGGCCAAGCCCGAGCGCAGCCGGCTGGACACCCCTCAGCCGGTACGCACGGCTCCCTACAACCCAGCCTGTGGGCTGCTCTATGAGACCGCCGCGCGCAACGCCGCGCCCTGTGCGCCGCAGCCGCTGACCGGGGTCGCCGGCCAGGTCGCCCTGGTAGGGCTGGACGTGCTGTCGGACCGCCCGATGTTCCGGCTCGCGTGGCGGCGATTCGCGGACGGGCACGACGCCATGGCGGTGACCCATGCCGTGGACGCTCAGATCACGGCGGCGGTCGGGCTGCGGTGGTACGAGCTGCGCAGGGGCCGGACCTCGGGCTGGTCGGTGTACCAGCAGGGCACCTACGTCCCGGACGGCGACAGCCGGTGGATGAGCTCCGCGGCGATGGACAAGCGTGGGGGTCTGGCCATCGGGTACAGCGTCAGCGGCCCGACGGTCACCTTCCCCTCGATCCGCGTGACCGGCCGGCTCGCCAGCGACCCGCAGGGGCAGCTCGCGAAGGAGACGCACGTCGTCGACGGCTTCGGCGAGCAGCTGACCGCCTCGAACGTCGCTCGCTGGGGCGACTACAGCGCCCTGACGGTGGACCCGGTCGACGACTGCACTTTCTGGTACACCACCGAATACATGGCCACCTTCGGCGTCTTCGACTGGAGCACCAAGATCGTGGCCTTCCGCCTCCCCGGCTGCTGACCCGCCGCGCCTGGTCAAAGTGGAACAGGGCCCCTTGCTCTCACGTTGCAACAGGGTGGACCGACCCCGCATGTGAGAGGACCCTGCCTGCATGGACGACCGGCTGACCACGAAGTCCCAGGAAGCCGTCTCCACCGCTGTACGGCGGGCTGCATCCGCCGGCCATCCCGAGGTGACGCCCGCGCACCTGCTGCTCGCCCTGCTCGACGCCGAGGGCGGGATGGCGGTGCCGCTGGTGTCGGCGGCCGGGGGAGACGTGACCGCGGTGCGCGCAGCCGCCGAGGCCCGGCTCCGAGCCCTGCCCATCGCCAGTGGAGCCTCGGTCGCGGCGCCGTCGTTGAACCGCGGCGTGCTGCAGGCGATGCAGGCCGCGCAGTCTGCGGCGCGTGAGGTGCAGGACGAGTATGTGTCCACCGAACACCTCGTCGTGGGCCTGGCGGGTGCGGCGGCAGACCTCGGACTCCCGCCGGCCAAGGCACTGCTCGCGGCCTTCCCGACCGTCCGCGGCAGCAACCGGCGGATCACCTCGCAGGACCCGGAGTCGACCTACCAGGCGCTGGAGAGGTACGGCGTGGACCTCACCGCAGCCGCTCGCGCCGGCCGCCTCGACCCGGTCATCGGACGCGACGCCGAGGTCCGGCGCGTCGTGCAGGTGCTGTCCCGCCGTACCAAGAACAACCCGGTCCTCATCGGCGAACCGGGGGTGGGCAAGACCGCGGTCGTCGAGGGGCTGGCTCAGCGGATCGTGGCCGGCGATGTCCCAGAGTCCTTGCGGGACAAGCGATTGGTGTCGCTGGACATGGGAGCCCTCATCGCCGGGGCGAAGTACCGCGGCGAGTTCGAGGAGCGACTCAAGGCGGTGCTCGCCGAGATCAGGGACAGCGACGGCGAGATCATCACCTTCCTCGACGAGCTGCACACGGTCGTCGGCGCCGGGCGCGGGGACGGCTCGATGGATGCGGGCAACATGCTCAAGCCGATGCTCGCGCGCGGCGAGCTGCGGATGATCGGCGCGACGACCCTCGATGAGTTCCGCGAGAACATCGAGAAGGACCCGGCCCTGGAGCGACGCTTCCAGCAGGTCCTGGTCGACGAGCCGTCGGCCGAGGACACCGTCGCGATCCTGCGCGGGCTCAAGGGCCGCTACGAAGCGCACCACGGCGTGGAGATCACCGACTCCGCGCTGGTGGCGGCGGCGACCTTGTCGGACCGCTACATCACTGCGCGCTTCCTGCCCGACAAGGCGATCGACCTCGTCGACGAGGCCGCCGCTCGGCTGCGCATGGAGATCGACAGCCGACCGGTCGAGATCGACGAGCTGCAGCGCACGGTGGACCGCCTCCGGATGGAGGAGCTGGCGCTGTCGAAGGAGACCGATCCCGCTTCGGTGGCCCGGCTGGAGGTGCTCCAGCGCGAGCTGGCGGACCGCGCGGAGGAGCTCGCGGAGCTGAACGTCCGCTGGGAGAAGGAGAAGGCCGGGCTCAACCGCGTCGGCTCCCTGAAGCGGGAGCTGGAAGAGCTGCGGTCCGCGCTCGAACGGGCCCAGCGCGACGGTGACCTCGAGCTCGCCTCCCGCCTTCAGTACGGCGAGATCCCTTCTCTTGAAAAGGAACTCGGCTCCTCGGTGCCCATCGAGGATGCGCTCGTCAAGGAGCAGGTGACCGCCGACGACATCGCCGAGGTGGTCGCGTCCTGGACCGGGATCCCAGCCGGACGGCTCCTCGAGGGGGAGACCGCCAAGCTCCTGCGGATGGAAGACGCGCTCGGGGAGCGGCTGATCGGCCAGCTCCCCGCCGTACAGGCTGTGTCTGATGCGGTACGCCGAGCGCGGGCTGGCGTCTCCGACCCCGACCGGCCCACGGGGTCGTTGCTGTTCCTCGGGCCCACCGGTGTCGGCAAGACGGAGCTGGCGAAGGCGCTGGCGGCGTTCTTGTTCGACGACGAGCGAGCGCTGACGCGCATCGACATGAGCGAGTACGCCGAGAAGCATGCGGTCGCACGGCTCGTCGGGGCGCCGCCGGGCTATGTGGGCTACGACCAGGGCGGACAGCTGACCGAGGCGGTGCGGCGGCGGCCGTACTCCGTGGTGCTGTTCGACGAGGTCGAGAAGGCGCACCCTGATGTGTTCGACGTGCTGCTGCAGGTGCTCGATGACGGCCGGCTCACCGATGGACAGGGCCGCACGGTCGACTTCCGCAACACGATCCTGGTGCTGACCTCGAACCTGGGCTCGGCGTACGTCGGACAGCCGGACTATCGCGAGCGGGTGCTCGAGGTGGTGCGCGGGGCGTTCAAGCCGGAGTTCCTCAACCGGCTGGACGAGATCGTGGTCTTCGACGCGCTGACCACCGCCGAGCTCGAGCGGATCGTCGACCTGCAGGTGGCTCTGCTGGCAGGACGGCTGGCCGGGCGACGGTTGACGCTGACGGTCACCGACGCGGCGCGGGAGTGGCTGACTCTGACGGGCTTCGACCCGGTCTACGGCGCCCGACCGCTGCGGCGGCTGGTGCAGAAGGCGATAGGAGATCGGCTGGCCCGGGCGTTGCTCGCCGGCGAGATCCGCGACGGCGACGAGGTGGTGGTCGACCGCAAGGGCGACGACCTCGTGCTCCTCCCGGCCTAGGCTGTCGCTCGTGACCGACCGCGACGCACTCCTGTCCCTCGTCCAGTCCCAGGCGATCGTCCACGGCAAGGTCACCTTGTCGTCCGGGCTCGAGGCCGACTACTACGTCGACCTGCGCCGCACCACGCTGTCGGGCGAGGCTGCTCCCCTGGTCGGGCGGGTGATGCTCGACCTCACGAAGGACTGGGACTTCGACGCCGTCGGCGGTCTCACGATGGGCGCCGACCCGATCGCGGCCGCGATGATCCACCAGGCCGCCGCAGCCGGTCGTCGACTGGACGCCTTCGTGGTGCGCAAGGAGGCCAAGGCACACGGGCTGCAGCGACGCATCGAAGGACCGGACATCGCCGGGCGCCGGGTGCTCGTGGTCGAGGACACGTCCACGACCGGCGGGTCTCCGCTGGCCGCACTGGCCGCCGTACGCGAGGCCGGCGCGATCCCCGTCGGTGTCGCGACCATCGCGGACCGGGACACCGGGGCGGGCGAGAAGATCGAAGCCGAGGGCGTGCCCTACCGCTACGCCTACTCCCTGACGGACCTGGGTCTTGGCTGAGAGCGGCTTCCCCCTGCTGCTGCTGGCTTTTATGGCCGTCGCGGTCGCGGGGATCTGGTGGAGCTGGGCGCAGGCCAAGAAGCGACGGGAGCTGTTCCAGCAGTTCGCGCTGAGCCAGGGCTGGCGCTGGACCGCGCGCGACGACAGCTGGACCGCACGCTTCAGCGGTAATCCGTTCGACGTCGGGGACAGCTACGAAGCCAAGAACGTGCTGGAGGGCGCGTTCCGGGATCGGCCGATGGTGGCCTTCGACTGCTCCTACGAGACGCACAGCACCGACTCGAAGGGGAACCGGACCACCCACACGCATCGCTACGCCATCTGTGCCCTTGGGCTCCCGGCGCCGCTGCCGGAGCTCGAGATCGTGCCGGAGGGCCTGCTCGGTCGCTTCGGCACCATGCTCGGGATGCAGGACATCGAGCTGGAGAGTGAGGACTTCAACCGTCGCTACCGGGTGCAGTGCAGGGACGCCAAGCTCGCCTACGACGTGCTCCCGGCTCGGACGATGGAGGCCTTGTTGGCCCGTCCGGCCCAGCATGTCCGGCTCTGCGGCGTCGATGCCCTGTGCTGGGAGAGTGGCGCGCACAGCCCGTCCGAGCTGCTCGCCCGGCTCGACACTCTCTGCGCGCTGCTGGACGGCGTGCCCGCGTACGTCTGGTCTGACCGGAAAGGCATCGCACCGTGATCGCTGTCTACGTCGCCCTTGGCGTCGTCGTGCTGCTCGTTCTCTCAGTCATCGTCAGCTACAACCGGTTCGTCCGGCAGCGGAACCTCGTCGAGGAGTCCTGGCGACAGGTCGACGTCGAGCTGACCCGGCGCCACGACCTGATCCCGAACCTGGTCGAGACCGTCAAGGGATACGCCGCGCACGAGCGCACGGCCCTGACTCAGGTCGTGCAGGCCCGGGCCGCAGCGGTGAGCGCGCCCAACGTCGCAGCCAAGGCCGAAGCCGAGACGATGCTCGCCGGTTCGTTGCGCGGGCTCATGGCGATCGCGGAGAACTACCCGGACCTCAAGGCCGCCGGCCCCTTCCAGCAGCTGCAGGCCCAGCTGGCCGAGACCGAGGACCGCATCGCGGCCGGCCGCCGGTTCTACAACGGCAACGTGCGCGCCCTCAACACCCGCGTCGAGGCCTTCCCGTCCTCGATCGTGGCCTCCTTCGGCCACTTCGAGAAGGCTGAGTACTTCGAGACCGACGACCCGGCCGTCCGCGCCCCCGTCGACGTCAACTTCTCCTGACGTTGTCTGCTCGGCCCGGGCGACGGAACGGGCAGACAACCGGTTAGCGGCGGGACCGGAGGAACTCCCAGGCCATCGGGGCGATGCTGAGCAGCACGACGAGGATCGCGAAGACCTCGAGGTTGTTGCCGATCACGTCCACCTGGCCCAGGTAGTACCCCAGCAGCGTCACGCCCGTCCCCCACAGCACGCCGCCCACGACGTTCCACAGCAAGAATGTGCGCGCCGGCAGGTTCCCCGCGCCCACGAGCGGGTTGAGGAACGTCCGCACCACCGGGATGAACCGCGCGAGCACGATGGCCTTCCCTGCGCCGTACCGCTCCACGACCTCCTCGGCCTTGGTGACGTACGCCTTCTTGAAGAACCGGGAGTCCTCGCGCTGGAACAGGCGCGGCCCCGCGACCTGCCCGATGTGATAGCCCGTCTGCGCGCCGGCGATCGCCACGACGGTGACGCCGAAGCACACCAGCGCGATGTTCGGGTGCAGCCCGTCGATCGCACCCGTCGCGGCATACCCCGCCGCGAACAGCAGCGAGTCCCCCGGCAGGAAGAACCCGAGCAGCAGCCCGGTCTCGGCGAAGACGATGAGCAACAGCCCCAGGACGCCGAACGTCGATACGAGGTGCTGGCCGTCCAGGAGGGCAGGGAGCGCTGTGGTCACCGCAACAACCTAGTTCCCGTACGGCGGGAGGCCGGCGTCATCGTGCGACGCCGGCCTCCCGAGAGCGCTGGACTCAGCGGCGCATCGCGAACCCGTCGAGCATCACGGCCGGCCGGCCGGAGGTGCCCTTCGGTCGGATCGTGAAGGTGTGCGTGCCGAGGGTGCTGTAGCTGCGGGTGTACAGCACCTGGCGGTACTTCGTGGTGGAGGCGTAGGTGTCGACCGTGGCGACGAGCGTGGAACCGTCGTAGATCGCGAACGCCCCGCAGCTCGAGCACTTCAGGCCGACGACCTGCAGCCGGTTGCCCGTGAGGGTCACCTTGGCGTAGCTGCTCGTCGAGCTCAGCTTGCGGTAGCTGCCGAGGTAGGCGGAAGCGTTCGAAAGCGTCGTGCCGCCGGAGAGGGTGGCCTTGCTCTGGTCGAACGGCACCACCGCTCTGCTGCTGCTGACCCAACCACTGGCGTTGCCGAAGGCGTCCTTCACCTGCACCCGGAAGCTGTAGCTCGTGCCAGCGGTGCTGGTCGTCGCCGCGACTCCGGTGGTCGCGGCAGTGCCGAACGTGCGGAGCCGGCCCGCCGTGTTGGTGACCCAGGGCGTCCAGGTCGTGGCGCCGGCGACCAGGTAGTCCACGTTGAACGTGGCATTCGACGGAGCGGTCGCTGCGAAGGTGACCGGGAAGGCGGCCTTGGTCGAGGTCGTCGACGTCGGGTCCGCGACGACCGGGGCCGGCTTGAGCGCGGTGAGGCTGCGCATCGCCGTGGCGCCCAGGTTGCCGGAGCGGTCGACGGCCTGGAACGAGTAGGTGTAGGTGGTGCCGAGCACCAAGCCGCTGTCCGCGTAGGAGGTCACCGGGGCGGGCACGTAGACCGCCTTCTGTACGGTGCTGCCGAGCCTGCGGGTGATGCGCACGCCGGACCGGTCCGTGTCGGTCGGCAGCGTCCAGCCGACCGTCGCGCCGGTGCCGTTGAGGACGGCCGGCTTCGCGGTGACGGCTCCAGGGAGGGTGCCGTCATCGGTGGTACCGATCACCACGTCCAGCTCATCGCTGGCGCTGGCGACGCTGAGCGCGCTCGAGCTCGCGCCGGAGGAGGGAGCCGCCCAGATCTCGCCGGCGCCCATGTTGCCGTCCCACTTCACGAAGTACACGGTGTTGCCGTCGCGCGAGAAGGTCGGCTCGATGTTGTCCTGCCCGGTGGCCACCGTCTGTGGCGCGCCGATCGTGGCGACGCCGCTGGCCACGGCCAGGCTGGCCACCTTGAGGTCAGAGGTGAAGCTGGCGCTGGCTGTCGTGTCAGCGGACCAGGCGAGCTGCGTGCCGTCCGGGGACACTGCGAGCGAGGAGGCGGTGTCCGGGACGCCGCTCACGGTCGTCGCCGTCCCGCCCGCGAGCGGGATCGTGGCCCACGCGCCGGTGGCATTGCTCTGCGCGAGCAGCGTGGAGGAGTCCACGAAGACGGGGCTGAAGTAGCCGCTCTTGACCAACGTCGGAGCACCCGAGCCGACGCCTGCGCGGTACAGGCTCGGCGTGGAGTCCGGCCCGCCGTTGGACCACACGAGGGTGTTGCCATCGGGGGAGAGCACCGGCTGGCTGCTCCCACTCGTGAGGCTCGCGGCGACGCTGGACACGATGCGGACCAGGTTGCCGCTCACATCGCGCACGATGAGCTGGTCGCTGACGGGGTTTCCGACGCTGTTCAGGGTCGTCTGCCGGTAGGCGATCCTCGAGCCGTCCGTCGACACTGAGAGATCGGCGTAGGTGTGCGTCGCGTCGCCGGCGACCTTGGTGGCCGTGCCCGTCGGAGCCGTGCGCTTCCACAACTCGTAGGAGTAGTCCCCGTTGCTGTCGGCGAGGAAGAACTCGGTTTCCGTGGCGGTGACAGCCAAGGCAGGTACAGCGGTCAGCGGCACCAACAGAGTTGTGGCGGCGACGGCCGTGGCTGCGATGGCAGCGAGGCGGCGGGCGGAGCGAGACACGGGACTCCTCGGGTGAAAGTGGGCAACTCGCGGAGCGTAGTTGCGTGGTCACCGTTTGTGCCGCAAGTCGGGCAGAGGTGAGGCGACCGTGGCCAAGGCGCGACGACAGGTCTGGCAGGATCGGTGTTTGCCGCCGTACCTGCGTATGAGGAGCACCACCGATGCCCATCGCCACCCCTGAGGCCTATGCCGACATGCTTGACCGGGCGAAGGCCGGCCGCTTCGCCTACCCCGCCATCAACGTCACGAGCTCGCAGACGCTGAACGCTGCCTTGCAGGGCTTCGCGGACGCGGGCAGCGACGGGATCGTCCAGGTCAGCACGGGTGGCGCGGAGTACCTCTCTGGGCCGAAGGTCAAGGACATGGTCACCGGCTCCGTGGCCCTCGCGGAGTACGCCCACGTCGTTGCGAAGAACTTCCCCGTGACCGTCGCGCTCCACACCGACCACTGCCCGAAGGACAAGCTCGACGGCTTCATGCGGCCGCTGATCGCGCTGAGCCAGGAGCGCGTCGACCGGGGCGAGCTGCCGCTGTTCCAGAGCCACATGTGGGACGGCTCCGCGGTCGAGCTGGGCGAGAACCTCACCATCGCGCAGGAGCTGCTGGACGCGTGCGCCAAGGCCCGCATCGTCATGGAGCTCGAGATCGGCGTCGTCGGCGGTGAAGAGGACGGCGTGGAGAACGCCATCAACGAAAAGCTTTACACCACAGCCGAAGACGCGCTGCGGACCGCCGAGGCGATCGGGGTGGGCGAGCGCGGTCGGTACCTTCTCGCGGCGACCTTCGGCAACGTGCACGGGGTCTACAAGCCCGGCAACGTCAAGCTCAAGCCGACGATCCTCAAGGAGATTCAGGACGCCGTGCAGGCCAAGACCGGCAAGACGTTCGACCTGGTCTTCCACGGTGGCTCCGGCTCGCTGCTGGAGGAGATCCGCGAGGCCCTCGACTACGGCGTCGTGAAGATGAACGTCGACACCGACACGCAGTACGCCTTCAGCCGTCCCGTGGCGGCGCACATGTTCACCAACTACGACGGCGTGCTGAAGGTCGACGGCGAGGTCGGCAACAAGAAGCTCTACGACCCGCGTGCCTGGGGCAAGAGCGCCGAGGCGTCGATGGCGGCTCGCGTCGTACGCGCCTGCGAGGACCTGCGCTCCGCGGGTACGGCGGGGAAGTGACCTTCAGAGGCTGGCCCGACGAGGCGATCGACTTCTGGGACGGCCTCGACGAGGACAACACCAAGGCCTACTGGACGGCGCACAAGGGGCAGTACGACGAGCACGTGCGGGCTCCGATGGACGCCCTGCTCAGCGAGCTGGCCCCGGAGTTCGGCGCGGCCAAGGTGTTCCGCCCGTACCGCGACGTCCGCTTCGCCAAGGACAAGACGCCGTACAAGGACCACATCGGCGCGGTGTGCACCGACGACGAGGGGCGGGTCAACTACGTCCAGCTCGGGGCGGCCGGCCTGATGGCGGGCGGCGGCGCGTACGCGCTGGAGCCTGCCCACTTGGAGCGGGTCCGTCGCGCGATCGCCGACGACCGCACCGGCGCCGGGCTGGAGGCCATCGTCGCGGCGATGGCCAAGAAGGGGGTGCGGTTGGGCGGTGATGCGCTCAAGACCGCACCCCGCGGGTACGACCGCGAGCACCCCCGGATCGAGCTGCTGCGGATGAAGTCGTTCTACGGCTTCACCGAGTGGCCGGTCGAGCCGTGGCTGGCGACGACCAAGGCCAAGACCCGGATCGTGGCCGTCTGGCGGGCCTGCCGACCGCTGCACGACTGGCTCCACGCCGCCAGCTGACCCGGCCCTGACCGGATTGCCGGTTTTGCCTCAACCCCTAGCCCATATACGCCGAAGGCACCTAGGCTGTCGAGTCGACACGCCGACGATCTTGGGGAGGAATGGCCCGTGCCGTTGTTGAGCTCGCACAAGCCCCGTCACGCCAAGCCCAGCAAGGCCGCACCGACGTTGGTCGCAGGGACCTTCGTGGGCGGGTTGACCGCCACGATGGGTGCGCTGGCCGCGCCCGCGGATGCCGCCACCTCAGCGAGTGCGCGCGACTTCGCCCGGCTCCGTCAGTGCGAGAGCGGTGGCGACTACCGCGTCAACACCGGCAACGGCTACTACGGCGCGTACCAGTTCGACCTGCGCACCTGGCGCGGGCTCGGGTACGACGGGTACCCCCACACAGCGTCGTCCACCACGCAGGACCGTGCCGCCCAGGAGCTGCAGGAAGACCGCGGCTGGGCGCCCTGGCCCGCCTGCGCGCGCAAGCTCGGGCTGGGCCGCCAGGACGACCGTGCCTCCCGTGGCGGCCACCGCACCGTGCTCGTCGGCACACCGGAGTTCACCCAGCCGCTGACCAAGAGCTTGGTGAAGCAGAAGCGCTCCGACGTCCGTGCGTGGCAGGCGCGCATGGCCGATCGCGGCTGGGACATCAAGGCCGACGGCCGCTTCGGCCCCAAGAGCGCCCGCGTGGCGGCCCGGTTCGCCGCCGAGAAGGGCCTGCATGTGAAGCCGGGCGTCGTAGACCGCGTCGTGTGGAACGCCTCCTGGGCCCTGCCCGTCACCTGAGCTTGCGCCGTACCCGCCCCGCACCCCACCCCACCGCGATCTTCGTCAAATCGCGCCCGGTCGAGCGGCCGGGACCGTGATCTGAGGAAGATCGTTTGCGGGACGGGCAGGATGGAGCCATGACGTTCACCGGCAAGGACCTGCTCGGCGGCCCGCCCCCCACCCTGTTGCCCGACGAGCAGGAGCCCCGGCAGATGCTCGAGGCGCACGTCGACGCCGCGGAGGTCGCGGCCCGTTTCCCGACGAGCAGCGCGGCCTGGGCGGCGCTGGCGGACGCGGCGTACGAGCGGGGCTCGACCGTGGAGAGCTACGCCTACGCGCGGGTGGGCTACCACCGCGGCCTGGACGCGCTGCGCCGCAACGGCTGGAAGGGCCACGGTCCGGTGCCGTGGGAGCACGCGCCGAACCAGGGCTTCCTGCGCGCGCTGTACGCGCTGGGCCGCGCCGCCGGAGCGATCGGCGAGACGCAGGAGTCCGACCGGATCCGCACGTTCCTCGACGACAGCGACCCCGCGGCCCGCGCAGCCCTCGGGGGCTAGTCCTTCGAGTGCGGCGATGCCTGCGCAGGCGGCGCCGGGGTCTTCCGGCGGCCTAGGAGCGCGGCACCCGGCAGGCCCGCGAGGGTGCGGCCGGTGTCGTCGACGAAGGTCATGATCCGCTCGGTCGACCCGGCGATGAAGGCCACGCGCTCGTTGGTGTCGGCCAGGGTCCGCAGGACCGGCAGGATGTCGCGCTGCACCTGGGCGAGCGTCTCCGGCACCGTGGCGATGACCGGGTCCTCGAGGATCGTCGCGAGGGTGCGCATCCCGGGGGCGAGGCCCTTCAGCGGCTCCTCGAGCTCGGTGATGATGCTGTCCATCCGGGTGGCGAGCCGGTTCAGCGTGATGACGGTCTCCTTGGCGCCAGCCGTCGCCTCCGCCAGGTTCTTCACCGACGCGCTCAGCGACTGCACCGCGCCCGGTAGCGCTGCGAGAGCCTCCGTCTGGGCCTGAAGGACCGAGAGCAGACCGGACACGAGGCTGTCAGCGCCAGGGATCTTCACCACATGCGCACGATACGACTACACTCTCCCCGCAAGAGGCCCTTCGCACTTGCGGGGGCCTTTTGGCTTTTCACGTTGCTTTTCAGGATGGCTTGTCACGGCCGCTCACGACCTAGGAGATTCGCATGCCGGCACTCGTCCTCATCGGCGCCCAGTGGGGCGACGAGGGCAAGGGCAAGGCCACCGACCAGCTCGGTGGTGCTGTCGACTACGTCGTGAAGTTCAACGGTGGCAACAACGCCGGGCACACCGTCGTCGTCGGTGGTGAGACCTACGCCCTGCACCTGCTGCCCAGCGGCATCCTGTCTCCCGGCTGCACCCCGGTGATCGCCAACGGCGTCGTCGTGGACCTCGGGGTGCTGTTCACCGAGATCGCGGGCCTTGAGTCCCGGGGCATCGACACCAGCCGCCTCGTCATCAGCGCCGATGCCCACGTCATCGCGTCGTACAACCGCGTCCTGGACCGCGTCACCGAGCGCTTCCTGGGCTCCCGCAAGATCGGCACGACCGGACGCGGCATCGGTCCGACGTACGCCGACAAGATGAACCGCGTCGGTATCCGGGTGCAGGACCTGTTCGACGAGAAGATCCTGCGCCAGAAGGTCGAGGGCGCCCTGGAGGTCAAGAACCAGGTCCTCGTGAAGGTCTACAACCGCAAGGCCGTGCTGGTCGACGAGGTCGTCGAGGAGCTGCTGTCCTACGTCGACCGCGTGCGCCCGATGATGCGCGACACCGGCCTGCTGCTCAACGAGGCGCTCGACCGCGGCGAGACCGTGCTGCTCGAGGGCGGCCAGGCGACGCTGCTCGACGTCGACCACGGCACCTACCCGTTCGTCACCTCGTCCAACGCCACCAGCGGTGGCGCGTGCACCGGCTCGGGCATCGCGCCCAACCGCATCGACAAGGTGATCGCGGTGATCAAGGCCTACACGACCCGCGTCGGCGAGGGCCCGTTCCCCACCGAGCTGA
>JBKJSN010000108.1:0-2897 GCA_046595815.1 Mycobacteriales bacterium
GGCGATCGTGTCGTGGAACACCTCGATCAAGGACCTGCTGCCGCAGGTGACGGTCTCGACGATCCACCAGCGGCTGCGTGACGAGCACGGCCTGGAGGCGAGCCTGTCGAGCCTGCGCCGGTATCTGGCGGCGAACCTGCCCGAACAGATGCTCGCCGCGCAGGTCACGGTCCTGCGGGACGGCCCTGCGCCGGGTCATGAGGCGCAGGTCGACTACGGGATGCTCGGGATGTGGTGGGACCCGACCCGGCAGGCCCGCCGACGGGTGTGGGCGTTCGTGATGGTCCTCGCGGCGTCGCGGCACATGTTCGTGCGGCCGTTGCTGGTGATGGACCAGCGGGCGTGGAACGACGCGCACGTCGCGGCGTTCGCGTTCTTCGGCGGTGTGACCGAGCGGATCGTGCCGGACAACTTGAAGACCGGCGTCGAACGGCCGGACTTGTATGACCCGAAGATCAACCGCTCCTACGCCGAGCTCGGCGCGCACTACGGCCTGCTGATCGACCCTGCGCGGGTCTTCAAGCCCAAGGACAAGGCCCGCGTCGAACGACCCATGCCCTACGTGCGGGACAGCTTCTGGCGCGGCCGGGAGTTCAGCAGCCTGGAGCAGATGCAGACCGACGCGATCCGGTGGAGCAGCGAGGTCGCCGGCCGCAGGGCCTGCCGGCCGCTCGGTGGGGCGGCCCCCGCGGTGGTGTTCGCCGCGACCGAGCAGCACACTCTGCAGCCGCTGCCGACCAGGGCGTTCGAGCTGACGAGCTGGTCGCGTCCGAAGGTCGGTCCGGACATCCACGTCAAGGTCGGCAAGGCGCTCTACTCCGTGCCGTGGCGGTTCATCGGCCAGCACCTGGACGCCCGCCTGTCCGACACCCACGTGCAGCTGTTCCTCGCAAGTGAGCTCGTCAAGACCCACATCGCGGTGGCGACGGGTCGGGTGACCGACTACGCCGACTACCCGCCGGAGAAGATCGCCTTCCACATGCGGACCCCCACATGGTGCCGCACCCGCGCCGCCGAGATCGGCCCCGGGGCGGTCGCGCTGATCGCGGAGCTGCTGGAGGTCAACGCCTTGTTCCGTTTGCGCGCGGCCCAGGGCGTGCTGGGGCTGGCGGACAAGAACACCCCCGAACGCCTCGAGAACGCGTGCCTGCTCGCGATGGCTGTCGGGGACCCGTCCTACAAGACCGTGAAGGGGATCCTCGCCGCCGGCACCGACCGGCAGACCACCCCCGCGACCGCCGCTGGCGACGGCGGAGCCGCGGCGCACCTACGAGGACCAGTCGCCCTGCTCACCCTCGTGCCCGCGGAGGTGGCGTCGTGACCGCGGTCCATCAGCTCGAGAGCACCCTGCGGTCGCTGAAGCTCGGCGGGATGCTCGACACCCTGGAGGCTCGGCTGGGCCAGGCCCGCGCCGGTGAGCTCGGGCATCAGGAGTTCCTGCAGGTCCTCTGCGAGGACGAGCTCAACCGCAGGGCCGCGACCGCAGTGACCCGCCGGGTCCGCGCCGCCCGGTTCGAGGAGCAGGTCAGCCTGGAGGACTTCGACTTCACCGTCTCCGCGAAGCTCCCCGTCCACGCGATCCGGGACCTTGCGACTCTGCGGTTCCTGGAGCGCAACGAGTCGGTCGTCCTGCACGGCCCGGTCGGGATCGGGAAGAGCCACGTCGCCCAGGCACTCGGGAACCTGGCCTGCCGACGAAACCTGTCGGTTACGTTCCTCAAAGCCAGCAGGGCCCTCGCGCACCTGGCCGGTGGGCACGCCGACCGGACCTGGAGCGCGCGGCTCCGCAAGCTCGCCAGCGTCGACCTACTCATCCTCGATGACTTCGGCGTCAGGATGTTCACCGACGCCCAAGCCGATGACCTCTACGAGCTCATCACCGAACGAGCCGGGCGCTCCACCATCTACACCGCGAACAGGGCACCCGCGGACTGGTATCCGCTGTTCCCGAACCCCGTCGTCGCCGAGTCGCTACTGGACCGGCTCGTCAACAACAGTCACGTCCTGCTCATGGACGGACCGAGCTACCGGCCCCGAAAGCGGCCCGCCCGCGTGTCACCCGACACCAAGGAGGTCACCGCTGACTAACCTGCAACACCGGACCCCTGGGGAATTGCGTGACGCCAGCCCTGGGGAATTCCATGACGTTCCACAGAGGGGTTGCTAGTGGCACCCGCCCACTCCGCCCTACGCGATAAGTCCCCCGTCGATCAAGGTAGCTAGCTTCTCCACCGCGCCCGCTAGCCCGGCGGCGCCTTGTGGCCGCTCCAACACAATTTGCGGCAATGCGGTCAGCTTGAGCAGGTCTACACCCGGAGACCCGATACCGGGCCAATACAACTGCTTTGCGAGCGAGCTAAGGCGCCTACTCGGTGGCAGGTGGTGCACTCTGACGGAGTCACCGAATTCAAGATGTACAACAAGTCTGATCAATCGCGTTGGCGGATCATCGCCCGGCTCCAGTGGCACAAGCCTTCGAAGCCGTTGCCCTCCACGTACCAGATTTCCCGACAACCCCAGCAAAGCTGATCCCGAGGCACGGAGATCCAGGCTTCGGGGACCGAAAAGGACAGAACCTCCTTCAATAACTACCAGGTCGTCACTTAGCAATGTCACGCCCAGCGTGTGGTGCAACGCGGCGGCAGTCGTCGTTTTCCCCTGGCCGCGCTCCCCAAGGAATGCAATGGCTCCAGCAGGCGTGGCAACCGCTGCACCGTGTAGGGACGGGATCCCACGCCACCGATGAATCAGGGCAGCGATGGGAGCTAGGTAGGGGTGGACGAGATCCTCGAGAGTGCGTGGCGGGCCGCCGGCTACGGTCGCGGTGAATTCGGTGGCTGCTGTTCGGAGCACCTCCAGGGTCGCTCCATCCGCCAGCGCAATGCGCACAAAGTCGG